>JBBEBL010000123.1:15887-18224 GCA_040882345.1 Chloroflexota bacterium
CCCCCCCCCCCCCCCCCCCCCCCCCCCCCGCCCCGGTGGATGTTCCGGTCGAACGGGGCGAAGCCCTCCTGGCGGTACCCGTTCACGTCGTCGGTCCGCGGATAGCCGGCCTGCACCGTGGCATCGAAGAAGGCCGTGAACAGCGGATTCGTGGCCGGACCGCGCTCCAGGACCAGGGGGCCGTCATGCCCGCGCCACGGATCGTCCGGCGTGGCCGCGAGACACGTCTCCATCTTCTTGAAGTACGGCAGGCAGTGCGCGTAGTCCCATGTCTCCATGCCGGGGTCGGCCGCCCAGCGCTCGTAGTCCAGCGGGTTGCCGCGCTGGAAGATCTGGCCGTTGATGCTGCTGCTGCCGCCCAGCACCTTGCCGCGCGCGTGATAGATCCGGCGACCGTTCATGAACGGCTCCGGCTCCGATTCGTACTTCCAGTCGTAGAACCGACTGCCGATGGGGAAGGTCAGGGCAGCCGGCATGTGGATGAACGGATCGATCCGCCAGTCGGAGCGCCCGGCCTCCAGCACGAGCACGGTCGTGGCCGGGTCCTCCGTCAGGCGGTTGGCCAGGGCGGAACCGGCGGACCCTCCGCCCACGATGACGTAGTCGTAGCGCTTGGCCGTCATGTGAGTCGATGCTAGCAGCGCGATGGCCTCGCCGACCTCGCAGGTGCGCCCAGCGCACGCAACGACGCACGGGACGCCGTCAACGCGACCCACACGACCGCTCCGACGTCGACAGGCACGTTCAGCGCACGAAGCGACGAAGGTGGGCCTGTCCGCGTGGCCAGACAGGCCGCTCGCTGGTCGTTGGGTGCGCTCAGCGCACGGGCTGGCCAGGGGGCGGGCGCACGCGAATCGGCGCGTGCCGACTCAGGCGACCTGCACGAGGTCCGCGGATGGGTCGGGCTCCGCGATCGGCACGCCATGTCCACCGGAGATCGCGGCGAGTACCCGGGTGCGGTCCAGCCCCGTCAGGTCCACCCGCAGGACGATGAGCGACACCGCGCCACGCTCGTCCCGCAGCTCCTCCATCGTCGCGCGGACGGGCACCGTACCGGAGCCCTCCAGGATGGCGATCGCATAGTGCGCGTCCACGGCGCGCGCGAACGCAGCGGTCAGGCGGTCGGCGGAGCAGGTCGCGTCGGTCATGGTCATGGACGTACGAGCACGGTACCCCGGCTCCCGCTGTGCGGTCATCGCGCAGATGCCGTATCCGCGATAGCACCTCAGGCGGCGGATCGGCTCCGCCAGGTCTCGTAGCGACGCATGATCGGAGCCACGGAGATCCCGTGGACGACGAAGTGATCAGCGCGCTGGATCGTCCTGCGCGGGCATCGCGGCGGCCAGCCGGTAGAGCTGGCGCGCTCCGTGAACCCCCTTCAATTCGTGGGTGCCGGCGTCCTCGAACGCGAGACCAGAGCCGTCGACCAGGTCCATCACCGTGGCCGAGACCAGGATCTCACCGGATCCTGCCTCCGCCATGATCCGGGCGGCGATGTGGACGGCGATTCCGCGGACGTCCCCAGCGGTCGCCTGGACCTCCCCGGAATGGACGCCGGCCCGGATCCTGAGCCCGAGTCCGTGCACGGCATCACGAATCGCCGCAGCCCCTCGGACGGCACGTTCGGCAGAGTCGAACTGGGCGAGCACGCCGTCGCCGGTGGTCTTGATCAGCCGACCCCGATGCCGATCGATGGCCGTGGCGGCGCGGCTGTTGTGGACGCCGATGAGATCTCGCCAACGCGCGGAACCGAGCTGCGACGCCGAGTCGGTCGAATCGACGATGTCGGTGAAGACGATCGAGGCCAGGATCCGCTCGCCACTTGTGTCCGACACCTTGGCGAATGTCCGCATCGCCTCGAAATCGACCGATACCCACGGTTGGTCCCCGAGCACCCACGCGTCGTGGCCGGGTGGGATCTCGAACACTTCACCAGGTCCGACCTCCAGTTCCGTGCCGTCCACCATCTGGACCCGCAAGCGACCCGAAAGCGTCACCCCAAGGTGGTGGAACTGGCAGGTGTCGGTACCCGCGATCGGTCGGACGTCCGCGGACCAGCGCCAGCCCGGTTCATAGGTCATGCGACCGACGACCGTATCGTCAAGTTCCACGACCTCGACCTTGCCGTGAGGGAGGAGTCTCACGTCGGACGCTTCAGTGAATCGACGCCGCTGCAGACGCATCGTGCCTCCATACTCGGACCGCGTGACCATCGAGTATGAGGGCCAGCGACCACTTGGCAAGGCACGGCCAGCGGCCGGCAGGCGTGATACCGCCGAGGGCAGCAGACTCGAAGTCCGTCGGCGGTTCAGTGCCGATGGTGGCGGCGCTGGTCGG
>JBBEBL010000123.1:18324-27033 GCA_040882345.1 Chloroflexota bacterium
GGTCGGCGAACCACAGGTCATGAGCCTGATCGGCCAGTCGGTCCATCCCAACCCTTGGCGGCCGCCCGGGTCGCGTGGGGCCGTCCGGGTCGCGGGATACGACTATCGGTCGTCGTGTGCGGGGCGCGGCTGGCGGGGTCGGTCGTCGGGCGAGGATTCGTGCGGGACCGTGGATGGGACCGCTGCCGAACCGACGATTCGCGTGACATTGCACGACGGGGGGTCGTAGAACGCGATCTGGTTCGCCCCCCGCGATGGCGTCAAGTGGACCGGGTCAGTCGCCTTCCGCGATCTCCGCGAGCCGCTCCGCGTCGCGGATCACGACATTGTGCTTCGACGATTCGAGGAGGCCCCGACGACGGAAGTCGCCGAGCGTGTGGGCCAGCGTCTCTCGCGTGGTCCCGATCATCTCCGCCAGCTCCTGCTGCGTCAGCCTCGCCTGGATCAAGGTGCCGCGAACGGTCGACACCCCGAACCGCTGCCCGAGATCGAGCAGTTTGCGCGCCAGCCGCTGATCGACCCGCTGGTAGGCCATCGCCTCCAGTTCCCGCTCGGCCGACTCGAGGCGTCGGGACAGGTGCCGGATGATATTCACCCCGACCACCGGGTAGCGCACGATCAGGCGGCGAAGCTCATCCGGGGAGATCGTGCAGATCACGCCGTCGTCGATCGCCTCCGCGTAGGCCTCCGGCAGGCGATCCTGGCCGAGCAGGTTCATGTCGCCCAGGATCGTGCCCTTCTCATAGATGTCCAGGGTGAGCTGCTTGCCGTCCGGTGACAGCCGGTAGACCCGGACACGGCCCTTCTTGATGATGTGGATCCGGTCTGGTGGATCATCGGGCGAGAGGATCTGCTGACCGCGGACGCAGTGGGTCATCGTGGTGGCGTGGCCGATGGCCTGCATGTCCGCCTCGGACAGGCCGGCGAACAACGCGACCTCGCTGAGGAGGCCCAGCTTCTCGGTGAACGAACGGGTCTGCGCTGCCGTCATGCGCCCGGCTCCAGCAGCACGATACGCCCGCTCGAGAACGGAGTGCCCAGCGGGATGTCCAGGGCCGCGTACATCGCCGTCGGCAGCCCAAGGTCCCCGAGATACACGCGCCCGGCGTGCGCCGGCCCGGCGCCGCGGAACAGTCCGGGCTTCGGCAAGGCAAGGGTCAGCGTTGCGACGGCCGTGACCGCGGACCCCGGCATGGATCCGTCGTCAGGGTCCAGGCCGGACGGCAGATCAAGGCTGACGACGGGCCGACCGGCTCGAGTCAGGAATCCGATCAAACGCTCCTCCTCGCCGCGGGGTGCACCCAGCGCACGATATCCGAGCACGGCGTCCACGACGATATCCGCCTCGCCAAGAACCCGCTCCAGGTCGTCATCAGCGAGGTCGAATGTGGCGACGCAACAGTGCGCCCCCATCGCCAGGAGCGTTGCGAGCTGGTGGCGTCCCGCCTCGGTCATGCGCAGCGCGGGGCGTGACAGGACGACGCGCACGATGGCCCCTCGATTGGCCAGGTGCCTGGCGGCGACCAGACCGCCCCCTCCGTTGTTTCCAGGGCCGACGGCGACCACGACGCGCCGATCGCGCAGGGCGCCACCGGATTCCATCCGCACGACCTCGGCAAGGTGGGATCCCGCCTGCTCCATCATCTGGAGCAAGGTCACGCCGTAATCCTCGATCGCCGAGCGATCCACCGCGGTCATCTGGGCCGCGCTCACGGTCGGGACTGACGAGGCCGAGAGGATCGGCACCTCGGGAGTGGCCGTCGGCATCGTGCCCGCTACCGGCCCGATTCGATGCGGGTCAGGGCCTGACTGAACAGGCTACCCATCACCCGTGCCGTCGTCGGGAAGGCATGGATGGTGTCAGCCAGGACATCCATCGTGGCCTGGGTCTTCATGGCCAGCACGGCCTCGTGGATGACCTCGGACGCCGCCGGTCCGGCGATGAACGCCCCGCGCAGGGTCCTGGTCGCGCGGTCCACGACGATCGTGACGTGCCCCTCCGCCTCGGCCACATAGCCCTTGGCCGTCATCGCGAGATCGGCGACCTCCTCGAACGCGTCGTGCCCGGCAGCCAGTGCCTGCTCCAGTGTGAGTCCCACACCGGCAGCCTCCGGGTCCGTGTAGACGGCATGCGGAAGCGCGCTGTAATCCGGTCGAGCGGCATCACCGAGCGCGATCCGGACGGCGAACTCACCCTGGTAGTGGGACTGGTGCGTGCTCATCTCCGGGCCGGCCGGATCGCCGACCAGGAAGACGCCGTCGGCGATGCGCAGGTCCGGGCCGACATCGACGCGACCGTTCGAAACGTCCACGCCGATCGTCTCCAGTCCGAGGTCGGCCAGCGGGTACGTGCGGCCCACCGCGAGCAGGAGCTCGTGACCCTCGACGGTCGTGCCGTCGGAGAGATGGATGACATGGGCACCGGACGCTGCCGAACGTGCCTGGATCCGGGTCGCCCGGACCCCCGTCCGGATGTCGACACCGTCGCGTCGCAATCCGGCCTCGATCGCCGCCGAGTTCCGCGGATGATCCTTGGGATTGATGGTCGACTGTGGCGAGATCAGGACCGTCGGGACGCCGTACCGGGCGTACACCTGGGCCATCTCGACGCCGGTGGGTCCGGCCCCGAGGATGACCAGGCTGTGCGGCAGCGTGCGCGTGGACGTTGCCTGCCGGTTCGTCCACGGGGTGATCGAGTCGAGCCCGTCGATGGACGGGATCGTCGGGTTCGAGCCGACCGCGATGACGATGTGCCGAGCGCTCAGCGTTCGGTCCTGATCGGAACCGTCCATCGACACGACCACCGACCCCGGCCCGGCGACCCGTGCGGTCCCCCGGATGACGACGGCTCCCGCCGCCTCAAGGCTGCTCACGTGGCCGGCGTCGCTCGGCACATCGGTTCCCTCGCGGTTGATCATGTAGTCGCGCCGAGCCGAGGCCGCGGGCCAGCCATAGTCGCCGCCGCCGGCGTGGACGCTCGCCGCGTGCAGCAGCGTCTTGGACGGCATGCACGCCCAGTAGGGGCACGAACCACCGTAGAGTTCGCGGTCCACGATGGCGACCGAGGCGCCGCGCGCCCGGGCGAGGTGGGCCGCTGCCTCACCGGCACCGCCGGCGCCGATGATGACGAGATCGAATGTGTCGGTCTGCACGGGTATCTGGTCTCCAGTGGGTGCGCGCGGGATCATGCCGCCGCGATGCCGATGGCTTCCGCGAGCTCACGCTGGGATGGCTCGATGAGGATCGTCCCGCTCGGCGTGACGACGACCGGGATCGCCCGATACCCCGCGTCATCGAGCACTCTCTGGGACGCATGGTCCTGGCCCAGGTCGATGTAGCGATACTCCGCGCCGACCGCGTCGAGATATCGACGCGCGTTGCGGCAATCACCGCACCAGCTCGCGCCGTACACGGTCAGGATGTCGGGGATCGGTAGGTCGTTGGTCACGTGGTGGTGCTCCGTTTGATTCGCAGCCGCGGTCGCGGCAGCCACCCGATCATCGTCGGTCCGCGACGTGGCCGCCGTGTTCTGGCTTACGGTGCGCCCGACCGCGAGCGAGGCATGATGGGCCCAGACGCGGTTCTCCTCCCTCCCCGCGGCGACGAACGACCCGGTTCCTGGGGACCGGGTCGATTCGTGTCCGGTCCACCGCCGGTCACGGCTCATGCGTGTCCACCGCCTTCAGCGCGCCCGGTCCGTGGCCGCGGAATCGGAACAGGTGGTGACCGTCCGGCGGCATCTCAAGGTATAGGCCGCGATCAAGGAGCTGCGAGCCATCGCGCTCGTATCGAGCGTCGCTCAGCAGGTCCTCCAGGACGATCGTGCGCCCGGCGAAGTCGGGGACCCGGATCGGCAGGAAACAGCGTGCCGTCGTGGGGCCAAGGTTGGCGACCATCAGGCGAAACGACCGCCGGGGACCGACCCACAGCCATGCGACCACGCCGGCATGCGTCGAGTCGCCCTCCCAGGTCGCCCTGGGATCGAGTCGGATGGGCGTCCCGCGGCGGACCGCCACCCCACCGACCGCGGCAAGTAACCGCTCGTAGAAGGCACGGAGCTCCACATCGATCGGCTCGTCGGGCCGCCGTCCGAGCTCGACGGGAGTTCGGAACCGCGCGCCGTCGAGCTGGCCATCGTGCAGCAGGAGCATCCCCGGGACGGCCGCCACCACCACGGCCGCCGCGCGCAGTCGGGACGGCGACATGGAGGCCGCCGCCCGCGGTTCATCGTGGTTCTCCAGGAACCTGACGGACCGTCGCTGGTAGTCGGCATCGGCCCGAAGATGCGCCGCGACCTCGACGCCGTTCCCGTCGCGCAGTCGATCGAGCAGGGTCTTGTCGTAGGTATAGTCGAAGCCCATCTGCTGGAGTCGGTACTCGAGACCCCAGTACGACTCCGCGATCATGATGACGTTGGGATAGCGCGTTCGGAGCGCCCTGATCGCGTGCCACCAGAACTCGCCGGCGGGTACATCACCGCCGCTGGCGGGTTCCACGACGCGGCTCTGCCATGTCGCGCAGAAGACGTCCTCCAGCTCCAGCATCGCCATATCGCACCTGATCGCATCGCAACGGGTCGCGATCTGGAGCAGGACGTCACTCATCGCGGCCCGCACCTCCGGGACGCGGTAGTCCAGCTGGGCCGTGTCCGGCCATGCCGGGAGATTCGGGTCGCGGCCGTGCGCGAGGAACCGCGTCGGCCCCCCAGCGCGGACCGGGAACCAACTGGACGGATCCGAGGCAGCGCGCTCGGGTGTCGCCCGCACGTACCAGTCCGGGTGGCGGTGGACCCACGGGTGGTCCAGCGCCGTGTGATTCGGAACGAAGTCCAGGACGACGCCGACACCGACGCGAGCGAGTCGCCGACGGAGACTGGCGAGACCCTCGTCACCGCCCAGCGATGAGGCAACCTCGTAGTCGGCGATGGCATACGGGGACCCGACGATGTCGCGTGGCGTGAAGTCCGGCAGGATCGTTCGCGCCTCGGTCGCGAGCCACGACAGGCTGCGGGCCACCTTCCGACCGGCCGCACCGGTCCTCCAGACGCCCATCAGCCAGACCATGTCGCAGCCTGTGCCCGTGATGGCCTTCAGGGCGCCATCCGGAACGTCCCCGAGCCGGACGTTGCGGCCGTATCGACGCGAGAGCGCCGCCAGCCACGCCCGGGTGTCCAGCTCGTACACGATGGGCCGCGTCGTGGACGCGAGGCGCGTAGGGACCTTCATCGCGACGTCCCCCCGGTGGTCGGTCGATGGTATTCGTCGATCAGATTGGCGAGCAGCGCCGTCCAGCCAGTCTGGTGAGACGCCCCAAGACCCGACCCGGACTCGCCGTGGAAGTACTCGTAGAACTGCAGACGCTCCCGGAACGCGGGGTGGTCTCGCCAACGGGGGTCGGGACCGTGCGCCGGGCGGATACGGTCCGTGCCGGGGACGTACAGCGAGACCAGCCGGCGACAGAGGTCGTCCGCGATGTCCCGGAGGCCCAGCGGCTGGCCGGTCGGGGCGGGGTGCTCGTGCGTGAGTCCGCCCCCGTAGTACCGACCGTACTGGCGCAGGCTCAGCCAGAGCAGGTAGTTGATCGGCAACCAGACGGGTCCGCGCCAGTTCGAATTGCCACCCTTGAGGCGCGTCGCCGTCTCGCCCGGCTCGTATTCCACGCGGCTCGTGACCCCGCCCACGGTGACGTCGACGGGCAGGTCCCGGCGGCTGTGTCGACGCGAGACACTGCGAACGCCATGGGCTGACAGGAAGCGGTCCTCATCGAGGAGTCGGTCCAGGATCGGCCCCAGGCGGTGCTCGTCGACGATCGCGAGGAGCCGATGGCCGGACGCATCGGGCGTCGCGAAACACGCGCAGTCGCCGAAGTAGGTCGGGTGCTCCTGCGCAAGCTGGTCGAGATACGAAGCGAACGACGGCACGGCTTCCAGCAGTGACACGTCCAGGACGCGTGTCGCGAACAGCGGGATGAGTCCGACGACGGAGAACGCCTTCACGCGGATGGGGGGCTCCCCGGACGGGCGCAAGAGGTCGAAGAAGAATTGCTCGTCGGGATCCCACAGGCCCTCCCCGCCGACGGTCGCGAGCGCCTCGCCGATCGCGACGAACCGGCCCAGGAAATGCTTGGCCATGTCGACGTAGACGGGCTCGTCGACCGCGAGCTCGAGCGCCATCTCCGTGAGCCCGAGGGCGAGGAACGCCATCCAGCCGGTCGCGTCGGCCTGCTCAAGGACCTGCCCGTCGGCATCCAGCGCGCTGCGATCCAGGATGGAGATGTTGTCGAGGCCCAGGAACCCGCCCTCGAACAGGTTGCGACCGCCCCGATCGCGCCGGTTGACCCACCAGCCGAAGTTGAGCATCAGGCCGTGCAGCATCCGCTCCAGGAAGGCCCGGTCCCCGGTCCCGGTCACGGTCTTCTCGCGCCGGTAGAGGCGAAGGGCGGCCCACGCCTGCAGCGGCGGATTGGTGTCGGAGAACTCCCACTCGTAGCCCGGGATCTGTCCACTCGGGTGCAGCAGTCGATCATCGAACAGGGCGAGGAGTTGCTCCTTGGCCCGATCCGGGTCCACGAGATCCAACGATACGGCCTGGAAGGCGAGGTCCCAAGCGGCGAACCACGGGTACTCCCAGGTGTCTGGCATGCTCAGCACGCGACCGGTCCTGAGATGCCCCCAGTCGGTGTTCCGCGACGCGGCGTGCCCGGCGGGCGGGGCCACGATGTCGCCGGCCCGCCAGCGCTCCACGTCGTAGGCGTAGAACTGGAGCGACCACAGCAGGCCGGCGAGGGCCTGACGCTGGACCTGCCGCTCCCCGGCGTTCATCGTGGGCCAGGCCAGCTCGTGATAGAACGCGTCCGCCTCGGCCGTACGCCGGGTGATCAGCCCGTCGACGTCGTCGAGCAGCGCGCGCGGCGATCCGGTGCCGTCGGCGACCATGGCAAGTCGGAGCTCCACCGTCGCTCCCGGCGGGACGGTCCAGCGGGCCGCGACGGTCGCCTTCGTCCCGTGGAGGGCCGGGTTGACGGCATCGAGCTCACCGTTGACCACGAGGCGATGGAACGCGTCCTTGGTGTGTCGTGGGCCGTCGCTCCCGGGGCCGCCCGCGGTCTCGTTGTCCGTGAACATCCAGCGCAGTTCCGCTCCGGGCGCCTCGGCCGCGATCGCATGGCGACCCAGCGCGTCATCCTCGGCGATGACCGCGTCGCCCTCCTGGCGGAGGGATGGCCGCGGAGTCGCGAGCGATCGGTCCCACGACCAGGTGTTGCGGAACCAGAGGGTGGGCATGAGATGGAGGGGGGCGGGGTCCGGACCGAGATTCGTGGCCCGGACGCGCATGATGATCTGTTCTGGCCCGGCCTTCGCATACGTGACCTCGACGTCGAAGAACCGGTCGTCGTCCAAGGCCCCGGTGTCGAGGATCTCGTACTCACGCTCATCGCCACCTCGACGTGCGTTCTCGGCCACCAGGTCCGCGTAGGGAAAGGCCCGTTGTGGGTACAGGTACGCGGCCCGCAACAGGGCGGACGTTGGCAGCGCGTCGAGGTAGAAGTAGAGTTCCTTGACGTCCTCGCCGTGGTTGCCCTCCGGGTTGGACAGTCCGAACAGGCGCTCCTTGAGGATGGGGTCCCGCTCGTTCCAGAGACTGAGCGCCAGGCACAGTCGGCCCTCGTCGTCGGAGATCCCGAGCAGGCCATCCTCGTTCCATCGGTAGGCGCGGCGTCGGGCATCGTCGTGCGTGAACGAACCCCACGCATCGCCGTCCCCCGAGTAGTCCTCGCGGACGGTCCCCCACGCCCGCTCGGCCAGGTACGGCCCCCACTTCTTCCACGGTACGCCGGATCGCGCCTCTCCCAGGCGCACGTGTTCGGCGGTTGCGGCGGATACGCCGTCGGCGGTGCTGTCAGGGGCGGTCACGTGAGCATCCGAGGTGTGTGCCACGTCCCGACCGGCTCGATCAGGTCAGCGGCGGCGTCGGGGCCCCACGAGCCGGGCGCGTACCCGATCGCCGGCCGAACCCCGTGTAGCGCCGGCTCGACGATGCGCCAGCACTCCTCGACACCGTCCTGGCGGGCGAACAGCGCCTGTCGCCCTTCGATCGCGTCGAGCAGGAGCCGCTCATACGCCTCCGCCTGCTCGCCGAGCGCCTTCTCGTAGGAGAACGCCAGCGGCACCGGCCGCGTCTCCATCGTCTCGCCCGGGACCTTCGCCTCAAGCGACAGCTCGATCCCCTCGTCGCCCCCGCCCAGCCGCAGGCGAAGGTGGTTGGGGTGCGGTGCCGGCGTACCCGGCTCCGCGAACAGCAGCCGGGGCGCCGCCTTGAACTCGATCACCGCCTCGAGGGCGGTCTCGCCAAGGCGCTTGCCGGCCCGCAGGAAGAAGGGCACGCCCGCCCAGCGCCACGACTCGATCTCGAGCCGGAGCGCGATGTACGTTTCGACATCCGACTCGGGCTTCACGCCGGCCTCGTCGAGATATCCCTCGTACTGCCCGCGCACGACGGCGTCCGGGTCGACCGAGGTCGTCGCGCGGAAGACCTTGACCTTCTCGGCGCGCATCGCGTCCGCGTCGCCTCCGACGGGTGGTTCCATGGCCAGCATGGCCACCACCTGGAGCAGGTGATTCTGGACGACGTCGCGAAGGGCGCCGACCTCCTCGTAGAAGGCGCCGCGCCCGTCGACGCCGAATGCCTCGGCCATCGTGATCTGCACGCT
>JBBEBL010000124.1:0-2232 GCA_040882345.1 Chloroflexota bacterium
GATCTTCGGCTTCCTGGGTGCGAACGGCGCCGGCAAGACCACGACCATGCGCATCTGCCTCGGCATCCTGCGCGCCGACGCGGGCGAGGTCCGCTGGGATGGCGTCCCGACCGCGGAGCTGCCGCGCCGGACGTGGGGCTACCTGCCGGAAGAGCGCGGCCTCTATCCGCGCATGCCGGTCCTGGACCAACTCGTCTACTTCGCCTCCCTGTACGGACAGCCGACCGACCAGGCGCGCAGCGATGCGTTGCACTGGCTCACCCGTTTCCGCATCCCCGACTATGCGGACCGGCGAGCCGAGGAACTGAGCAAGGGCAACCAGCAGAAGGTCCAGTTCATCGCGGCCCTCCTCCATGAGCCGGAAGTGCTGCTCATGGACGAGCCGTTCACGGGCCTTGACCCGGTCAACCTCGCGCTCCTTCGCGAGGCCTTCGTCGAACTCCGCGATGCCGGTCGCACGATCGTCTTCTCGACGCACCAGATGGAGGCTGCCGAGGCGCTCTGCGATTCGCTGGCGATCGTGGATCGAGGGAGAGTGGTGGCCGGCGGGACCCTGGCCGACGTCAAGCGTTCCAGCCGCGCCCGGACGGTCCGGCTGGGTATCCAGGGCGAGAGCATGCCACCGTGGCTCGCCGCGCTCCCGGGGGTCGTCGTCGTCCGCCCCGGCGCCGGGTACTCCGAGGTGGAATTGGCCGCCGGGACGGAACCGTCGGAGATCCTCGCGGCGGCCGTCGCGCGCGGCGCGCCCGTCACCCGGTTCGAGGTGACTGAGCCGTCCCTTGAGGCGATCTTCATCGACCGCGTGGGTCGACCAGCGGGCGACGAATCGACGCTCGCGGACGACCGGACGACGCCACCGGACATCGCCGACGACGACGCGGCCGCCTGATGTCCCGACGCGACCCGCTCCTGCCCAACGCCGCCATCGTGGCCCGCCGCGAGTATCGCGACCGGACACGGAGCCCCCTGTTCGTCGCGTCCACGTTCGTCCTCATCGGCCTGGCGCTGGCGGTCGCGCTCGCCCCGATCGCGATCCGCTATTTCGACCGCCAGACCGTCACGCGGCTGGTCGTCGTCTCGTCCGATGCGGGCCTGGCGGCGCGCACCGTCGCGGTCGCGGACAGCCTGCTGAACATCCCACCGGCTGGCACGGACCGGGAGACCTGGGAAAAGACGTTCCTCCTCGAGCGTGCCGCCGATCCGGGCGCCGCCGAGGACAGCCTCATCCGCGGCGACATCGAGGGCATCGTCACGGTGGAGCGTGGATCCACTGGCCAAGTCGAGGTCCGGTACCGGACGAACGGTCCGGCCGACAGCGTGCGCAGCCAGCTCATCGGGTTCGCGGCCATCGCCGTGGGCATCCTCGACTGGACGGCGACGCTGCCACCCGGCGCGCAGCTCCAGCCCTTCCAGACGCCCAGCTTCGATATCGATTCGATCAACGTCCCGACCGACGGAGGTCGTCCGGTGGACCAGCAGGAGCTCGCCAGTCGGTCGTTCCTGGGCATCGTCTTCGTCGTGCTCATCTTCATCACCGTGGTGATCTATGGGATGTGGGTCGCGATGGGCGTGGCCGCCGAAAAGAGCAGTCGGGTGATGGAGGTGATGATCAGCGCCGCCTCGCCCCGGCAACTGCTCGCGGGCAAGGTCATCGGGATCGGCCTTGCGGGGCTGACGCAGTACATCGCCATCGCCGTCCCGGCCCTCGTCGTGCTGGCCTTCCAGGATCGCGTCGCGGAGGCGATCCTGGGTCCCACGTGGGCGGCCGGCGCCCCGCTCGTGGGCCTGACGCCGGAGCTGCTCCTGACCTACGGCGTGTTCTTCCTGCTGGGGTTCACCCTGTTCGCCCTCATCTACGCCGCGATGGGCGCGTTCGTGAGTCGACCTGACGACCTCCAGACCCTGTCCCTGCCGCTCAGCATCCTGGCCATGACCGGGTACCTCGCCGCCATCGTCGCGCTGGGCGGGGGCGGTCGCGGGTTCACGGCCATCCTGTCGTTCGTGCCACCGTTCAGTCCATTCGTCATGCTGGCGCGGGTCATGGTCGGTCGGGTGGAGCCGTGGGAGCTGGCCCTGTCCATCGGGCTGTTGCTGGTGGCCATCGTCGTGGTCGCGATCGTCGCGGCGCGGGTCTACGCCGCCGGCGTCCTGCTGTACGGCCAGCGCCCGGGGCTGCGCGCGTTCATCACGGCGGCGCTCCGGGCCTGATCGGGGGGCGGTGGCAGGGCCGCC
>JBBEBL010000124.1:2332-20075 GCA_040882345.1 Chloroflexota bacterium
CGCCGCGACCGGTCCGAGAGCCCGTTGCGGCCGTCGATGCCCCCGGTATTGCGCTGGCACCGAAACGGGGGCGGCGATGGACGGCGGGGCCCCCGGTCACGCTCCTGCCCCCGGCGCTTCCCGGCGCCCCCCGGCGCGCCCCCGTCAGCCATCCTCCAGGTCGAACGGCAGCTTGCTCAACAGCGCGAGGACCGGGGCCGTCGCCGAGACGACCGCCGCCGGCTCAGCCGGCGCGGCCGCCAGCTCACTCGGAGGCACGCTTCCGGCACGCGCCGGGATGACCCGCCACAGCCGCGAGCGGACCCCCGGCAGATATGGCCCCTGGCGCTGCCGAGCCATCATGCCGGCCAGGCCCTGGGCCACGATCGCCTCGAACAGGGCACGTCCCTCCGTTGCGATGGCCGGTACGGCGACGACCTCGTCACCCGGCCGGAGCACGCGCCGCAACGCCTCCCGCCGGCGGACCAGCGGCTGGCCCAGCAGCGAGCGGCCGTCAACGTGCAGCACGTCGAAGGCAAGGAAGGCCACCGGCCGCCCCGCCCCACCGGCCAGCCGCGCCGCGAGCGCGGCACCGTCCGCGCGTCCGTCCGCATCCACCACCACGAGTTCCCCATCCAGGATGGCCGACCGGGCCGCCACACGGACGGCTGTGCCGGCCAGTTCGGGGAGTGCCGCCGTGCGATCCACACCATCCGCGTCCACGACCCGGATCCGGCCTTCGCCGGCCGTCGCGGCCGGCCCGATGGACACCAGCACGCGCGCCCCGCCCCACCACGGCTCGAACAGGTGGTCCGCCGAGTCGAACGCCTCGGGGAGAGGACGGGGCAGCATCGGCCGCAGGTCCGGGAGGTCCGGCAGCCGGTCGGCGGCGCCGTCGAGCGGAAGGGCGAGCTGGTCGGTCATCGTCCGCTCGATGGTACGCCCGGAGACGCTTCCGGCCCGGGTGGCTAGACTCAGGGGACTGACCATCCGGTGCCGCCAGAAGCGGCGACGCACCGGTCCCCGACGCCTGCCCCGAGGACCTGCCCGTGCCGCGTCCGCCTCTCCCCGAGGACCTGTATCGCCTGCGCATCGCGACGGAGCCACGCCTGTCCCCGGACGGCAACTGGGTCGTCGTCACGATGCAGACCGTCGCGCCGACCTTCGACGGCTATCGCCAAGCCCTGTGGCTCGTCTCGACCGCCGATGAAGCCACGGCGCCACCGCCCCGCCAGCTCACCCTGGGCGCCCGGAACGACCACCACGCGCGCTTCTCCCCGGACGGACGGGCGCTGGCCTTCCTGTCCGACCGCCGGCCGATCATCGAGGAGGAGCCGAAGCGGGCACGACCGGGCAAGGACCGCGAGGACGCGGTCCAGGTGCACGTCATCACGCTGGATGGCTTCGGCGGCGAGGCACGGCGCCTCACGGATCTGCCGCGCGGGGTCAGCAGCTTCGATTGGTCGCCGGACGGCACGCGCCTGGTCGCCGTGTCGAGCTCCGTCGCCGCGACCTTCGACGAGGACGCTCGACGCCGGGGCACGGGGGGTACACCGCGACCCGGCGAGGCGCCGCGGTCCGACTACCGCTTCATCGATCGGCTGGGCTACATGCTCAACGGCGCCGGGTTCCTGCACGACCGCGTCGAGCACCTCTGGCTTGTGGACGCCGCGACCGGCGAGGCCTCGCGACTCACGGACGGTCCGGTGTCGGACGGCGAGCCGGCCTGGTCGCCGGATGGATCGCGGATCGCCTTCTCCGCCAACCGGCGACGGGATCCCGACCTCGCGTTCCGACAGGCCATCCATGTCGTGGACGTGGCCACGCGCGACGTCATGGCCATCACGGGTGGACCAAGGACGGTCATGGGTCTGCCGATCTTCATGCCGGACGGCCTGACGATCGCCGCACTCGGCCACCGACTGGAAGGCCGCGGCGGGAGCCGCAACGACATCTGGCTGTTCGCCGCGGACGGATCGGAGGCCGGCCCGACAGCCGGCCGGAACCTCTCCGCGGACCACGACCTGATGATCGGCGCCGGGATGGTCACGGACGTCGTGCCGGGCGAGGTCTCGCGGCTGTGGGTCTCGCCGGATGGCAAGTCGATCACCTTCAGCGCGCCGGTGGACGGCGCGTACGAGCTGTGGCGCATCTCGACCACGAACGGTGACGTGGAGCGACTCACGTCCGGACGCCACTACATCAGCGGCTGGGACGCCGTGGCCGGGGCGCGCAATCGTGCCCTCATCGCCTACCTGCGCTCGACGTCTACCGAGCCCGCCGACCTGTGGCTCAAGGACGGCAACGCCGAACCCCGCCGGCTCACGAGCTTCAACGCGGAGGTCCTCGAGGACATCGCCCTGATCGAGCCCATGGAGCGGCGATCCGTCGTGGACGGCCGGTCCATCCAGGGCTGGCTCATCCCCGGGGGCGGTCGCCAGGCGCCGCTGGTGACCCAGATCCACGGTGGTCCGCACGCCTTCTACGGCTGGTCCCTCATGTGGGAATCCCAGCTCCTGGCCGCGAACGGGATGGGCGTCTTCTACTGCAATCCACGCGGCTCGGATGGCTACGGCCAGGACTTCAACGACGGAAACCACCGCGACTGGGGACCGGGGCCCATGCGCGACGTCCTGGCCGGTATCGACGCGCTCGTGGGGGATGGCCTTGCGGACCCGGACCGCCTGGGGCTGACCGGCGGCTCGTATGGCGGCTATCTCACGAACTGGATCATCGCCCACGACGACCGATTCCGGGCGGCGATGACCTGCCGGTCAGTCAGCGACATGGCGACGCTGTTCATGACCGGCGACATCAGCGGGGGCGACTGGGCGGAGCTTGAGTTCGAGGCCACCCCGTGGAGCGACCCGGCCTACTTCCGTGAGATCTCACCCATCTCGTACGCCACCCGGATCACCACCCCGCTGCTCATCCAGCACGCCGAGAACGACATCCGCACGACCGTCGCCCAGGCGGAGACGCTGTTCACCCTCCTGCGCTCGCACAAGCGGCCCGTCCGCCTGCTGCGAGTCCCGGAGGAGACGCATGAGTTGACCCGGTCCGGCACCCCGTTCCGGCGGGTGGAGAACCTGCACGTCGTCCGTGACTGGTTCGCCCACTTCCTCGTGAACGGCAAGCGGTCCATGCCGCCGCTCCCCAGACGGCCGCGCGGGCACTGAGCTATCCCGGGGGCGCGGTGTATCCTCACCGTCCCATGACGGCCACGCGACACGCCGACAGCCCCGCCCGCGAACGCGCCCACGAGCTCGTGCGCGCCTGGGACGGCAAGGCCGGCGGCATCGGCAGCCCCCTCGGAAATCCGCTCGGGATCCCGCTCGGCAGCCTGATGGGTCGGGTGAGCACCGTGGACCAGGTCGGCGTCGAGTCGCGCGTTGACGGCCTCAAGAAGCGGTCCATCAAGAAGGCGTCCAAGATGTGGGCGCTGGACCTGACGATCCGGATGATGGACCTCACGACCCTGGAGGGGAAGGACACCCCCGGCAAGATCCGCGCGCTGTGCCAGAAGGCGATGCGACCGCACCCGGGCGACCCCACCATCCCGCACGTCGCGGCGATCTGCGTCTACCCGGCGATGGTCGCCGAGGCGAAGGCAGCGTTGCGGGGGAGCGGCGTCAAGGTCGCCAGCGTCGCGACCGGGTTCCCCAGCGGCCAGACGTTCCGCGACATCAAGCTCGCGGAGACGCGCGCTGCCGTGGACGCGGGCGCCGATGAGATCGACATGGTCATCGACCGCGGCGCTTTCCTGTCAGGCGACTACCAGACCGTGTTCGAGGAGATCGTCGAGGTCAAGGACGCCTGTGGCGAGGCGCACCTCAAGGTCATCCTGGAGACCGGCGAGCTGGAGACGTACGACAACGTCCGGCGCGCATCCATCCTGGCGATGGCCGCCGGCGCCGATTTCATCAAGACCTCCACGGGCAAGGTGACGCCAGCCGCCACGTTGCCCGTCACGCTCGTGATGCTCGAGGCCATCCGCGACTTCGAGCGGGCGACCGGCCGCCAGGTCGGGATGAAGCCCGCGGGCGGCATCCGGACGGCCAAGGAGGCGATCCAATACCTCGTGGTCCTGTACGAGACCCTGGGTCCGCGCTGGATGACGCCAGACTGGTTCCGCTTCGGGGCATCCTCGCTGCTCAACGACGTTCTGATGCAGATCGAGTTCCAGCGCACGGGCCACTACCAGGACCCGGACCACTTCACGCTCGACTGAGGGACGCCGGCGTGTCGCCCATACCGCGACTCATGGTCTCCGGCTCACATCGCGAGGTCGGCCGCCAGGTGGGGGAGGGGACGGCCGACGTCCTGCGCCGCGCGGTCGACTTCGGCGCCGAGCTGCCCGCGGGGCGCTCTCGCGACGAGCAGTTGGCACTCGCTGCCCGATACCGCGACGTGACCCTGGCGGCGACGCCGTGGCTGGTCGAGGAGATCGACGGCGCGGCCGAGGGCGCCGGCGTCGATGCGCTCGCTCTGTTCGCGGCCTCGATCGAGGAGATCTGGTCGGTCCGGCCCTCCATGGCCACGGAAGGGGTGGTCGTCGACGGGCGCTGCTCCGATATCGTCGCCGGGCCGCCCACGACCGCCGATGGCCACACCTGGGTGGCCCACACGAACGACCTTGGGCCCGCGTCCCGCGACTCGGTCGTCGCGATCGAATGGCGCGTGCCGGGCGAGCCGGAGGTGTTCTCGCTCGGCATCGGGCCGTGGATCAGCGTGGGCTGGAACTCGGCGGGGCTGTCGCTAACCGGGAATGAGCTGTCGCCGAACGACGAGCGCGTCGGCGTGCCGCGACTGCTGATGGTCCGCGAACAGCTGACGTCGAGGTCGATGGACGAGGCCGTGGCGATGGCGTTGCGACCGGACCGGTCGTCCTCGTACAACACGGTCTTCGCCTGGGCGGACGGGCGCGTCGTCGACGTCGAGGGCTCCGCGACCGACGCGGAACTGGAAGGGCTCGAAGGGCGGGGGACGTACGCGCACACGAACCACTACGCCTGCCAGCGGATGCGCCCCTTCGAGGGCGACCCGGTCTACGCGAAGCGTTCGGCGGTCCGACTCGAGCGGGCGCTGGCCCTGCTGGAGGCCGCGGCGCCCGGATCCATCGACGCGGTCTGGCTGCGTGCGGCGCTCGCCGACCACGCGACCGACCCGTCCATCTGCCGGCATCCGGAGCAGGACTCGCAAGTAGCCACGGCGTTCTGGTGCATCGCGGACGTGACGGCCGGGGAGATCCGCTACGGCCTCGGCAATCCGTGCGAGCCCGGCGAGGAGCGCTACTCGCTCGCGTGATGTCGGGGTTGGTGCGGACGGGTGGGCCGGCCGCTCCCCTGCAACGTGTTCACTCACGTCGAAAGGGTCGCCGCGAGGCGGATTGATCTCGCTGCCGGATCACCTTGGGTGAACATTGGCACGCTGAAGGCCACGGGCGCGCCGTCGGGACGCCGTCAGCATCTCCGGCATTCACCCTGGACGAACGTGGTGCAGGGAAGGCACCCCGGGAACGGTCATGCGACCTCTTCGGGCTGCCGGCGTTCACCGCCAGCGAAGCCCGCCGCAGCGGACGCCCGCCGCCTTTCCGGTCACCCCACGACCGACCTGACGGATCCGGTCACCCCACGACCGACCAGACGACGGAACCCGCCGCTGACGCCGCTCGTTCGTCTTTCCGGTCACCCCACGACCGACCCGACGGAGGAAACCCCGCGCCCGGCCGTTCCTCCGTTTGTTCGGTCACGCGGTGACCGTTGACCCAAGGCCGCGGCCGCGCGCCCTCCATCACGGAGAGTGACCTTTACGTCAACGTCAATGTTGCGCTAGACTGCCCGGGTGACCAACGACACCACTGACCAGCCCTTGCTGCGAATCCAGGAGGTCGCGGCCGAGACCGGCCTGACGAGCCGAGCGATCCGCTACTACGAGGAGATCGGGCTCCTGGAGCCCGCTGCGCGGAGCGACGGCGCCTACCGACTCTTCGATGCCTCCGACCTTGAGCGCCTGCGCTTCATCAAGGAGTTGCGCGACGACGCCGGGTTCAGCCTCGCCCAGATCGGCCAGCTGCTGGAGGACGAGGTGGCGCGCCAGCGCAACCGCGAGCGCCTGCGGACGACCAGCGAGCCCGGCGAGCGGCGGGCCATCCTGCAGGATGCCCGCATCCGGACGGAGCAACAGATCGCGACCCTGCGCGAGAAGCGCGATCGACTGGACACGATGATCGCGGAGGCCGAGGGCCGGCTGGAGCACATCGACGGCCACCTGGTCGAGCTGGACGCCGGCCTGGAGGCCCACTCGTGATCTCGGCTCGGTCCGCCGCCCGCCGAAGCCTGGGCGCCTTCGGGCATCGCAATTACCGGTTGTTCTTCGCCGGGCAGGCCATCTCCCTGGTGGGGACGTGGATGCAGCAGGTGGCCCAGGCGTGGCTCGTCCTCCAGCTCAGCGGCGGTGATCCGCTCTGGCTCGGGATCGTCGCCGCGGCCCAGTTCCTGCCGGTCGTGATCTTCGGCCTCTTTGCCGGGCTCCTGGCCGACGTGCTGCCCAAGCGCCAGACGCTGCTGGCCGCCCAGGTCGTGATGATGGTCCTCGCCGCGGTCCTGGCGATCCTCGTGGCCACTGATATGGTCCAGATCTGGATGGTGGTCGTGATGGCCATCCTGCTGGGCTGTGCAAATGCCGTGGACATGCCCGTGCGCCAGGCGTTCGCGATGGAGATGGTGGGTCCGCGCGACATCGGGAACGCCGTCTCGCTCAATTCGGCGATGTTCAACGGGGCGCGCGTCGCCGGCCCGGCGGTCGCCGGACTGACCATCGGCGCGTTCGGGATCGCCATCGCCTTCGCCATCAACGCGGTGAGCTTCCTCGCGGTCATCGCGGGGCTCGCGATGATGCGCGACGAGGAACTGCTCAGAGCGCGCCTCCTGCCGCGGCCGCGATCCGTGGGCCAGGTGGTGGACAACCTGGCGGAGGGGCTGCGCTTCGTGCGCCGCACGCCGGTCGTCCTGATGGCCGTGGTGGTGGTCGGCGTCGTGGCGACCCTTGGCATGAACTTCGCGGTCCTGATCCCACCCCTGGCCCAGGACGTGCTCGGCAGTGACGCGGCCGGCTACGGATTCCTGATGACGGCGTCCGGCGTGGGCGCCCTGGCGGCGGCGGTCACCCTCGTCGTCGGTGGTCGACCGCGACCGGCCCGTATCGCGATCGGGGCCATCGTCCTGGGGATCGCGAGCGTGGCCCTCGCCTTGTCCGGGTCGTTCACCGTCTCACTGCTGCTCATGGTCCTGGTCGGCGCCGGCGGCATCGCGATGGCGGCCACCGCCAACGCCACCATCCAGCTCGCGGTCCCGGACGGCCTGCGGGGGCGCGTGATGAGCGTCTACACCACGGTGTTCGCCGGGTCCGTGCCGATCGGCGGCATCGCCATGGGCGCCCTTGCCTCTGCGGTGGGGATCCCGGTCACGATCGCGGTCGGGGGGTTCCTGTCCCTCGTGACCGGCGTCGTGGCTTTCGCCTGGTGGCAGCGGATCCGCGTCGAGTGGATGGCGGACCGCCCGCCGGCGCCCGCGGCCTCGACAGCGTCAGTCGTCGCGGGACGTCCCCACCGAGCGTGAGCGGGCGATCGCATTCCTGGCGAGCTCACCCAGGTGAAGGTCACCCGCCTCCGTGTTCGTGACCCAGCGGCACATATCCGTGGAGCCATCCGGCTCGTCGCGCATGACGCCGCCCACGATGCGAACCTCGTAGACGAGACGGATGGCATGAAGCGGTACCCCATCGTCAGACTGCTCGAAGAGGCGATCCGACACGTCCAGCAGCCGGATCACCTCGCCGGCGTACCCGGACTCCTCCTCGAGTTCGCGAAGCACCGCGGCGCCCGGGGCCTCGCCGAACTGGAGGCCGCCGCCGGGGAGGGTCCAGATGTCGCCTGCTCCGACTGACGGGGCGATGTGGCACAGGAGCACGCGACCCTCGACGTCACGACAGAGGGCGTAGGCGGCGACCCGGGTGCGACCGGTCGTGGACACGCCAGCCATGGTCGCATGGCGCCACGTGGCGCGCGAGTATCCTGTCCGGGCAGAGCCGTCCGCCGGAGGTGGTCGTGATCGTCGTCGCCGGTGAGAGCCTCGTGGACCTGATCGTGGAGCCTTCCATGCGGGTCGCGGCCGTCCCGGGCGGCGGGCCGTTCAACACGGCGCGGACGATCGCCCGCCTGGGTGGCGATGTGGCCTTCCTGTCGCGCATCTCGACGGATCGGTTCGGCCGTGACGCCCGCGCTCGACTGGCCGCCGACGGCGTCCGGCTCGATCAAATCCAGTCGACGGACGATCCGACCACCATCGCCGTCGCAGAGCTCGACGCGCACGGTGCCGCGACCTACCGCTTCTACGTCGCGGGAACGGCCGCGCCCGGCCTCTCGACGGACGACATCGCGCCGATCCTGGACGGACCGCCGCCGGAGGCCGTCCACATCGGCACGCTGGGTCTCGTCCTGGAGCCGCTGGCCACGACGCTGGAGACGCTGATCGGGGGCCTCCCGGAGACGACGCTGCTCATGATCGATCTCAATGCGCGGCCCACGGCGACCCCGGACCCGGACGCCTATCGCGCCCGGATCGCCCGACTCCTGCGCCGGGCGGACGTGGTGAAGGCCAGCGTGGAGGACCTGGCCTTCCTGCACCCGGGCGTGGACCGGCCGATCGCGCTGGGCCGACTCGTCGATAGCGGGACGGCTGTCGTGCTCCTCACGGACGGCGGCTCCCCGACCGTGGTGGCCGTTGGCGACGCCCGGCGGACGGTCCCGGTCCCGAGCGTGACCGTCGTGGACACGGTCGGGGCGGGCGATTCGTTCGGTGGCGGCTTCCTCGTCGCGTACCTGCGGGACGGCGGCGGCCGGGTGGGCCTCGCGAACATCGACGCGGTCGCCGCCGCGACCACGTTCGGGAGCCGCGTGGCCGCCATCACGGTCGGCCGGGCGGGCGCTGACCCGCCGTTCGCCGCGGAACTCACATGAGGACCCAGGCCACGTCCACGAGCCGCGACCGGGCCGCGGCTGGTCCGGTGCCATAATGGCCGCCATGGTCGATCGCAAGGACAGCGCCGTCGCCCCTGCCGCCTCCCCAGCGCCCAGCAGCTGGGGTCTTGGCGATGGGCAGGCCATCCCGTGGGAGTACGCGCCGGCACCGGAGGCGCGCGACCTCGTCACGCTCAAGGAGCGCTACGGCCTGTTCATCAACGGGCGGGAGGTGGCCGCGTCCGGGGGCGAGACATTCGCCTCGGTGGATCCTTCCACGGAACTCCCGCTGGCGCTCGTCGCGAAGGCCACGCCGGCGGATGCGGACCGGGCGGTCCGCGCCGCGCGTCGAGCGTACCGTCGATCGTGGGGCCAGCTCAGCGGCCGCGAGCGGGCGAAGTACCTGTTCCGGATCAGCCGCATCCTCCAGGAGCGCTCGCGCGAGTTCGCGGTCCTCGAGTCGATGGATTCCGGCAAGCCGATCAAGGAATCGCGCGACGTGGACGTGCCGCTCGCGGCGAGCCACTTCTGGTACTACGCCGGGTGGGCGGACAAGCTTGACTACGCATTCCCGGGCCGCGTGGCACGGCCGCTGGGTGTGGCGGCCCAGATCATCCCGTGGAATTTCCCGCTGTTGATGCTCGCATGGAAGATCGCCCCGGCCCTGGCGGCGGGCAACACGGTCGTGCTGAAGCCAGCGTCCACGACGCCCTTGTCGGCGCTCCTGTTCGCCGACGTCTGCGTCCAGGCGGACCTGCCACCCGGGACGGTGAACATCGTGACCGGGCCCGGGGAGATCGGCATGGCGCTCGTCACCCACAAGGGCGTGGACAAGGTCGCCTTCACGGGCTCCACGGAGGTCGGCCGGCGGATCTTCCACGGTGTCGCCGGCACGGACAAGGCGCTCACCCTGGAGCTCGGCGGCAAGGCGGCCAACATCGTCTTCGACGACGCGCCCATCGATCAGGCGATCGAGGGCATCGTCAACGGCATCTACTTCAACCAGGGCGAGGTGTGCTGCGCGGGATCGCGGCTGCTCGTGCAGGAGTCGATCGCCGAGCCGCTCATCGCCAAGCTCAAGGATCGCCTGTCGACGATCCGGGTCGGCGACCCGCTGGACAAGAACACGGACGTCGGCGCGATCAACTCGAAGGCGCAGCTGGAGAAGATCACGGAACTCGTCCAGAGCGGCGTGGACGAGGGCGCGGAGCTGTACCAGCCCGCCTGCGACCTCCCGGAGCGCGGCTACTACTTCCGGCCGACGCTGTTCACCAACGTCGCCCAGAGCCACCGCATCGCGCGCGAGGAGATCTTTGGGCCGGTCCTGTCCGTGCTCACGTTCCGGACCCCGGACGAAGCCGTGGAGAAGGCCAACAACACGGAGTACGGCCTGTCCGCCGGCATCTGGACGGACAAGGGCTCCCGCATCCTGGACATGGTCTCGCGGATGAAGGCGGGAGTCGTCTGGGCCAACACGTTCAACCGATTCGATCCCACGTCGCCGTTCGGCGGCTACAAGGATTCCGGATTCGGCCGTGAGGGCGGCATGCACGGCCTTCACGCGTATGTCCGCCTGGAGGACCGCTGACATGGCGGCCCCAGCGGGCGACCGGATCGAGGTCCGCAAGACGTACAAGCTGTACATCGGCGGGGCGTTCCCGCGGTCCGAGAGCGGGCGCGCGTACGCCATCACGAGCGCTCGCGGGGCCCCGCTGGCCAACGCCTGTCGAGGCTCGCGCAAGGACCTGCGCGACGCGGTCCGCGCGGCTCGCAAGGCGCAACCCGGCTGGGCCGCCAAGACCGCCATGAACCGGGGCCAGGTGCTGTATCGCGTCGCCGAGCTGATGGAGGGCCGTCGCGACCAGTTCGTCGCGGAGGTGGAGGCCGCGGAGGGTCTGCGGCCGACGGCGGCGCGCACGGTCGTGGACCGGGCCATCGACCGCTGGGTCTGGTACGCAGGCTGGGCGGACAAGATCGCCCAGGTGCTGGGCTCCTCCAACCCTGTCGCCGCTCCGTACTTCAACTTCACGATCCCGGAGGCGACCGGCGTCGTCGGCGTGGTGGCGCCGGAGACCTCGTCGCTGCTGGGCCTCGTGTCCCGCCTGGCGCCGCCCCTGGTCAGCGGGAACACGGTCGTGCTTCTGGCGTCAGAGACTCGGCCGTTGCCGGCCATCACGCTCAGCGAGGTGCTTGCCACGTCGGACGTTCCCGGAGGCGTGGTGAACGTCCTGACCGGTCTCCGGACGGAGCTCGTGCCGGTCATGGCGGCGCATGCCGACGTGGATGCGCTGGACACGTGGGGCGTCCCGGACGCGATCCGCCTCGCGACGGAGCAGGCCGCGGCCAACGACATCAAGCGCATCCTGCGCCGCCCCACGACGGTCCGAGACAGCCGCTTCGACTGGCTTGACGACCGTGCGACGGAGCGTCCCGAGTGGATCGCCGCCTTCCTCGAGATGAAGACGGTCTGGCACCCGATCGGGACCTGAACGGATGGCTGTTCGACCGGATCCCGAGGTCGGTCACCGGCGCCCGCGCGACCACCTGGCCGCCGATCGGCTCGTGGAGCGACGGGTCTTCGTCCAGGCGCCCCCGCGGGTCGTCTGGGCCACGCTGCACGACCCGACCGCCACGGCCGCGCTCTTCCCGGAGATGCGCCTTGGGCCGGCCGAGCCGTCGTGGCCGGCCGCCGCGACGACGCGGTCCGCTCGGGCTGCCGTCGGGCTCCTGCGCGAGTCCGCCCGGGTGGAGAGCCTTGAGGCACGACCCGAATCCGTGTTCCGCCTGCGGGCCACCGGGTCCGGGTTCGAGAGCGAGTGGACCTGGCGCCTGGAGCCGGTCGCCGGCGGGACGCGCGTGATCCACGCCGCGACGTTCGAGCCGAACGATCGCTGGGCCGGCCTGCTGGTCCGCCTGGGCCGACGATCGCTGGAGGCGCGGGTGGAGGCGCACCTGCGGGCGCTCAAGGAGCGGGCCGAACGCTCGCCGATCACCACGGCGTGACCGGCCCAGACGTCGCGGACGCCATCCCGTTCGCCGGTCTGCGCCGCCACGCTCGTGCGCTCTCGGCCGGCATCCTGCTGCTGGCCGCGATCTTCCTGCTGGTCCCCGACATCACACCACGGTCCGGGGAGCTCCCCCCGATCCAGCTCGCGCATGGGCGGATCGTCGAGCTGCTGGCCTCGGAGGACCCGTCGCAGCCCGACGTCCGGATCGAGGTCGTCAAGGGCATCAAGGATG
Source organism: Chloroflexota bacterium (assembly GCA_040882345.1). GTDB lineage: Bacteria > Chloroflexota > Limnocylindria > Limnocylindrales > CSP1-4 > SPCO01. The sequence continues at coordinate 14,571 of JBBEBL010000124.1, forward strand.
GCCCCGCGACCGGCGACATCGTCGAGGGGTTCCTGCAGGGCCCCAGCGGTCTGGAGGCGCGGCCGGACTTCGCGGTCGGCGACGAGGTCATCGTCAACATCTCGACCCATCCGGAAGCCGGGTTCGTGGCGGTCAACGACCGCTACCGTGTCCCGATCCTGGCGGCTTTGCTCGTGTTGTTCGTGGCGGCCGTGACGGTGGTCGGCGGCTGGCGCGGGGTCCGGTCCGTCATCGCGCTCGCCCTGACGCTCGCGGTCGTCGTGAAACTGGTCATCCCGCTGATCCTTGCCGGGCAGGATCCTGCCTGGGTCGCGATCGGCGCCGCGACGTCCGTCACGCTCGCGACCTTCCTGCTCACGGAGGGCGCCAACCGCAAGGCTCTCGCCGCGGTGCTCGGGACGGCGGTCTCGCTGTCGCTGGTCGCGGTGCTCGCATCGGTGTTCGACGAGCTCGCGCGATTCACGCCGTTGCGGGGGTCAGAGTCGGCCGGATTCCTCATCTCGCTTGGCGGCACGGAGCTGGACCTGGGCGGGCTGATGCTCGCGGCGGTGATCTTCGGGGCGCTTGGCGTCCTGGACGACGTGACGGTCACGCAGGCGGCGACGGTGCAGGAGCTGTTCGACACGGATCCGCGCTCCGGGCGCTGGCGCCTGGCCGGACGGGCGATGAACGTGGGCCGTTCGCACATCGCGGCGACGGTCAACACGCTCGTCCTCGCGTACGTCGGGGCGTCGCTGCCGCTCATCGTCCTGTTCGCGGCCGGGGGCCAGGACCCCCTGCTCATCGTCTCCGGCGAGGTCGTCGCCGTCGAGGTCATCCGGGCACTGGTCGGCAGCATCGGGATCGTCGCGGCGGTGCCGGTGACGACGGCCATCGCGGTCATGCTCATCGGGCGGCGGCTACCGGTCGTGGGGGAGGGGACCGGCTCGCGGCACGCGCCCGGCTGGGACTAGGCCACGCGACCGCGGCCGCGACCGCGACGGATGACGTAGCGCCGATATCGTCTATCGAGCAGGAGTTCCCCAGCATGCTCGATCGATTCCTTGAGCGACGAAAGGACCAGCCCACATGACCCCGGTCATCCACACCGAACGCCTCACCAAGACCTACGGCGTCCACCGCGGGATCGCTGACCTCGACCTGGAGGTCAGCGAGGGTGAGATCTTCGGCTTTCTGGGACCCAACGGCGCGGGCAAGACGACCACGATGCGCGTCCTCCTCGACCTCATCCGCCCCACCTCGGGGCGCGCCGAGGTATTCGGCATCGAGACGACCAGGGATCCCGTTGCGATCCATCGTCGCCTGGGCTACCTGTCCGGTGAATTCGACCTGTACGATCGGTTGACCGGCGCCGACACGATCGCCTACTTCGCGAACCTGCGCGGTGGCGTGGACCCGGCCTACGTCGCCGAGTTGATCGAGCGCCTGGACCTGGACCCCAGCCGCCGGTTCAAGGAGTACAGCAAGGGCAACAAGCAGAAGGTGGGGCTCGTCGTCGCCCTCCAGCACCGCCCCGATCTGCTGATCCTGGACGAACCCACGTCCGGCCTGGACCCGCTCATGCAGCAGACGTTCTTCGAGCTCATCCGCGAGGCCCGGGCGGAAGGTCGCACCGTGTTCCTGAGTTCCCACATCATCGCCGAGGTGGACCGAACCTGCGACCGCGTCGCGATCATCCGGGAGGGCCGCCTGGTCCAGGTCGATCGCATCGAGGCGATCCGCCGGTTGGCGTTCCATCACGTGGAGCTGACCTTCGGCGGCCCGGTCGCGCCGGCGGTCTTCGGATCACTTGACGGCGTGCAGCAGGTGATCGCGGACGGGAACGTCCTCACGATGCGTGTCAGCGGCCCCATCGGGGGCGTCCTGGCCGCGGCCGCGCCCCATGGACTGGTGGACGTCGTCAGCCGGGAGCCCAACCTGGAGGACGTCTTCCTTGCGCAGTACGGCCACGGCGATACGGTCGCCGCGACCGCGGATGCGTCCGATGGGCGCTGACGCTCGCGCCATCCCGGGGCGCCCCTCCCGTACCGCCCCGTGGTCCCGGGTCATGGGTCTCGGCAGCATCTATGCCAAGACGGTCCGCGATAGCCGCCGTGCCGGGCTCATCGCCGGGGCCTTGGCCGGCCTGTTCATGCTGGCCACGGCGACGCCGTTCGCCCTCGAGTTCACCACGGTGGAGTCGCGGGCGCAGCTGGCCGCCCAGATGGGGTCGCTCCCCGCGGTTTTCCGCGGTCTGCTCGGCGAGCCCATCAACATCGAGACCATGGGCGGGTTCCTGTCGTGGCGGGTCGGCAACATCCTGCCCGTGATGCTGGGCCTGTGGTCCGTCCTGGCCCTGTCCGGCACGCTCGCCGGAGAGGCGTCGCGGGGCAGCCTGGACCTACTGGTCTCCACCCAGCACGCGCGTCGATCCATCGCCCTCCAGAAGGTGGCGGGCCACGTCACCGTGCTCGTCGTGGCCATGCTCATCGCCGCCGTCCTCATCTGGGTCGCCGGGGTCGCCTTCGCCGTCCTGCCCGGCGACGAGATCGCGTTCGCGGCTGCCCTGGGCCAGGTGGCGCTTTATGGCCTGCTCATGCTGGCCGCCGGGGCGGCCTCCTTCGCGGCGGCGCCGGTCCTGGGGCGGACTCGGGCTGTCGCGATCGGCCTGATCGCCCTGTTCGGCATGTACCTGATCGCGTCGTACGCATCGCTGTCTCCGACCATCGACGCCCTGGGCCCGCTGTCCTGGTACACGTGGACTGCTGGCCACCGGCCGCTTGCCGGAGTCGCCGACTGGCCGTCGCTGGGTCTGCTCGCCGCCGTCACGGCCGCCCTCCTGGCCGCCGGCGTCGTCGCCTTCGAGCGGCGGGATCTCGGCGCCACGGTGGCCATCGCCTGGCTCCGCCTGCCGTCGCTGCCGGCCGGCGTGCGTGGGCCGTTCGTCCGGCAGTTCGCCGATCGCGCCGGTATCGCCGCGGCGTGGGGGATCGGGGTGGGAGCCTACGCGGCCCTCATCGCGGCCTCCGCTGATGCCTTCACCGAGAGCCTCAAGAATCTCCCGGGGATCGTGGAGTACGTGAAGCTCCTCTACCCGGACATCGACCTGACCCAACCGTCCGGCATCCTGCAGCTCGCGTTCTTCGCATTCGGGTCGCTGATGGTGGGTTTGGCGGCTGCGACGTTCCTTGCCGGCTGGGCGAGTGACGAGACCCGTCACCGCCTGGATCTCGTCCTGTCCACGCCCCTGTCGCGGGTCGGCTGGGCCGTGCGCAGCGGCCTCGGCGTGATGGCCGCGATCGCGCTGACGGCCGGCATGATCGGCTTCCTCGTCGCGATCGCCGTCGCCGGCCAGGGTGGTGACGTATCCGGTCCGATCGGCGGCGCGCTCACGCTGGGCCTCGCCGCGATGATGTTCGCCGGCATCGGGTTCGCCTTCGGCGGCGTCGTCCGCGCGTCGCTCGCGGCACCGGCGGCGGCCGTGGCGGTCGTGGCGACGTTCATCCTCGACACGCTCGGGGAGGCCCTCGACCTCCCGGACGTGGTCCTTGACCTGTCCATCTACCAGCACCTCGGCCAGCCCATGGCCGGGACCTACGGCCTCGTCGGGATGGTCGTGGCGGGGGCGATCGCGGCCGCCGGCCTCGCCATCGGCGCGTGGGGCCTGCAGCGGAGGGACATCGGCGGGTAACGTCCGGGTGTGAGCCCGGAGATCATCGCCCTCGTCGCGATCAGTGCCGTCCTCCACGTCGCGTGGAACGTTCGGCTCAAGACCGCCGGCGACCCGCTCCGTGCGGCGACCGTCGGCATGTTGGCGGCGTCGGCCGGGATCATCCCGACCGGCGTCGTCGTGTGGTTGGCGTCGGGGATGCCGCCACTCCCCGTGGAGGGGGTCGTGATCGGCGTCGTCTCGGGGACCGTGGAGGCCGGCTACTTCATCCTGCTGTCGGCGGCGTACCGCCGGGGTGATCTGTCCGTCGTCTACCCGATCGCCCGCGGCACGGCCCCGCTCCTGGCCGTGGCGGTCGGCGTCATCCTCCTCCAGGAGCGCCTGGGGGTCGCCGGGTCCATCGGGGTCGGCCTGTTGCTCGGCGGCTTCCTCGCGCTCCAGCAGCCGTGGCGCGCCCTGCGCGGGCGGCGGGGCGTCGATCCGTCCATGGGCTTCGCCCTGGCGACCGGCGTGGCCATCGCCACCTATACCGCGCTGGATCGGGTCGGGACGCGGCTCATCGACCCGGTGCCGTACGCCGCCATCCTGTGGATCACCACCTCCGTCGTCCTCGTGGTGTGGGTGCGCCTGCTCGCCGGCGGGGACGTGTTCGCCGGCGGACGCGCAGAGATCCGGCGGTCGGCGGTCGGTGGCTGGCTGACGCTGGGGGCGTACCTGCTCATCCTGTTCGCGCTCAGCGTGGCGCCGCTGTCCGGGGTGGCGCCGCTGCGTGAATCGGCGACGGTCTTCGCGGCGGCGTGGGGCTCCGTGCGCCTGGGTGAGGCCGTGACTCGGCGCGACTCGGCCCGGCGGATCGGGGCGTCCGTGTTGATCGTGGCCGGCGCGCTGCTCCTCGCGTCAGGGGGCTAGACGGGCTCCACCGGCGGGACGCGCGAGAAGAGCCGGCGGCGCCCCCAGCGCCCGTTGAGGACGGCTACGCCCGCGATGATGAGCGCGGTGCCCAGGATGAGCCGGCCGTCGATCGGCTCCTGGAGGGCGAGATACCCAAGGACGATGCCGACGACCGGGATGACGTAGGCCACGAGCGTCGTCCGTGTGGCACCCCAGCGCGCGAACAGTCGGAAGACGATGAGGTAGGCGAGCCCGGAGCCCAGCAGGCCGAGCCACAGGATGGAGATGATGGCCTGCGTGTCCGGCGTGGCTTCCCATGGCTGCTCGATGAGCAGGGCGATCGTACCGGTGATGATCGCGGCGAAGGTCACCTGGAAGACGGCCGGGATCATCGGTCGTAGGCCGCGGACGAAGCGGCGCGAGTAGACGGCACCCAGCGCGTACGAGAACGCGGCACCCAGGAGGGCGAGTTCGCCCGCCAGGGAACCGCCCGCCGCCGTGAGCCCCGGGCTGGTCACGATGACGACGCCGACGAAGCCGACGACCAGGCCGGCCAGACCGTTGAGGCGGAGCGGCTCGTCGTGGAGGAACATGGCGGACAGGACGATCGCGAACAACGGAACGGGTGCGGTCAGGATCGCCGCCAGGGACGAGTCCACCGACTGCTCCGCCCAGGTGATCAGCAGGAACGGGATCGTGATGTTGATCACGGACATCACCAGCAGGTGTCCGTACGTCCGGCGATCGCGCGGCAGCGCCTCGCCGGCGGCCCGGACGACGATCCACAGCAGGGTGGCCCCGACGATGAGGCGCAGGGCCACCAGCGTGAACGTGCCGAAGTCGTCCACGGCGAACTTGATGAACAGGTAGCTGGAGCCCCAGAAGAAGCCGAGGGCGAGGAAGAGGAGCCAGTCGACTCGGGAGGCTCGGGCGGTCATCGGCGCATGATAGGGCGCGTTGGCCTA
>JBBEBL010000124.1:20175-26687 GCA_040882345.1 Chloroflexota bacterium
CGAGGCCCACCAGCGCGACCGCCAGGATGATGACGGCCAGGATCGCGTACCCGGCGGGCCCCACCAGGACCGTGCCGGTCGCCTGGACCAGGACGAGCCCCACGATCGGGACGATGATCACGCCACCGATCTGCTGGGCGACCCGGGGGTCGTTGACCCGGGCGCTCACGATCACCCCGGCCACGACGGACGAAAGCCCGACGGCCGGGCCCAGCAGGAACACCCCGGCCAGCCACGAGCCGTCCGTGACGACGCCGAACAGGGCCGTGCCGTAGACGACGGACGCCAGGAGCACGAACACGACGTACGTGGCCCAGCCCGCCAGGACCCCCGGCACGAGGGCCGCGATCGCCTTGCCGGCCAGGAGTTCCAGGGTCCGGATCGGCGCGGCGAGGACTGGCTCCAGGGATCTCGACTGCTTCTCGCCGATGATGCTGAAGGTCGCGATGGAGAGCGGGATGTAGGCGGGCATCAACAGGAAGAACACGAGGAACTGCTGGACGGCGAATGCCCCGGCCAGTTCACCCGACGTAAACGATCGCCACTCCGGCCGCTGATCCAGGATGGCGACCGCGAGTTCCGGCGGCAGCGCTCGCTCGCCGACCAGCCCGGCCAGGGCCAGCGGCGCCACGGTCAGGACGAGCGGCGGGATGAGGATGGTGGACAGCAGCAGGCGATTGCGGACGGTCTCCTGCCACTCCCGTCGCAGGACCGTCAGCACGATGCCACTGCGGATCACGTCGCCTCCCCGCCGGCGCCCGGCCGGACGCCCATGACGTCGAAGTAGATCTGCTCCAGGGAGAGGCGCTCGCTGCGGACGTCCACGATGTCCCCGCCGGCCGCGACGATCGCCCTGACCGCGGCCGGAGCGACCGACTCCGGGTCTGCGGCCGTGAGTGAGATGGTCGTGCCGTCCACCGCAACGGTGTCCACGCCCGACACCCGCGCGAGCCCATCCGTGACCGCGCCCGCCGCCTCGCCGGCCGCCTCACCCGGATCCGCGGCCAGGCGGATGACGAGCCGGCGCCCGCCATTCCCATCCCGAAGTCGCGCCGGTGAATCCACCCGCAGGAGTCCGCCGCGAACGAAGGCGATCCGATCGCACAACCGGTCCGCTTCGTCAAGGTTGTGCGTCGCGAGGACGATCGTTCGTCCGGCCCGGCGAAGCTGCTCGATGCTGTCGCGGACGATGAATGCCGCCTCCGGATCAAGCGCCGCGGTCGGTTCGTCCAGGAAGACCACGGCTGGGTCGTGGAGGAGCGCCCGGGCGATGGCCAGCTTCTGCTTCATGCCCTTGCTGAACGTGCCAGCGGTGTCGTCGCGCCGGTCCCACAGGTCGAACATCCGCAGATAGCGCTCGATGCGCGTCATGCGGGTCGCCGCGTCCAGCCCGTGGAGCCGGCCGAAGAAGTCCAGGTTCGCCGTGGCGGACAGCCGGTCGTAGAGCCCGGGGGTCTCGGTCAGGATCCCGACCCGAGCCCGCACGTCGTCCGCCCCGGTGACGACGTCGAAACCGTCCACGGCGGCCGTCCCCTCGCTGGGCTCGATGAGCGCCGTCAGGAGGCGGACCGTGGTCGTCTTGCCGGCGCCATTGGGACCCAGCAGACCAAGGACCTCGCCACGCCGGACCTCCAGGGTGATGTCGCGGACCGCCCAGCGGTCCCCGAACCGCCGGCCGAGGCCCGTCGCGCGGAGCGCAGGCTCCGCCGGAGGTGCCGGTGGCTCGGATGGGGAGGGGACGGAGGCGCTCACGGCCGGAGTGTGCGGGAAGCGGCGCGCGGGCGCTACGCTGGCACTCCATGCACGCCGACCCCGCCATGCTCGCTGCCCGTCTCGTCGAGCGCGAGCCGCTGGCCGCCTCGACCCCCGATCGCATCCGCGTCGTCCACGCTCCGGGCAGAGTCAACCTCATCGGCGAGCACACGGACTACAACGACGGCTTCGTCCTGCCCGCCGCCATCGATCTCGGCATCACCATGGCGCTCGTCCCGACGCAAGATCGGCAGGTCCAGATCACCGGGCCGTCGCCCTGCCGCCGGGCACGAGTCTCGTGATCTGCCACTCTGGAGCCCCGCAGCCGCGCGTCTTCGTGGTCCGCGCCGCGGACGGGGCGCGGCGCCTCGCGTGATCGCGCTCCACGTCCTCGTCACGGCGCTCGGCGTCGCGCTCGGGGTCTTCTACCCGTTCATCTCCGTGATCCTCGCCGAGCGCGGGTTCTCGCCCGGCGAGATCGGGCTCATCGCGTCACTGGGCGCGGTCGGGTTCACGGTGGCGGTCCCGGCGTGGGGCCACCTCGCGGACGTCCGCCTGGGCCGACCCCGAACGCTCCAGGTGTGTGCCGTCGGCGCGGGCGCGGCCATCCTTGGTCTCCTCCTGCCGTGGCCGCCGCTCGTCGTGGTCGCGCTGTTCTCGCTGTTCTGGATCTTCGAATCCAGCTGGCAGCCCCTCGCGGACGCGGTAACGGTCAACGCGCTGCGCGGGCGCGACTACGCTCGGGTCCGGCTGTTCACGAGCCTCGGCTTCGCGGTCGGGGCGATCGGGGCCGGGTTCCTGTACGACCAGGTTGGCTACGGACCGTCGTACGCGCTGTTCGCGGCCGCCGCCGTGGTCATGGCCGTGAGCGCGCTGTTCCTGCCGGATGTCGCCCAGGCCGATCTCGACGCGCACCGTCGGCGGGTCGCGAAGGGTCCGACTCGGGAGGTTTCGGAGGCTCGGGCGCGCCGCGCATTCAGTCTGGGTTCGACTGGCGTCGCCCTCCGCGTCGCGCCCCGGCTGTTCCTCGTCCTCGTCGCGAGCGCGCTCCTGCACGTCGGCATCATCGGCGGCTTCACCTTCCTGCCGTTGCGGATCGAGGAGCTGGGTGGCGCGCCGTCGGATATCGCCCTGTCGTCAGGGATGTCGGCCGGCGCGGAGATCCCGGCGATGTTCGTCATGGGTGCCGTCGCCCTGCGCCTGGGGCTGCGCACGATCTTCGTCGCCAGCGCCCTGCTGTACGCGGTATGCATGGCCGCCTGGATGGTGATCGATGTGCCGCTGCTCATCGTCGCGACCCGCGCGGTCACGGGCGTGGCTTTCTCCGGGGTCGTCGTGGGCGTGGTCCTGACAATCGCCACGCTGCTCCCGGCCGAGCTCCAGGCCACGGGCCAGTCGCTCTTCCAGACGAGCGCGTTCGGCATCTCCGCCATCGGGGCGAACGTGATCGGTGGTGCGCTGTACGAGGTGTTCGGACACGCCGCGGTCTTTGGCCTCGGCGCGGTCCTCGCGGTCGCGGCGGCGATCATCGGCTGGTTCGTATTCCCGCGCGCGTCGGACCCGCCGCCGGTGGTGGGACGATCGCCCGCATGACGGATCCTGCGCAGCCGATGCTGATCGGCGGCGATCCGCACCGGCGCTACGGGGCGCTTGCGGATGCGTGGGTGCTCGTCGGCGGCGGGCTGGCAGCTCCACGCGCATTTCTATCCGCCGCTGTTGCGGGCCGGCGTCCGCAAGTTCATGGTCGGCTACGAACTGCTGGCCGAGATGCAGCGTGACCTCACTCCGGAGGAGGCGGCGGAACGGCTGCGCGTGATGGGGGACGCCGGCCCCCGCTAGCATGGCCTCCACACGGACGGAGGCAGCATGCGGCTCTGGGGCGGACGGTTCGCAGAGGAGAACGACCAGCGGGTCGCCGACTTCACGCGCTCCATCGAGGTGGATCGCGAGCTCGCGGCGGACGATATCGCCGGGTCGATCGCCCACGTCCGTGGGCTGGGCCGCGCCGGACTCCTGACCGACGACGAGGTGGGCCGACTCGTCGACGGGCTGACCAGCCTCGCCGAAGCGGTCGCAGAGGGCACGATCGACTGGGATCCGGCGCTGGAGGACGTCCACCTCAACCTTGAGGCCGCACTGGCGGAGCGGATCGGCCCGCTGGCCGGCAAGCTTCACACCGGGCGTTCACGCAACGATCAGGTGGCCACGGATCTGCGACTCTGGCTGCGCCGGGCGATCGACCTCCTGGACGACGCACTGGTCGACTTCGAGCAGGCGCTCGTCGAGCTCGCCGAGCGCGAGGGGACGGCCGTGTTGCCGGGCACGACGCACATCCAGCCCGCCCAGCCGGTGCTGTTCGCTCACCACCTGCTGGCGTACGTGGAGATGGCGGAGCGCGACCGGTCCCGCCTGGCCGATGCGCGACGTCGCACCAACATCTCGCCGCTGGGCGCCGGGGCCCTGGCCGGGGCGGGGTATCCGCTGGACCGCGAGGCCACCGCGATGGAGTTGGGCTTTGATGGCGTGACCGGCAACTCGATGGACGCGGTCAGCGATCGGGACTTCGTGGTCGAGGGGCTGGGCGCGGTGGCGCTCGGCATGGTCCACCTCAGCCGCCTGGCGGAGGAGATCACCTGGTGGTCCAACCCGCGGTTCGGGTTCGTGCGCGTCTCGGACGCGTTCTCCACCGGCTCGTCCATCATGCCCAACAAGAAGAACCCGGACCCGGCGGAGCTGGTCCGTGGCCGCGCCGCCCGCGTCATCGGGGCGTTGACCGCGTCGCTCACGATGCTCAAGGGCCTGCCGCTCGCGTACCAGCGCGACCTCCAGGAGGACAAGGCGCCGCTGTTCGATGCGGTCGCGGTCTACGAGGCGTCCCTGGGGGTGCTGGCGGGGATGCTCCGGACGCTGTTGGTGGACCGCGATCGGATGCGCGCGGCAACGGACGAGGGGTTCACGACCGCGACGGCCGTAGCCGACGCGCTGGTCCGCCGCGGCATCCCGTTCCGTGTCGCCCACCACGTCGTCGGGTCGCTGGTGGCGCAGGCGGAAGAAGCGGGGCTGGGTCTTGACGCCGTGACGGACTCGATGATCGGGATGGCGCTCGGGGCGGCCGGCGACGCGGGTGCCCAGACGCTGGCCACGGACCCGGGGATCGGCGACCACCTGCGCGCGGCCGCGTCCGTGGACGGGGCGCTGGCCACGTGCGACGTCATCGGCGGGACGGCGCCGGTCAGGGTGGCCGCGGCCCTCGCCGCGGCACGCGCCCGCCTGGATGGGACGTAGCGCCGCAGGGCCGGTGTCCCGTTTCGCCCAGCGCCACTCCGCGCCGTTGTCCCGTCGGGCGGCCCTAACGTCGATCAAACGCTGGGTGGGCACCCGTCCTTCGATGTTCTTCCCACGGGGTGGTCCACCGGTCGGAGCAAGGTGGCATCCCGACGGATCGTTTGACGATAGGGCCATGGGGTGGGACAACAGTGGCGGGCGGGACAGGCCGGACGGCCCCACGCGCCCCGGCGGCACCGTGACACCCATGATCGCGAGCGACGGCGCGCGGTACCATCGCGATCGGACTATCGAGGTGCTGATGCTCGCTCCTGACACCATCCGCGAGGCGCCCAAGGCGCTGCTCCACGACCACCTTGACGGTGGCCTGCGTCCGACCACGATGATCGACCTGGCGGCCGAGTACGGCTACGACGGCCTGCCGACGACGGACCCGATGGCGCTGGCGGCCCACATCCGGCGCGGCGCCGACCGCAAGTCCCTGGAGCTGTACCTCGAGACATTTGCGCACACGGTCGGGGTCATGCAGGAGCGCGACGCGATCGTGCGCGTGGCGTCCGAGTGCGCGGAGGACCTCGCCGCGGACGGCGTCGTGTACGCGGAAGTGCGCATGGCCCCGGAGCTGTGCACGGAGCGTGGGATGACCCTGGACGAGGTACAGGGGGCGATCCTGGAGGGCTACGGGATCGGCGAGTCCCGTGCCGCGGCAGCCGGCCGGCCCATCGTGGTCCGCTCCCTCGTCACCGCGATGCGGCAGGCGGCCCGGTCCGTCGAGGTGGCGGAGTGCGCGGTCCGCTTCCGCGACCAGGGCGTCGTGGGCTTCGACATCGCCGGCCCGGAGGCCGGCTACCGCCCGACCCGCCACCTCGACGCGTTCGATCTCGTGCGGCGCGAGAACTTCCACATCACGATCCATGCCGGTGAGTCGTTCGGGCTTCCGAGCATCTGGGAGGCGCTCCAGTTCTGTGGCGCGGAGCGACTGGGTCACGGCGTGCGGATCGTGGACGACATCACGGTCGGCGCGGACGGGGTGGTGGCGCTGGGCCGCCTGGCCACCTTCGTCCGCGATCGGCGCGTGCCGCTGGAGATGTGCCCCACCTCCAACGTGCACACCGGCGCGGCCGCGTCCATCGCCGAGCATCCCATCGAGCTGCTGCGCCGGCTCCGGTTCCGGGTGACGCTCAACACGGACAACCGGCTGATGAGCGGTGTCAGCCTGTCCAGCGAGTTCCAGGCCCTGGACGAGGCCTTCGGACTCGGCCTCGGCGAGATGGAGTGGCTGACGATCAACGCCCTCAAGAGCGCCTTCGCGCCGTTCGATGAGCGGCTGCGCCTCATCAACGAGGTCGTGAAGCCCGGCTACGCCCGCCTTCGGGCGCAGCAGTCGCGGGTCGCGGCAGGTGGCGTCGCCGGCGTCGCCGGTTGAGCTCCTTCGTCGCGCGACTGGGCGGAGGCCTGCCCGCGTCGTACTGGCG
>JBBEBL010000125.1:0-26168 GCA_040882345.1 Chloroflexota bacterium
AACGGGCTCCAGCCGTGGTGACGCACGAGGCCGACGAGAGCGAGATGGCCGGCGTCCAGCGTCGCCCGGATCCGGGGCCACTCGACCCCCAGGGTTCGCCGCGCCAGCGCCTCGACCGGCATCGACGCAGCGCGCCAGAACCGCCACGGAACGGTGAACCAGCGCAGGGACAGGATCTGGCGGCGCACGATCGACCGGAACAGGGGACTGCCATTGGCCGGCGCGGCACGGTCCGCGGGGATCGGCAGCCCCGCCTGAAACCGCTCCCGGACATACCAGCACATCCCGCCGCACAGGCCGTCCTTCGCGTCACCCACGCCGACCAGCCGCGGATCGATGAAGCCGAGCCTGACCGTCGGCCCGGGCGCCCACCGATTCGCGAAGTGCAGGCCATTGACGCTCGGTACGAACCCCTGGACCACGATCTCGTCGGTCATCTCGTTCCGCATCGTATCTCTTGACGAACCATCATGGCTGACTATCATGGTTGACCATGAGAACCATCACCGCCACGGAACTGCGCATGAAGCTCGGCGAGATCCTGGACGCCGCCTCCGCCGGCGAACGGATCCTGATCGAGCGCGACCACAAGCCCCTTGCCTACCTCGTCTCCGTCGAGGACGTCGAATCCCACATCGCGTCTGACCGTGAACGCAGGGTCGAACGTCGCCTTGCCGCCCTGGACCGATTGGTCGCCCTCGGAAAGGAGATGCGTCAGAAGTACCCGGAACCCGACGACGGGCTGACCTATGTCGAGTGGCGACGGCAGGAGTACGAACGGCGTGCTGAACAGATCGACCGAGCGGCGTCGCGTCGGCTGACGCCGCCCGTCACGGAGGATCCGGCATGAAGGCCGCGCTCGTCCTGGACGCGTCTGCGGCGCTCGCGATGATCCTTGAGGAAGCCGAAGGACCTGCCGTGCAGCGCCACGTGCATCGATACGCCCAGGACGACGCGATCGTCCTCGTCCCAGACCATTTTTGGCTCGAAGTCATCAATACGATGGTGCGACGACGGCGCGCTCCGATGGCCGAGGTGTTGCGCGCGATTCACGACCTTGATGAGTTCGAGATCTCGACGGCGGAGATCGACCGCCCTCTGCTCTGGACGACGCTCGACCTCGCAGAGCGACACGGGTTGACCTCCTACGACGCCGCGTACCTCGCGTTGGCGATCGTCGAGGACGCACCACTGCTCACCCTTGATCACGACCTTGCGGTCGCCGCCGGCGATCGGGCCGTGTCGCTCGATGGCGGCCACCGGCTCAACGAGACGCCGGCCGTGTACGAGCACGAAGTGACGTGGCCGTCGTATGCGCGGGCCTCCAACTACCTTGCGCAGCTTCGGGCCAGGGCGAGGGCCGCCGCCGAGTCCGCCTGACCGACGTCCGGCTCCCACACCTGCGTCCCGACGCCTGAGCGCCGCCCCGCGGCATAACGATCACCTGCGGGCACGTATGGCCGGTCTGCGGACGCCCACGTGGGATTCGGGCTGTATTTCGGCCCAGCGAGCGACGTACCGATCAGGTGGTGACCGTTGTGCCGGCGGTGGGCGGCGTACCGGCCATAGCGGTCAGGTGATGATGGTTGTGTCGCGAGTCGGCCGCAGGGCCGCCAGGGCTACCTGCCGCCCCCCGCGCCACCCGCCCTACGAGCGGCCGATCCCCTCCGCCGTCCCCGGACCGCGGCGGTAGACCCGCAGTTCCATGACGTCCGGGTTGTGCCATTCCAGCGAGTACAGCACGCGGCGTCCGCCGGCATCCACGTCCACCTGCTGGAGGTGCTGCAGGAGGGTGCCCTCGGCGACGTTCAGGACGTCGGCGAGCTCGGCATCCGCGCTCGCGGGCGCGACGATGGCCTCGGCATGGCGAACGGGGTGGCCACGCGCCGCCAGCAGCGCGTACAGGGAACCATCCAGGGCCTCGCGATCGCGCTCGACGGCCACGATGTCCGCTGGCAGGTGGTCGATGGAGTAGACGGCCGGGCGGTCGTCCGCCGTCCGGACGCGGCGGAGTTCCACGACGGTGGCACCCGGCTCCAGGTGCAGGCGCTCCGCGACGACCTCCGTGGCTGGCATGGTGGCGAGGCCCAGGATGCGGCGCCCGGCGCGCACCCCGGTCGACTCGAGATACGAGGTGTACGAGAAGTTGGTGTCCAGCGAGTTGCGCAACAGTGGCCGCGCGGTCACGTACGTTCCGGACCCCTGGCGACGGGCGAGGTATCCCTCTTCCACCAGGCCACGCACGGCTTCCCGGATCGTTGCCCGGCTCACGTTGAATCGCTCGGCCAGGGCATCCTCGTTGGGGAGTCGCGAGCCGGGCTCGTACCCGCCCCGGATGACCTCGCGCCGAAGTCCGTCGCGGACGACATCGGCGAGGAGCGGTCGGGCCGCCACCGGCCCGGATCGGCCGCTCACGTGCGCTCCGTCGTGGTCATCGCCACCCCGGCGACCGCGGCGTCCCCCTGCGTTGCGGCGCTCTGTCCGCTGCGGTGCTGGCCATAGCGGTAGACGAGACCGGCCAGGACCATGGCCAGGATGGTCACCGCCAGCAGCACCGTCGCGATGGCGTTGACGCTGGGACTCACCCCGCGCCGGATGGAGGCGAACAGGTAGATGGGTACGGTCTGGTCTGAGCCGCTCGTGAAGAACGCGATGATGAAGTCGTCGAAGCTGAACGTGAATGCGAGCAGTGCCCCGGCCACGATCGCCGGGAGCAGCTGCGGGAACGTGACCTGCACGAAGGTCCGCCAGGGTGTCGCGTACAGGTCCTCTGACGCCTCGATGAGGCTGCGGTCCATGCCCCGCATCCGGGTCCGGATCAGGACGTTCACGATGGCCATGGTGAACAGGGTATGCGCCGCGATGATGCTGCCGGCGCCCAGTCCCAGGTCCGGGCCGCGACCGCCCGCGAAGAAGGCGAGCCACGGGTTCAGCCAGTCGAACGCCGTGACCAGGAAGATCAGCGTCGCGATGCCGATGACGATCCCGGGCACGATGATCGCCACGTAGGTCACGACCTCGAACATCCAGCGCAGCCTGGGTCGCAGACGGTCCATCGCCAGCGCCGATGCCGTGCCCATGAGCGTCGCCAGCACCGCCGTGATCGCCGCGATGGTCAGGCTGTTGCGCAGGGCGCTCATGAGGAAGCGGTCCGACCACGCGGTGGCGTACCACTGCGTGGAGAAGCCGGTCAGCTCCGTCACGTGGCGGCCGGCGTTGAAGCTGTAGATGACCACGATGAGGATGGGCAGGAACAGGAACGCGTAGACGAGACCCGTGTAGGTGATCGTCAGGCGCTCACCGATGCGCTCCACCCGACTGCTCACCGGACGGCCGCGAGCCGCCACGCCGCTCAAAGAAGGCTCGTCTCACGGCCGGATCGCACGAGGCGGCGCGACACAGCGAGATACGTCGCGACGATGACGATCATCCCGGCCACGAAGACGGACGCCAGGGCCGACCCGAACGGCCAGTTCCGGCTTTGCAGGAACAGGTCCGCGAGCGCATTCCCGAGGAAGTAGGTCTTGCCGCCGCCAAGCAGGATGGGGATGAGGTACTCGCCCATCACCGGGATGAAGACCAGGACGATGCCGGACAGGATGCCCGGCGCGGCGAGGGGAAGGACGATCTGGCGCAGCGTCCCGACCGGTCCCGCGCCAAGATCGCGGGACGCCTCCAGCAGCGATCGGTCCAGCCGTTCCAGGCTCACGTAGATGGGCAGGACCATGAGGGGCAGGTAGTTGTAGACGATGCCCAGGGACACGGCAAAGGGCGTGTTGAGCAACTGGACGTCGCCGAAGCCCGCCCAGTCCAGGACGCGCGGGATGCCGTTGTTGCCCAGAAGTGTCATCCAGGCATAGGTCCGGATGAGGAAGCTCGTCCAGAACGGCACGACGACGAGGGCCACGAGGACCAGCTTCCAGCTGCCGCGTACCTTCAGGGCGAGGGTGTAGGCGACCGGGAAGGCGACGAACAGGCAGATCACGGTGTTGAGGGCCGCGAGGACGAGCGTGTTCGTCAGCGGCGTGATCCTCGTGGAGATGTTGCCGTACTGCTCCAGCGTGAACGCCGGCAGGTACCCCCCATTGGGAGATCGCTCCCCGACGGACATCACCACGAGGACGACCAGTGGCAGGATGAGGAAGCCCACGTACCACAGGAACGTGGGCAGGACGAGCAAGCCCGCGAGGCCACGCCGCCTGGCGCGACCTCGCGGTGCGCTGCTCGCCGTGGTCATCGGCTCAGGCGGACGCCTTGATGCGCGCCCACGCTTCGGCGCGCTCCGGGCTGTTGTACGTGGCGTTGACCGCGTACTCCAGCTTGGCCAGTGAATCGGCGCTCGGGTAGATGACCGGGTCGTTCCGGATCTCCTCGATGACCAGCTCCGTGGCCTTGTCGTTGGCGTGCGGGAACAGGCAGAACTCCGTCTCCGCCGCAGCCTGTGCCGGCTGGAGGATGTAGTCCAGGAACGCGTAGGCCGCGTCCTTGTGCGGAGCGTCCGCCGGCACCGTGAAACTGTCGATCCACAGCTCGCCGCCGTCCGAGGCGACCACGTAGCGGGCGTCCTCGTTGTCCCGACCCACCTGCACACCGTCGCCGGTCCACGCGATGGACAGCCACGTATCCAGGTTCCGCAGCGGAGGCTGCACGTCGGACGAGATCGCGAAGAGCTTGGGCTTCAGGGCGGTGAGCATCGCCTCCACCTCCGCCATCTCCGCGCTGTCGATGGTGTTGAGGGAGTATCCCATGGCCACCGCTGCGGAACCGAACGAGCTGATCTGGTGGTCCACGATGAGCGACCGACCCGCGTACGTCGTCCCGGCGAGCTCGAAGAACTGCTTCCAGGTGCTGACGTCCTCCGTGACCTTGGAGCTTCGATAGGCGATGCCCGTCGTGCCCCAGTTCTTGGGGATGGAGTACTTGTTCCCGGGGTCGAACGCCTGGTCCATGAACCGGTCGTTCCAGTCCTCCCGCTTGAAGTTCGGGAGCTTGGCGTAGTCAAGCGGCTCGATGAGGCTGTCCGCGACCCAGCCCTCGATGGCGTAGTTGGACGGGACGACCACATCGATGCCGGAGTTGCCCGCCCGGATCTTGGCCTCCATCTCTTCCGTGGAGCCGTAGACCGCCACGTTGATGGCGACGCCGGTGTCCTGGGTGAAGGTATCCAGCACTTCCTGGTCGTGGTAGTTGGGCCATGTGGCCAGGGTCAGGGTGTCACCGAGGTCGCCGCCGCCGCCACCGGTCGGGGCGGCCGTGGATGCGGCCGGGGTCGGCGCGCAGCCCGCGAGGGCGATCGCCCCAAGGCCGGCGCCGGTGCCAGCCAGGAAGTGCCGCCGGGAGATGCGTCGCTGGATCGCCAGTCGGGTGATCGCCTGGGTGCTCGGCCGTCGGGCCGGATCGCGTCCGTTCGTCATCGGTCCTCCTCCTGGATCGTGGTGGATGTCGTTCGCGTGATCGTCATGCGCCGTCAGCCACCACCCCCCTTCCGGCCGCTTGAGCGAAGTCGAGGGCGCAGTCCACCTGTTCGCGGACAGACGGGCCGGCCGGGAGCCGACCGTCGAAGATGGCGCCTCCGATCGTGAACGCCCAGGCGCCGGCCGCGGCCAGCGCCTCGATGCGCTCGCGGGAGTCCACGCTGCCGGCCGCGATGACCGGGCCGGCCGAGGCCTCCACCACGTCCCGGACGAGCGCCGGGACGTCACCGTCCCAGCGATACGCGAGCAGGTCCAATCCGTCCACGCCAGGACGGGAGGTGAGGTCGCGGGCACTGGCCGCGATCGCATCCCGGGTGCCCTCCAGGACGCTGGGATGGCCGACCACACGGCCGGGGAACGGGCAGTACCGCGGACGCCCCTGGGTGCCGGGCGGACCCACCTTGTCGAGGACCTCGAGGGCCGCGTCCACGTTCGTGCCCCCCAGCAGCCAATCCACGCCGATCTCCAGGGCCGCGGTGACGGAACGGAGTTCATCCTCCGCCCGCTCCGAGACGACTTCCAGGAAGACCTCTCGACCATCCGCGCGCATCGCGGACGCGAGCTCACGGAGCCTCGCCGGGGGCAGGCCGATGTCCTTGAAGCCCACGTACCGCAGGTCCGTGTCGCGCAGGCCCTCGTACACGGCCATCGCGTCCGGGACGGTCTGGTCGTTGCGCGTGAGCATGAAGATGAACTCGATCATGGGCGATCTCCTGGATCCGGGGGCGTGGGGGTGAGTGCAGAGGGCAGGATCTCGGCGATGCCGGCGAGGACGAAGTCGGGGGAGACCGGCGAGTGGCGGATGGCGTCCGCCCTGGTCGCCCCGGTGAGCACGAGGGCAGAAGCCATCCCGGCCTCCTGGGCCATGCGGACATCGGTGAGGAGCCGGTCCCCGACGAGGACGGTGTCGTCCGCCGGCAGGTCGAGCCGATCCAGCAGCGCTGCGGCCATGTGCGCTGACGGCTTGCCCACGATCGCCTCCGCCCGGGCACCGGTGGACGCCTCTATCGCCGCGAGCATCGCGGCGCAATCCGGCAGGTCGCCGTCTGGGGTCGGGCAGTATGGATCGGGGTTGGTGGCGACGAGGCGCGCGCCGGCCCGGACCGCTCGGAAGGCGGCGACCAGCTTCGCGTAGTCGAACGTTCGGTCCCACGAGACGACGACGAGGTCTGCCGACGTGGGATCGTCGTGGGAAACCACGGTGAACCCCGCTTCCTCCAGCATCGTGGCGATGAGCGGCTCGCTGATCGTGAGGATCCGGGCGTCGGCCGCGGTCGCCTGCAGGTAGCGCAGCAAGGCATCCGTGGATGACACGACCTCGTCCGGTCCTGCGGGGATCCCGAGGTCTCGGAGCTTGGCCGCATACGCGGCGGGCCGTTCCAGCGGCTTGTTGGTGAGGAAGGCGACCCGCGCGCCGCTCGCCCGGATGGCCGCGACGGTCTCCGCGGCACCGGGCAGCAGGTGGTCTCCCAGGTAGAGCGTCCCGTCCAGGTCGAACACGTAGCCGCCGAACGTCCGGGTCGGGCGGCGCAGGACGCTGCGATCGGCCTCGCGCGTGCTCATCGCGAGACCTCGGATCCGCCCAGGATCCCGGACCGTTCCAGCAGGGCGTCCACGTCGTCGTCCTCCCACATGCCGGCGAAGAAGCGAAGGTCCGCGACGGTGAAGCGATCCCGCATCAACGGCAGGGCGCGCAACGCCCAGCGGACGGTCGCCGCCGGGGCCGGCGGGTCCAGTCCTGCGATGGTCGCGGCGGCCCCGGCCTCCACCAGCGCGGTGAGCAGCACGGCAGGGTCCACCACGAGTGCCCGGGCGACGGCGCGGTGACGGTCCCAGTCGGCGGCCATCGCGGCCACCTTGTCGCGGTTGGCGTGCCAGCGCTGCAGCTTGCGCTGCACGTCACGCCAGCACTCATCCGCCATCCGGCCGCTCGGGTCCACCGGGTCGAACGCGGCTCGCACCCGACGCTCCACGACGACGGCATCCGGGAAGGCGCCGGGCGCGGCGAGTGCCGCAGGATCCAGGGCGTCCAGCGTGTCCGCCCATACCGTGGCTGAGAGGATGCTGGCGACGCCCACCTGCGCGCCGTGGAATGCGAGCGGCCGCCCGGCGATCCCGGCATCCATGTCCATGAGGTGGCTGAGCAGATGCTCCGTGCCGGAGAGGGGTGCGGTGCGACCCGCGACGCCCATCGCGATACCGGTCAGCGTCATCCGCGCGGCCAGTTCCGCGAGCATCGGCGGATCGTTTTCGCGAACCCGCGCCGCGCCGGTCAGCAGCCCCTCCGCGCCATCGCGGAAGAGCGCGACCACGGCCTCGTCGTACGTGTCGTCCATGCCGACGACCCGAGCCAGGTACCAGTCCGCGGGGGCCGTGAACATGGAGCACAGCTCACCGAAGCCGGCGCGGTTCATGGACGGCGGCGCGTCCGCGATCACGCCGAGGTCCACGATCAGGACGTCCGGCCAGCGCGATGGCACGGTCCGCTTGACGCCATCGCGGAGCAGGACGGCCATATCGTCGGAGAAGGCGTTCACGGATACGGCCGTCTGGACGACGACGAACGGGACGTTCCCGGCGCGCATGGACGCGTCCTTGGCCACGTCCGTGATCGTCCCCGAGCCTACTGACACGACGCAGCCGGCACCGGCGATGGCCTGGTCCGCCTGGCCCAGGGCGTCGGCGTCCGCGTGGAGCTCCGCGCCGTGGGCGCGGATCACGGCCACGCGCGTCTCGAACCGTTCGCCGAGGTCCGCGGCCACCCGGGCCTTGAGGTCCGTGCTGCCGAGTCGCATGGAGGTCTCGTCCACGATGACGACCACCGGCCCGTCGGCGGCCACGGCAGCGACGTCGTCAGCGAGGTGATGGAGGGCGCCGGCGGCGATCCGGACGCGCCCCAGACCGATCGGGCGTCGCCCCGTGGCCCCGGCCGGACGGTCGCCGGACGCGTCATCGAGCCGCGCCCGCAGCGCGTCGAGGTCGGTCGGATCGGGGAGGTCGACGGGCGCGGTCATCCGACACCACCCGGGTGGCCAGCGCCGAACGTTGGCTCGACCGCGTCGAACAGGCGCCGGTAGCGGCCATAGGCGTCGTCGTACGCAGCTTGCGCGGACCGATCCGGCGCGTACGCCCGCGCGTCCACGCGCACGCACCGTTCCACGGCCTCGTCCAGGTCACGCACGAAACCGGCCCCGACGGCCGCCAGCATCCCGGCCCCCATCGCCGTAGCCTCGTCGTGGGCCAGGACGCGGACCGTCCGGCGCGTCACGTCGGCCTTCATCTGCAGCCAGAACGGGCTGCGCGCCCCGCCACCGACCACGCGGATCTCGTCACCCGCAAGGCCCATGGCGTCGAGGCGGTCCACGATGTCCCGGAGCGCGAACGTGCACCCTTCCAGGACCGCCCGGTACAGGTGGCCGCGGCCGTGGTTGAGAGACAGACCAGCGAAGACGCCTCTCGCTTCATCATTCCAGCGCGGGGCCGTGGCCCCGGACAGGGTCGGGAGGAACGTCACGCCTTCGGCACCGGGCGCGGTGGTGGCGGCGGCCTCCGCGTCCAGGTCGGCCGCTGAGCCGCCGCCCATCGCCGAGCGGAACCACGTCACGCTGCCACCGGACACGAAGCCCGGGTTCTCCACGAGCCAGACCCGCGGGTCAGCGTGACCGTGGGTCTCCATGAGACCGGTCTCGTCGATGACGGGACTCAGGGCTGCCACGCACACGGGCTCAGCGGTACCGGTGATATCGATGACGATCCCGGGCGCGATGCCGCCGGCGCCCAGTGAGGCGCCGTGCTCATCGCCGGTGCCGGTCACGACGGTCGTCGCCGTCGTCAGGCCCAGGGCCTGGGCGGCGGCGGGTCGCAGTTCGCCGATGATCTCGGCGGCGGGCCGGATGTCACCAAGGCGCGCGGCGACCAGCTCTGCCGCGGCCAGCATCTCCGACGACCAGCCCTGGGTGGTGACGTCGTAGAGGAGCGTGCTGGAGGCGTTGGCATGATCCAGCGCGCGCTCGCGGGTCATCCAGGCGACGTGCGCGCTGCCGGGGAGGAGGAGACCGGCAGCGCGCTCGTAGACGTCGGGGTGGTGCTCGCGAAGCCACATGATCTTGGGGGCAACGTGCGAGGCATCGAGGTTGAGCCCGGTCAGCCGTCGGATCGCACTCGGGTCCAGGTCCTTGCTCAGTCGACGGGTCTGCAGGGATGCGCGCCGATCAAGCCAGATGATCGCGGGATGGAGCGGTTCAGCCGCATCATCCACGGCGACCAGCCCGTCCACCTGCGACGCGAGGCCGATCGTGGCCACGGCATCGGGCCGGATCCCGCCCGCGGCGAGGAGGCGACCCACGACCGAGGCCATGGCGCGACGCCAATCCAGCGGATCCTGTTCTGCCCAGGCCGGGTGCGGATAGTGGACGTCGTAGGAGGCAGCTGCCTGCGCGACCGCAGCGCCTGTCGCGTCGAGAAGGACACCCTTGAGGCTCTGGGACCCGACGTCAAAGCCGATCGCGTACACGGGGGGTGGTGGCCTCGTTCCTGGCGGGGGTCATCAGTCGTCTGATGATTTGGGGAGCATAGGGACGGGCGGAGGCGAGGTCAAGAGGGCTGCGCCCGACGTTGTGCGGCTCTGTCTGCCGCCGCCCGCGGACACCCTGCCCCGGTGATCCACGTCGGCTGCATCAACGGGACGGACGGAGGGACGGCCTGGCGGACGAGCACCCCGGGAGGCGAGTGATGCAGCGGACGTGGATCACACGCCAGATGTATGTTCCGGCGCCCGGCGCCCAGCCCCCGGCGCCCGGCTACTGGACCGGGACGCTGGGCAGCCTCGGTTCGATGAATACGTCCGCCACATGGACACGGACCCGGATGACCGTGGGCTCGAGGCCGGTGGCCACCAGCGATCCGTGCTCCGGTGTGAGGATGTCCAGCAGGACGAGATAGACGCCGGGCACGACCGGGACGTCAACCGCCAGCGTGACCGGAACGACCACGCCCGGCTGCAGCCCGGCCGGCAGGGATGCTCGCATCTCCCCGGCGCCGGCGGCCGCCACGCCCACGGCCGGATCATCAGCAAGCGGGACCCATCGCCCGTGGACCGTGGCACCGACAGCCGGCGCGAAACCCTCCGGATCGACCGGCGTGTGGATGGCTTCGTGGCCCCATGCCGCCCGGCCGAGATTGGCCACCCACAGGTCGATCGACGCCGTCGTTGCGGCTGAGAGCTCAGCGACCGCGGGTGCCACGATCCGCGCGTCCACGTCCCCCGTCACCCGCACGATGAGACTCGGGATCAGGGCCTGCGTCGCGGCATCGAACGCGACGCCATCCGCATCGTGGAGGGTGACCGTGAGGCGATACCGACCCGGTGTGACCGGGGCGGCCAGTGGGAACGTGAGGGAGTCATCCCGGATCTTGGCCTTGACCGGTTCCACGATGTCGCCCAGCTGCTCCGGGACCACGAGACCCAGATCCGGCGGCTCGAACGCAGGCGCGTTCGCCACCGCGTCCAGCGGGTCCCAGCGCACGCTGGCGCGCATGGATGACGGTAGGGTCGTCCGATCCGGCACATCCACATCCACGCTGAAGAGGCCGCTGGAACCCGCGGCCGTCGCGTCCAGGGATGGCTGGCCCAGGCGAAGGCCGAGTGAGGCCAGGCTCGGGATGTCGGCACCGGCCGGCGAACCCGCCGACCCACCCGGAGACGCCGATCCGCGCGCCTCGCGCCTGACGTCCGCCGGCGCCAGGCCGGCCTTGAGGACGATGGATCTCGTGAACCCGGACGCCGCATCCTCCGGGTCCATCTGGGCGACGTAGCCCGGACTTCGCTCGCTCTGGAAGGCCTGGGCGTTGCCGTTCCGCGATGGCGCGCCGCGCCAGGCGGCCTGGACAGACCGGTCGCCGGCCAGGACCGCTCGCAGCATGTGGTTCGGGCTCGCGTACGCCTCCGCCACGACCGCCGCGGCCCCAGCCGCTATGAATCCTGCGGCGAAGTTGTCGATGCGCTGGCGAGCCTGATCGACCGTGCCCTCCGGCAGTCCGGGCTCGCTGTTCCCGGACGCGTAGCAGAGATGATGCAGGAGGACCACGGCGTTGCCGGCCAGCCTGATGCTCCGGGCGATGTTCGCCTCGCCGAAGTACTGGTGAGTGGCGTCGTCGCCGCCGGCGCGTGGATTCAGCCCGAAGCCGTTCTGCGTGGGCGGATTGAGCTGATCGCGGTAGCGACTGGGCCAGCCATTGCCGTGGCCCATGTAGACCACCACGCTGGCCCCCTGGAGCGCCCGCTTCACGGCCGGCCACGTGGCATCCGGCGAGTAGATCTCCGTGACGTCCGGAGTGAACGTCCGGGCGAGGGTGGCCGCGACCCGGGCCTCCGCCCGATAGCGTTCCGTGGCTGCCCCGGCCGGTCCCACGATGATGACGACCCGGGGGACCGCGCCGGCCGCAGCGACCGACACCGCACTCGCGGCGGACCCGGTGAGTCCCGCGAGGAGCAGCAGTGCGGTCAGCGCAGCTACCAGACGTCTCACGACAGGCGTGACCCTCCAGCAGACGTACCGGGCAGCGTACTCCTGGTGCCCGACGGACACCATACCCCGCAGCCATCACCACACCGTT
Organism: Chloroflexota bacterium; assembly: GCA_040882345.1. Lineage (GTDB taxonomy): Bacteria > Chloroflexota > Limnocylindria > Limnocylindrales > CSP1-4 > SPCO01. The sequence continues at coordinate 12,090 of JBBEBL010000125.1, forward strand.
ATCCGGGTCGTCGCCTCCCGGCCGCGTACCATTCCCCGATGCCGAACCGCCTCGCCGGAGAGACCAGCCCGTATCTTCTCCAGCACGCCAACAACCCGGTGGACTGGTATCCGTGGGGTCCGGAGGCTCTCGCCCGCGCGAAGCTGCTGGACCGCCCCATCTTCCTGAGCATCGGCTACGCGGCCTGCCACTGGTGCCACGTCATGGAGCGCGAGTCGTTCGAGGACGAGGCCATCGCCCGGATCCTCGACGAGAGGTTCGTGGCCATCAAGGTGGATCGGGAGGAGCGCCCGGACCTCGATTCCATCTACATGAGCGCGGTCCAGGCGATGACCGGCGGCGGCGGGTGGCCGATGTCCGTGTTCCTGACCCCGGACGGCGCCCCGTTCTACGGCGGCACGTACTTCCCGGACCGCCCGCGCCACGGGATGCCGTCCTTCAGCCAGGTGCTCGACGGCGTCTGGCAGGCCTGGACGACGCAGCGTGACCAGGTGCTGGCGGCGGGCCAGCGGCTCGTTTCCGCGCTCGTGGAGAGCAGCGCCGTGGCCGCCCCTGCCGGTGATGGCCCGGTCATCGATCGTGGGCTGTTCGCGGCCGTTGATGCGGCCCTCGCCGAGCGTTTCGACACCACCAACGGGTCGTGGGGCGGCGCGCCCAAGTTCCCGCAGCCGATGACCATCGAGTACCTGCTGCGCCGCCTCAAGAGCGGCGACGAATTGGACGCGTCGACGGTTGCGATGACGCGCTTCACGCTGGATCGCATGGCGGACGGCGGGATACGCGACCAGCTGGGCGGCGGCTTCCACCGCTACGCCACGGACGAGCGCTGGCTCGTGCCGCACTTCGAGCAGATGCTCTACGACAACGCGCAGCTGGCCCGCGTCTACCTCCACGCCTGGGCCGTGTTCGGTGAGGACGGCGCGGACGGCGCGCGCTATCGGCACGTCGCGCGAGGGACGCTCGACTACATGATCCGCGAGCTGACCACGGCCGACGGCGCATTCGCGGCGAGCCAGGACGCCGACACGGAAGGGATCGAGGGGCTGACCTTCACCTGGCGTGCCGCCGAGGTCCGGGAGGTGCTCGGCGATGCCGCCCCGGCGTTCACCGCCGCCTACGGCGTGACCGACGACGGCAACTGGGAGGGCGTCACGATCCTGTCGCGGGTCACGCCGCCAGGGGACCAGCTGGCGGAGATGTCCCTGGGTGCCGCCCGCGCGCGACTCCTGGAACGCCGCGCCAGCCGGTCCCAGCCCGCGCGCGACGACAAGGCGATCGCCGCCTGGAACGGTCTCGCCATCGCGGCTCTCGCCGAGGCCGGCCGCCTGCTGGGGGAGGAGCGCTACACGGCCGCGGCCATCCGGGCCGCGGAGACCATCACCGGCGGTCTCCTGGCTGATGACGGCTCACTGCGGCGCTCATGGAAGGACGGCCGGGCGGTGGGACAGGGCGTGCTGGAGGACTACGCTGACCTGGCGGACGGGCTGCTCTCCCTGTACGAGACGACGTTCGACGAGCGTTGGTTCGTGGTCGCGCGCGGCCTGGCCGACCGCATCCTGGACCGCTTCACCGACCCGACCGGCGGCTTCTTCGACACGGCCGACGACCACGAGCAGCTCATCACCCGGCCGAAGGACCCGCAGGACAACGCGGTCCCGTCCGGCGGCGCGATGGCGACGACCGTGCTCCTCCGGCTGGCCGCCTGGACCGGAGAGGGGCGCTACCGTGACGCCGCGGAACGGGCGCTCGGCACGGTCGGCGGATTCCTGGCTCGCTACCCCACGGGTTTCGCCCAGTGGCTGTCCGCAGCCACGTTCGCCGCGGCGCGCGTGGACGAGGTGGCCGTGGTCGGCGATCCCGGGGACGACGCCACGCGACGGCTCCTGGCTCCCGCCTGGTCCTCGTGGCGGCCCACCCAGGTCATGGCCGTCGGCCGGAGCGAGTCGAGCGCGGTCCCGCTCCTGGCGGACCGGATCGCGATCGGCGGGCGGCCGACGGCCTACGTCTGCCACGGGTTCGCCTGCGACCTGCCGGTGACCGATCCCGACGCGCTGGCGACGCAGTTGGGCCGGTGACCTTCGAGCGCTGGGCCGACGCGGACCCGGCCACCCCCGCGGCGACCGTCGTCCTTCTGCGCCCGGCGTCGGGTCCCGGCGACGGCGCAGGCGAGCTCCAGGTCCTCCTCGCGCACCGACCGTCAACGATGGCGTTCGCGGCCGGGTTGCACGTGTTCCCGGGCGGGCGCGTGGACCCGGCGGATCACGACCGCCGGCTGGCGGCCCGCTCCCCGATCTCGGAGATCGACGCGGCGATCGCCCTGGGAGGTGACCTGGACCCGGGGCCAGCGCTGGCGGCGTTCATCGCGGCCATCCGCGAGTGCTTCGAGGAGGCCGGCGTCCTGCTCGCCGACGCGCCTCCGGGCGTGACAGGGCCGGAGCTTGATGAGGCGCGGGCGCGGCTCCTGGCCGGCACACGGTCGTTCACCGAGGTCGTGGAGGCTCTGGACCTGGACCTTCGCACGGACCTGCTCGTGCCGATGTCGCGGTGGGTGACGCCACCGGGCCCCGGTCGGCGCTACGACGCACGGTTCTTCGCCGCGGCCCTGCCCGACGATGGCGCCGCATCGCTCGTGGGTTGGGAGGTCGTCGCCCAGGACTGGCACACCCCACGCGACGCCCTGGATGCCATGGCCGCCGGTCGACTCGAGATGTGGCCGCCGACGTCCGTCACGCTCCAGCAGCTGGAGCATGCGCAGTCCATGGAGGACATCCGCGCGCGACTGACACCGCGCCCGCTGGGAGATGTGGTCACCGAGTCGATGGGGGCGGACATCGTCCGGATCCAGATGCCCGCCGGTGGCGGGGTCGCCGGCCAGCCGGTCTACGCGTACCTCGTGGGGCGAACGTCGCTCGTGCTGGTGGATCCGGGTGACCCGACCGGGCCGGCGCTCGACGCGGCCGCGCTCGTCGCTGCCGAGCGTGGCGGGCGGATCGAGGCGGTCGCGCTCACCCACGTCGACCCCGATCATGCCGGCGGTGCCGTCGCGCTCGCGGACCAGCTGCAGATCCCCATCCACGCGTCGGATCGCCACGCGCGCGACGTTCCGTACCCGGTCGCGCCGGTGGCGGACGGCACCCCACTCCCGGTCGGCGATGTGCCGCTCGTTGCGCTGGCCACGCCCGGACCGACGGTCGATCACGTGGCGTTCGTCGTCGGCGATGGCGAGGCGGTCGTCAGTGGCGACCTCGACGGGCCGCGAGGAGCACGCTCGATCGGCGCACCGGTGGATGAGGAGGCCTGGCGAGCGTCGGCGGCGCGGCTACGTTCCAGGGCGCCCGGAGCCCGCTGGCTGCCCGGTCATCCGCCGATCTGACGCTCAGCCCTCGACCTGATCGGCCACGGCCACGGCGAGGTTGCGCAGGAAGTTGATGCCCGCGTCCACCTGTTCCGTGGGCGCGTAGGGCGCCGGCATCAGGAAGCACGGTCGACCGCTCAGGGCGACCTCGGCCAGCTGGCCCCAGGGCTCCTGCAGGGCTCGGCCCGCGGCGATGGACGCGGCGCGCTTGTAGATGAACACCACGGCCGCTGGTCGCCAGATCGCGATCTTCTGCCAGAGTGGCCCAACGCCCGCGGTCAGCTGGGCGTCCGAAGCCTCGTCGCGCGGCGTCGGGACCTTCAGCAGGTCCGTGATCCCATGGCCGGCCGCCACGAGTGCCTCGTCCGCGGTCGCCACGGCCGTCCCCGGCGTCAGGATCCTAGCGAGCATCAGCCGCCGCCAGAACGTCCGACCCAGCCGACCCTGGTGGTAGTGACCGGCCTCCACGCTGACCGGCGAAGGGTTGAGGCCCACGAACAGCAGGCCGCCGCGCAGGGGCGGCAGGTCGGCCAGGGTCGTCGTCGCCACGCCGTCCACGTCGATGGTGGCGAGGAACGGGCCCTCGGAGGGTCGATGGGTCAGGGCGGCCAGGGCCCGCTCGTCCACGTCAGGCCGCCTCCGCGGCGCCTTCTGCCGTCCAGAAGAACCAGTCGCGATGGCGGAACAGCGCGACCAGCACGATGGCGTCCAGCACGATGAAGATGACCGCGTACGGCGACGGGAGCGCGGTGACTTCCAGGAACAGGGCGATGGCCACCACGTTGATGGCCAGGATCCAGGCGCGGCCACGGCGAACGAGCACGCCGACGATGACCGTCAGGACGTTGACCGCCACGAACAGCAGGCCCACGACCCCGGGGGCCGCGAGCGACGAGAGGAGCGAGGTCAGGCCCCCGACGATCAGGATGGCGGCGGCGATCTCCACGGCGACGGGGCGGCGCGGTCGCTCGGGCGGCGGGAGGACGGACTGATCGGGGAGGTCGCCGCCAGAGCCCGGCGTCGTGATGGCGCCTTCGAACCGCCGGGAGGGGGCCGAACGCGCGCGCCGGTCAGCCAGGGCGCTGCTGGTCCGGGTCGGCGGCGGGATCGTCGGCATGGGCCTCGGCCTCCGCGGCCTGCTCGCCCTGCGCCTTGGTCGCCTCCGTGCGGGCTTCTCGGATACCACGGCCCAGCGCCTCGCCGAGCCTGGGCAGGGTCTTGGGTCCGCGCCACAGGATGACGAGGACGAGGATGACGATGAGGACGACCATGAGATCCGTCATGCACGGATGGTACCGCGCCCGGGTGGCGGCGAGATACCACGGATCGCGCCCGACTGTGGGACCATCGACCTCGACGTGCGTGGATCCGTGAGCATCCTGGAACCAGCGGGCGAGCCTGACGGCTTTGCTCCCGATGGACCCATCGCCGGTGCCACCCTGTTCGCTCGCTACGCGTACCCCCCCAACGAGCGCGGCTACTGCGGCCCGGCCGATAGCGCCGCGATGCTGCAGTACGGATCAGCCGGGGTCGTGGATCGAGGCCTGATCGAACTGGCCAGGAGCTTCTCCGGGGCGTGGCCCTATCTCGAGTTGATCAGCGAGGCGACGGGCATCGCAGATCCGATGGATCGCCGCGTCGTGGAGGCGTACTGGCTCGGGAACCGCCTGCTGGACCGGGTCGACATGACCCTCTTCGGCAACTCGCTGACCGAGCGCTTCCGGAAACGCGCGGGCGTGTCCTGGGGGTTGATGGCAGAGGCGATCCCCGAGGGCGCGATGCCGCATCACTCGTTCCACGTCTTCGGCGTGTACCCGTGGGTCGGCCTGTTGGGGGCGGACCGCGGGGACACACCGCTGCACATCCTCCAGAACTGCCGGATCCGCTGGGGGCAGGTCGTGGCCATCCGTGGCGACGAGGTGGATGTCCTGGCGCGACCCCTGACGTGGGATGGCAGCGCGCTCGGGTTCGGCGAGCCGACCGTCGAGACCGTCCGCGGCTCGTCCGATGGCGTCGGCCTGGCACCCGCCTACGTCCCGGGGGACTGGGTGGCGCTCCACTGGGGCTGGGTGTGCGACCGCCTGAGTCGCCGGCAGCTGGTCAACCTGCGCCACTACACGATGCTGCAGCTCGAGATCATCAACCATCGCGTCGCCCATCCGGGTCCCCGCGCCGCGCTGGGGTAGCGGCCATGAGGAGGAAACCACCGACGATCTGACCTGACCACGGCCTTCCCGCAAGCGTTGGAACCGGCGGGCTTCGGCCCCTGCCGAGCGATTCCGCTCAGCGAAGGAGCATGTCCCCACGATGTCTACCCTGTCCACGGCGGCCGCGCGGCCTCGGTTGCTCGCGTCGTTGCTCGTCATCGTGTTCGCCCTGGCGGCGTCAGGGTGCGGGCCGTCGCCCGCCAGTGGCACCATCACCCTCTACTCGACCGTCACCCAGGCCACCGTCGAATCCGTGGTGGCGGCCTACGAGGCCGCGAACCCGGGCGTCACGGTGGAAGTCTTCCGGGCCCCGACCGGCGAGGTCGCCGCCCGGATCGCGGCGGAGCTGCGCGAGGGCGGACTGCGAGCCGACCTGCTCTGGCTGACCGACCCACTGAGCATGGAGCCCTACGCCAGGGACGGCCTCCTCGCCACCGATGTCCCCGCCGGGGCGGATGCGATCGACCCGTCAGACCAGACCGCGACATCCTGGGGGACGCGCCTCCTGAACATGGTGATCGTGACCGGCCTGGACCCCGACCCCGCGCCGGCGGATTGGTGGGACCTGACCGCCCCTGGCCTCGCGGACGCCGTCGCCATCCCCGACCCGGGCTTCGCCGGCTCCGCCTTCGGCCTCCTGGGCTACTTCGCCGATGCGCCCTCCTACGGGATGGACTTCTACCAGAAGCTCAAGGACAACGGTGCGGTCATCGTGAAGTCCCCGGACGAGGTGACGACCGGCGTGGCGGAGGGGCGGTTCAAGGCCGGCATCACCCTGGACTTCTCCGTCCGGAGCGCGGCCGCCAAGGGATCGCCGGTACAGCTCGTCTGGCCGGCGTCCGGCGCGGTCACGATGCCCAGCCCCATCGCCGCCGTCGCGACGACGCAGAACGCCGCCGCCGCCCGGTCGTTCATGGAGTACGTGCTGAGTCCGGACGGCCAGGCGCTCATCGCGGCCAGCGGCTGGCAGCCGGCCCGTGCCGGGGTGGATGGCGGTCCACCGATCGACGGGCTCCAGATCCGGCCGGACTGGGCAACGGTGTTCGGTCGCCAGGACGAGCTCCTGGCCGCGTTTCGTGCGATCTATGGCGAGTGACGGTCCGTGATCGACGCGCGGCGCGGCGTCGGGATCGCGGCGGTCCTGGCCGCGTTCGTCGCGCTCGTCGCCTACCCGCTCGCCCGCCTTGCCCTCTCGCTGGGCGAGCGCGGTCCTGAGGCGGTCAGCCGCGCCATCGATGGTGTCGGCGGGCGCGCCGTCGCGACGTCGCTCGGCCTGGCCCTGACGGTCGCGACGCTGACCGTCGTGCTGGGGACCGCCGTCGCCCTGGTCGGCGAACGCGCTTCGCCCCGGGGGCGCTGGCTGGTCCGCGCGACGATGGTCGGATCGCTCCTCGTCCCGCCCTTTGTCGCGGCGCTCGGATGGGCGGCCGCCTTCGGGCCGCGCGGCCTCACGGACAGGGCCCTGGGGGTCAGCCTGCCCGGGATGTACGGCTTTCCCGGCCTCGTGCTGGTCCTCGTGATGGAGGCATTGCCGGTCGCCTACCTCGTGATCGCGGCCGTGCTGGCCGGTCGTGATGAGGCGGACCTGGAGCGAGCGGCACGGGCGAGCGGCGCGTCAGCCGGGCGGGCCCTGCGCGACATCACGCTGCCGCTCCTGCGTCGGCCGATCCTGGGGGCGGCCGTGCTGGTCTTCGTCATGACGCTCAATGCGTTCGGCGTCCCGGCCGTGCTCGGCATCCCGGCCGGCATCTCAACCATCACCACGCGCCTGTACCAGGACCTCGCGTTCTCCGCCGACCCCGCCTCGTTCGACCGGGCGGTCGTGCTGGCGATGATCCTCGTCGGCCTCGCGTTCGTCACGGTCGCGCTCGCCGACCGCCTGCTGGGTGGTGCCGACGTGGACCGCCCGGCGGTGACGTCGAACCCGCGCGGTGGCTCGGGCGAGCGCTCCGGGGCGGCGGTGGCGGTGGTGCTGGTCGGGATGCTGGTCACGGTCATCGTCCCGTTCGTTGCCCTGGCCCTCGTGGCCATCACCCGCGCGGCGGGCCTGCCCCCGACGCCCGAGCACTGGACGCTGGACAACATCGCGCAGGTCCTGGACACGGGCTCGGGCGGCGCCCTGCTGCGGAGCATCGGGCTCGCGGTCGCGGCTGCCACCGTGGTCACGCTCCTTGGTGGGCTCGCGGTGGCCGTCGGGCGGCGAGCGGGCCGCCTCCTGGGTACGGTCGTCGCGGTCGGGTTCGCGGTACCCGGGTCCACCCTCGCCCTGGCCGTGCTGATCGGGTACGGCGGCGCGCTGCGCGACACCCTCGCGCTCATCCTCGTCGCCTACATCGGCAAGTTCTGGGCGCTCGGCCAGCGGCCCATCGCCGGTGCGGTGGATCGGTTGCCAGCCGACCTGCTCCACGCGGCGCGGGCCAGCGGCGCGCGGCCGCGAACCACGCTGGCGACGATCGTGGTCCCGATCCTCCGACCGGCCATCGTCGGGGCATGGCTGATCGTCTTCCTGTTCGGCCTCCACGAGGTCACGATGTCCAGCCTGCTGTACGGCCCGGGCACGGATACGCTGGCCGTGGTGACCCTCAACATCCAGCAGCTGGGCGACCCCACCGTGACCGCGGCCCTCGCCGTGGTCCTGACCGTCGTCGTCCTGGTGACCGCCATCCCGGTACTGCTGGTGCGGCGGGTCGCGGACCGACCCGTGGGGCGCGAGTGAGCAGGGTGTCCGCGGCCCAGCGCCCGGTCGGCGCGTCCGAGCCCCCGGCCGCCGTCGAACTGCGCGCGGTGAGCGTCGCCCACGGTCGGACGACGGTCGTCCATGCCGTGGACCTCGCGGTCGGGGCGGGGGAGACGGTCGCCCTGCTCGGGCCGTCCGGCTCGGGCAAGTCCAGCCTCCTCGCGGTGGTCGCCGGCTTCCTGCCGCCGGCCAGCGGCGAGGTGCATGTCGCCGGGCGGCACGTGGCGGGGCGGGGCGTGGCCGTCCCGCCGGAGGATCGGTCGGTCGGCGTGGTCTTCCAGAACGACGCGCTGTGGCCGCACATGACGGTGCTCCAGACCGTTGCCTATCCGATCGAGCGTCGCGGCGTGGCCAGGGCGCCGGCGCGGGCACAGGCCCGCGCACTCCTGGAGCGCGCCGGGATCGCGGGCCTCGCGGATCGACGGCCGGCCCAGCTGTCCGGTGGCGAACAGCAGCGGACCGGCCTCGCCCGGGCCCTCGCCCGCGGGGCCGCCGTCTACCTGCTGGACGAGCCGACCGCGCGCCTGGACACGGCCTTGAAGGCGACCCTCCAGCGCGCCATCGCGGAGCAGGTCCGTGACCTCGGCGCGGCGGTGCTGTATGCGACCCACGACGTGGCGGACGCGCTCGCCATCGCGGACCGCGTCGTGTTGTTGCGGGAGGGCCGGGCGGTCCAGGTGGGGACTCCTCTGGAGGTCTACGAGTGCCCGGTGGATGGCTGGTCCGCACAGCTCACCGGGATCGCGTCCGTCCTGACGGCCACGGCCGACGGCGTCCCGAACACGACCGGCCAGGCCCGGGTCCTGGTGCGGCCGGACTGGGTGGGTCTGGGTGGCGGATTGCCGGGACGCGTCGAGGCGGTCTGGTTCCGGGGGAGTCACACCGACGTGGATCTCGCCACGCCGTTCGGCCAGCTGGTCATCCGCGCGCCGGGCACGGTCTCACTGGCAGTCGGGGAGACGACGACCTGGCACCTCCGCCGAACCTGGACGCTGTCCAGCTGATGGATGGGCGTCACGCCCGCGCGAGGTTGTCCTCGCGCCGCGTATCGTGGACCGGGCATGCTGCTCGTCTACGGCCCACGCTCGACTGACTACGACTTCGGGCCCTCCCACCCGCTCACACCGCGCCGGTTCGGCCCGGGCCTGGACCTGCTCCGGGCGGTGGGCGCCCAGCCGGGTCTCGCTCCGGAGCCAGCCTCGGACCTCGACCTGCAGCTATGCCATAGCCGCCACTACCTGGACGTGGTCAAGCGCTTCGCCGCGGATCCGTTCGGGTTCCCGGAGGCCGGCATCGGGGACGGCGGCGACAACCCTCCGTTCGCGGACATGCACGAGGCCGCGGCGGCCGTGGCCGGCGGCTCCCTCCGGGCCGTGGAGGCCATCCTGCGTGGCGACGTGGAGCACGCCCAGCACCCCGGCGGCGGCCTCCACCACGCGATGGTGGACCACGCTTCCGGGTTCTGCGTCTACGACGACCCGGCGCTGGCGATCGCCCGGGCGCGGCGCGACGGGCTGCGCGTCCTCTATATCGACCTGGACGTCCATCACGGCGACGGGGTCCAGGCGTTGCACTGGTCAGACCCGGGGGTCCTGACCGTCTCCGTCCACGAGTCGGGACGGACGCTGTTTCCCGGGACCGGCGACGTGGCGGAGGTGGGCGGGGGCTCGGCGGCCGGGACCGCGGTGAACGTGCCCCTGCCGGCGGGGACCGGGGCGGACGCCTGGATCACCATCCTGCGCTCGTTGCTCCCCGGGTTGACCGCCTCGTTCGGGCCGGACCTCATCGTCTCCCAGCACGGAGCGGACTCGCACGCGTGGGATCCGCTGGCGCACCTGAACGTGACGGCGACCGCGATGGGCGAGGCGGCGCGCCTGGTCGATTCGCTGGCCCACGCGCACGCGGGTGGCCGGTGGCTGGCCACCGGTGGTGGCGGCTACGACGCGTACCGGGTGGTGCCACGAGCCTGGGCCCTGACCTGGCTGGCGGGCGCGCACCGCGAGGTCCCGCCGGCGACCCCGGTGGCATGGAGGGATCGCTGGGCCGCGGAAGCGGCACGCTACTGGCAGGCGCCGCTCCCGTCGGACTTCGACGACCCGTCCGTGGTGGGTCCGGGACCGGACGACCCGATCCAGCGTCACGCGCTGGAGATCGGCGCGCTCGTCCGACGCGTGTTCGTGCCGCGCCTCGTTCGCGAGGCCTGCGACCGCGGTTGGCTGGATCCGCTGGCTGCCACCCCCGACCGTGACCCCGTCGCCCTGCCGTCGCCGTCGGCCATGACGGCTCCCACGGTCCTCCCGGACCTGGACGCTGCCGCCTGGGATCGACTCGAGCTTGCGCCACATGTCGTCCCTCCGGCGTCGCCGGCGCTGGCCCACGCGCTGGTCGCGGGCGCGCTCGCAGACGGTGCACGGGTGACGGCCGCGGTCGTGGGATCGGCCGTGGTCGGCCTGCTCGTCGTCGGACCCGTCGGCCCTGTCGGACTCGCCGGCCCCGCCGGTGAGCGCGGACTCCTGGCGCTTGGTGTCGCGCCGGCGTTCCGTCGCCGAGGGATCGGCCGGGCACTGGTCGAGACCCTCCGCTCGACCTCCAGCGGGCCGATCACGGCGGAGATCACGCTCGCCGAGCGTGATGTCGTCGCGCCGCTGGAACCCGGGATCATGGCCTCCGTCGCGGCCGGCCTGCTCGCTGTCGCCGGCTTCACGATCGAGCCGGCGGATTCGATCATCCGACGCGTGGATCCGCATGCGATCACGGCCGCGCGGCCCCCGGGCGGCGGTCCTTCAACGTGACCTCACGCCTCCTGGCAGAGGACGTCGTGGACGTCCGGTTGCTGGACGCGTTGGACGCCGGTGGTTGTGTGCTGTGCGTGGTCCGGAAGCGCGCGGAGCGCGGGATGCTGGAGACGATCATCAGTGAGCGGGTCCTGGACATCGGCTTCCGGGAGGGCCTGGAGCGCGACCACGCATTCTGCCGCCGGCACGCGCCAGGGCTACTGGAGGCCGATCGGCGGTCATCCGGGATCCTGGGCGCCTCCATCCTGTACGGCGCGATCGTCGCTCGACGGCTCGCCGCGCTCCGCGAGGCCGTCGCCGTCCGGGGACGTCGTCGACGCGCGCGCCTGGATGCGGCCCGGTCTCGGCCGCCGTGTCTCGCCTGCGAGCAGGGGGCCCTCGCCGCCGAGACGGCCGCGGACCGACTCGCCCAGCGATCCGCCGACCCCGGTTGGGCTGCGGCGATCGGCGCCATCCCGTTGTGTCTCGACGACCTCGGGGCATTCATGGCGGCCACCGGGGACGCTGCGTCCGGCGCGGAGGTGGTGGCTCGCCAGCTCGACCGGGTGGGGGCCTTGCGCGATCGACTGGAGGGTTTCGCTCATCACTCCGCTGCGGATCGGCGCCACCTGTTGACGGCCGAGGAGCGCGCGGCCGCGGATGAGGCCGCCCGGCTGCTGGGCGGCTGATGGGGTCGGGTGGCCCGGCGCCGGCCCAGCGCCGCGCATGGATCGACCCCGGATCTGGGACCCGGGGTCGATCGCTGGCGTCGACGAGAACGTCGCTATCCAGTGGGCGAGGTTTCCCTGCCCTTGAGCACGGCCGGCTTCCAGGGCGTGCCGAGCATCGGCAGGAGCCAGCGGTCCACGCCGTAGTAGCCCGCGACCTTCCAGGCCAGGATCAGGCCGATGGCGGCCGTGAACATGACCGGGTTCGTGGAGGCCGAACCGGCCAGCAGGAACGACATGTTCATGAGCGCCCCGAAGAACGCGGCGATGCCGGTCAGGCCGCCGACGAGCAGGCCGATGCCCACGAGTAGCTCGCCGTACACGATGAGCGGTGCGAACCAGGCCTCGGCGCCGGAATCCAGGAGGCCCTGGATGAAGTCGCGGTACCAGTCGTAGCTGATCGGCGGACGGCCTTCCTCCGGGATGGACGCCGCGCGCTCCCAGTACCCACGCAGGGCCGCGCCGCCCCCGAGCCACGCGTTATCCGGGTTGGTGAACTTGCCCCAGCCGGACTCCAGCCACGAGAAGCCGAGGAACAGGCGGATGGGCAGCCAGAACAGGCCGGCGCGCGAGTTGTTGAACAGGAACCTGGCGAAGGCTGGCCCCTCGATCTCGACGTCCGTGCCGCCCGGCTCCCGGCGCTGGGCGAAGAGCAGCACGAGAAGGACGATGAACGCTGCCCAGAACCCGTACGTGACCAAGTCGACGACGTTCTCCGGCGGGCTGATCCAAGGGTTGGCGTTGTACAACAGCAGGACCGCGGCGATGACGCCAACGACCTTGGTGAGCATGCTCCGGTCCATGTCGGATGCCTCCACTCCCTTCCCCTGCGCCGGCGATGACACCGGTCGCGCCTAGACCTTACCCATTCCATCCCGTCGGGCCAAGGGGGGCAGGGGGCCGATGGACGCTTCTCAGGCGGGCGAATGGCCCTCTGGGGTCGCCGTCGCGTGGCGGAGGCTCCGTTCCGCGCGGTCTCAGCCCACCCGGCGTTCACCCCACCCGGCGTTCACCCACCGTGAACGCTGGCCCCCGATATGGCGTCTGGCGATGCTGGCGTCACCGGTGGTGAACACTCGCCGGCTGTAGGCTCAGAGACTGCCCGCCCCGGGTCCACTGCCGCATGGGCGTTCACCGCCGGTGACCAGGAGGCGCCGCAACGGTCGCTCCGTGTGTGCCGCATTGGCCCGGCGGCTCCTTCGGCCCGCCGCCGTTCACCGTGGCCGAAGTCGCGGATGTCGATCCGGGCTAGCAGGCTCCGGCTTCGGTGTCGGTGAACGCAACGGGACGTGGGGCTCGTGGCGCACCCGCCGCTCACCGACCACCCGCCGCTCACCGACCAAGCGCCACGCCCCGCGGCGGCCCGTCCAGCAGCTCGGCGCGGCCCCCATCCACGCGCATCCAGACGATCCCGGCCCCTGGCCACGGCCCGCCGTCGAGCAGGGCGCTAAGGACGTCCTTCGTACGCGCGGGATACGCTGTGCCGAGGAGCGCCGGCAGGCGTGTCGCGATCTCACGGGTCGCGTGCGTCGAGCGGACGACCAGCAGACGGTCGATGCGCGCATCGGTCGGCGCCTCCGCCCAGAGTGCAGCCGATGGCAGGGAGGTCGCCTTGTCCTGGGCCCAGCGCAGCGACTGCTCGACCCGCCGCAGTTCCGAATGCACCTCGGTCGCCACATACAACGGTTCGGTCCGGTCGCGAAGCACGACGTCGATGTAGCCGCGGGCCGGCCGGGTGACCGGCACCTCCACGAACGGACGCCAATGCCGGTGGGTCGCGACGAGCAGTGCCTCGTCCATGACCGCCTGCAGTCGATCGCGGATGCGCGGTCCGGTCGTTGGGTACGCGCGGACGGCGAGATCGGCGCCCAGCACATCCGCGATGGCGACGAGCACAGCCGTGGTCGCTTCCGACCGGCCGCGCTCGATCCAGCATAGGTGGGCGGGGCTGATGCCGGCCGCTTCGGCGACCCGCCGCTGGGTCAACCCCGCGTCCTCACGGAGCTGGCGCAGTTCCCGGCCGATCGACCGCCGGGCTTCGTCCGCCGCGCGCAACCGGCGACGCTCATCCTCGCGTGCTCCCATGGTTCCTGACTCCTGGTCGGGCGGGATCTTCGGGGGGACCGGCGGCGGGATCGGCGGGGCGGCGGGTAGACGGCCGGCGGCTGGGTCGCCGTCGCGCGGCGGGCGGCGGGTGGCAGGCCCAAGGGCTCCGACACCGACCCGGCCGACCGGCCATCACCGACAGTGAACACCAGCGGGCTCTACCGCCAGTTAG
>JBBEBL010000126.1:0-4021 GCA_040882345.1 Chloroflexota bacterium
GACGACCGCGACCACCATCCAGCGCCCCGTCTACCACGGCTCGGGCGCCGTCTCGTTCTCCACCAAGGGCGAGTACGGCGTACGCCTGATGGTCCAGCTCGCCCGCCACTTCGGTACCGGTCCGGCCAGCCTCGCGGGGATCGCCGCAGAGGAAGACCTGCCCAGGGCCTACCTGGAGCAACTCGTCGTGAACCTGCGCGAGGCCGGTCTCGTCGTCAGCACACGCGGAGCCCACGGTGGCTACGAGCTGGGTCGGCCGCCGGAGGAGATCACGATGAGCGAGGTCCTCCGGGCGCTGGAAGGACCCATCGCCCCGATGGTCTGCGCCAGCGACGAGCCCGAGCACGCCACCACCTGCGACCGATCCGCCCGCTGCACGGTCAGCGTGTTGTGGGTCCGCGTCCGCGACGCCGTGACCGGCGCCCTCGAATCCATGACCCTCGCCGACCTCGCGCCCCAGCGCGTGGTCGCCCTCGATGATCGCCAAGGAGCCTTGACCGCACCGTGACCGACCCGTCCACCACCACCACGCCCACCGACCAGCACCTGATCATCCGCGGCCTCCGGGTCGCGCCCGTCGCCAAGCCGGAGCAGGACATCCTCCAGGGGATCGACCTGACCGTCGGCAAGGGCGAGGTCCACGCGATCATGGGTCCCAACGGCTCCGGCAAGACGACGCTTGCGTATGCCCTGATGGGCCACCCCTCCTACGTCGTCACGGGCGGCGAGGTCACCTGGAAGGGCCGCGACATGCTGGCCCTGTCGCCGGACAAGCGCTCGCGCCTGGGGATGTTCCTCGCGTTCCAGTACCCCACGGCGATCCCCGGCCTGTCCGTCGCGAGCTTCATCCGGAGCGCGCTGAACGCGAAGCTCCAGGGCATCGACAAGGACCCGGCCATCGATCCGACCGACGCGGTCAAGGGCGGCGTGTCCATGCGTGACTTCCGCAACAAGATGCGCGAGAAGATGGCGCTCCTGCGGATGGACGAGGGCTTCGCCAGCCGGTACGTCAACGAGGGCTTCTCCGGCGGGGAGAAGAAGCGCCTGGAGATGCTCCAGATGGCC
Source organism: Chloroflexota bacterium (assembly GCA_040882345.1). GTDB lineage: Bacteria > Chloroflexota > Limnocylindria > Limnocylindrales > CSP1-4 > SPCO01. The sequence goes on from JBBEBL010000126.1 coordinate 1,066, forward strand.
GTCCTGGAGCCGGAGATGGCGATCCTGGACGAGACGGATTCGGGCCTCGACATCGACGCGCTGCGCATCGTGGCGGAGGGCGTCAACGCGATGCTCAACCCGAACCTTGGCGTCCTGCTGATCACCCACTACCAGCGCCTGCTCAACTACATCCAGCCCGACTTCGTCCATGTCCTCGCCCAGGGCCGCATCGTCAAGAGCGGCGGCAAGGACCTCGCCCTGCGTTTGGAGGACGAGGGCTACGGGCCCATCCTGCGCGAGGCCGGAATGTCGCCGGACCTCCCCGACGAGGCCCTGTTCGTGCCCAAGGGGCCGGAACTGGATCTCGACCGCGAGCCGGTGGAGGCCGCCCGCTAGGCGCGGGCGAATCGTCCGTCCGCCATGGCCATCAGAACGCCCGGCCGGCCCGCCCTGGACGCCGCCGCCCTGCGCGCGGACTTCCCGATCCTGCGTCGCGAGATCCACGGCCGCCCGCTCGTCTATCTCGACTCCGCCTCGACCAGCCAGAAGCCGCAGGTCGTCATCGACGCGATGACCGACTACTACGAGCAGCACAACGCCAACGTGCATCGCGGCATCTACACCATCGCGGAGGAGGCGACCGCCGTTTACGAAGCGGCGAGGGTCACGCTCGCGCGCTTCATCAACGCCCCGGACAGCCACGAGGTCATCTTCACGCGCAATGCGACGGAGGCGATCAACCTCGTCGCCTACAGCTGGGGCCGTCGGAACGTGGGGCGTGGCGACCAGGTCATCCTGACGGAGATGGAGCACCACGCCAACCTCGTCCCGTGGCAGCTCCTCGTGCAGGAGGTGGACGGCGACCTGGAGTTCATCCCGATCACGGACGACGGGCTACTCCGGCTGGACGTCTTCGAGGTCCTGCTCCGCCTGAAGCCGAAGCTCGTAGCGTTCACCCACGTCTCCAACACGCTGGGCACCATCAACCCGGTCCGCGAGATGGTGGAGATGGCCCACGCCGCTGGCGCGCTCGTGCTGGTCGATGGCGCGCAGGCCGTGCCGCACGTGCCGGTGGACGTCCAGGCGCTGGGCTGCGACTTCTATGCCTTCAGCGGCCACAAGATGCTGGGGCCGATGGGCTCCGGCGCGCTGTGGGCGCGGCGTGAGATCCTGGAGTCGATGCCGCCGTTCCTGTCCGGTGGGGACATGATCCGCGAGGTCCACCTGCGCCGGAGCGAGTTCAACGAGATCCCCTACAAGTTCGAGGCGGGGACGCCGGCCGTCGCTGACGCCATCGGCCTCGGGGCCGCCGCCGGATATCTCCAGGAGATCGGCATGGACGCCGTGCGCGCGCACGAGCGGGCACTCGTCTCGTACGCGCTGGACGTGCTGCCACGCGAGGTCCCGGGCATCCAGCTGTACGGCCCGCTGGACCCGGACCTGCGCGGAGGAGTCGTGCCGTTCAACCTGCCCGGCATCCATCCCCACGACGTGGCCCAGGTGCTGGACCGTTCCGGCATCGCGGTCCGTGCCGGCCACCACTGCACGATGCCGCTCCACGAGCGACTGGACCTGGCCGCCACGGCGCGGGCCTCGTTCAGCGTCTACACCACGCCCGCCGATATCGATGCGCTCGTCGCCGGCCTGAAGGACGTCCAGCGGGTGTTCGCCGACTGATCGTCAGGTCCTTGACGGTGTGGTACGAGAGTCGTACCGTGTCGGTATGAAAACGACCGTGAGCGAGAAGGGCCAGATCACCATCCCGAAGCGGCTTCGGGATCGTCTGGGCCTGCGCCCCGGCACCGTCCTCGACTTCGAGGAGACCGACGGTCGGTTGATCGGTCGGAAGCTCGTCCCGGCCGATGATCTGGATCAGCTGTACGGGATCCTCGGACCCCTCCCGGGCGGGACGGACGCCTACATCCGGGAGATCAGGGGACCTGGGCCGGGTGAGCCCGAATCTTGATCACCGCGGTCGATTCGAACGTGCTGATCGATGTCCTGAGCGCGGACCCGACGTTCGGTCCGCGCTCCAGATCAGCTCTCCGTCGAGTCCGGAGTGAGGGCGTCGTCCTCGCGTGCGACGTCGTCTGGGCGGAGGTGATCGGTGCGTTCCCGGACCTCGCCGCGACGGAGGCAGCCCTCGACGGGCTGAGCGTCGCCTATTCCGAGACAGGCCGAGACGCCGCGAAGCGCGCCGGGCTCGCATGGCGCTCGTATCGTCTGGCCGGGGGCCCGCGCGAACGCCTCGTGGCGGACTTCCTGGTCGGAGCGCACGCGCTCGAAAAGGCGGACCGCCTCTTGACGCGCGACCGAGGCTTCCAGCGACTGGCGTTCGCCGACCTCACCGTGCTGGACCCGACCCGCTGATCGCGACGAGCGACGCGCGTCAGCCCGGGGCGAGCGACCGCCAGGTGTCCACCGCCCACTGCCAGTCCTCCGGGTCGTCGAACTCGATGCGCACGGCGGCGCCCGAGCCCCGGATCGCGGAGTAGCCCTCAAGGATCCCGATCTCCACCCCGGACGACGCGTCCGTCGTCAGGCGCGCTCGACCCAGCACGTCCCCGGCGTGATGATCAAGGGCGCCGGGGCCAAGCTCCACGGCGAACTGGTCGATGAATGCCGCCGCGGACATCGGCGCCCCGTCGGCGTCGCCGGTCCGTGTCGCGGCCAGCGTGATGCTCCGGCCGGCGCCACCGGCCCACCACTCGTCCGCCGTTCGCCGTTCCGCGTACGAGCCCGGGATCTCCACGGTCCAGCCCTCGTGCGTGACGCGGACCGCGTCGCGGCGGTAGCCCACCAGGGGCTCAGGCTCCGCCTCTCGGGAGGCGCGCGCGGCAGCCTGCCGCGACATCTGGTCGCCGATCCCCCGGAACGCGGCGACCTGCGCCCAGGCATGCCACGGGTAGGGGAGTGAGGGCTCCATGGGGTACGCCCGCGACAGGAGTCGATGGACCTCATCCAGCAGCGCACCCTCGCCCTCCACCACCGGGTG
>JBBEBL010000127.1:0-7003 GCA_040882345.1 Chloroflexota bacterium
AGGCTCAGCCGATGGACAGATCGGTCGCGAAGCGCCGGATGACACGGGCCAGCCTGGGCCCGGCCTCCGCGCCCGCGACCAGGACCTCCTCGTGGGTCAGGGGCTGCCCGCTGTAGCCCGCGCCCGCGTTCGTGACGAGCGAGATCCCGCACACCTCCAGGCCGACCCAGCGCGCCGCGATGCACTCGAGGACGGTGGACATCCCGACCGCATGCCCGCCCAGGCCCGCCAGCATCCGAACCTCTGCCGGCGTCTCGTAGCTGGGCCCGGTGAGCCCGATGTAGACGCCTTCCCCGAGATCCACGCCCTCGTCGCGAGCGGCGGCGTGCAGGGCATCGCGCAGGCGCGGGCTCCAGGCATCGGTCATGTCGTTGAAGCGCGGACCCATCTCGTCCGCGTTCTGACCCAGCAGCGGCGTTCGGCCCGTGAGGTTGATGTGGTCGCGCATGACCATGAGCGTCCCTGGTCCGAATGACGGGTCGAGGCCGCCGGCGGCGTTGGTCAGCACGACGACGCGTGCGCCAAGCGCGTGGAACAGGAGGACCGGCTGTACGACGAGCCCGGGATCATTGCCCTCGTACAGGTGGAACCGGCCCTGGAGCATGATCACCGGGCGCCCACCGAGTCGACCCACGAGCAGCCGCCCCACGTGCCCGGGGGCGGTCGCGTTCGGCCAGCCGGGCAGCTCCGAGAACGGGATCGCGACGGCGTCATCCAGGTCGTCGGCGAGGCTGCCGAGGCCGGACCCCAGGACGATGCCGACGTCCGGCACGATATCCGTCCGCGCCCGAACCGCGGCAACCAGGGCGGCGATCCGCGCCGGCTGCTCCACGGGCGGGATCGGACGCGAGCGGTCGAACGCGATGTCGGCCTGAGGATCGGGTGAGGTGCTCGAGTCGGGCATGCGGGCCTCCAGCGCGCGTCCAAGGGGAAAGACGGTCCGGGGCCCGCAGGCTTCGAACGCCCGACGGAAGTATCGACACCGGGATGCCGATCACGTCCCGTCGGGCGACCACGCGGGCGTGGCTGTGGTGAGACAGCCGCACACGAGCGGGAAACGAAGCGCCCGAAGCGACCGGCGGCGGAACGAAGGTCCTTGATGCGATCTCGGTTCCTGCGATCCTGTCGGCCCCTTCGGGCACGACCAACGATAGGTCCGGTCCGCGGACCCGGTCAACGCCCTTATCCACGAACCTCCGCGCGAGGGCCGGCCGTCTGTCCACGAGGTGGCGGCGACTGTGGATAACCCTGTGGACTACCCGCCCATCGCGAACATCTCGATGCGCGGCAGGTCCGGCCGGTCGCCCCGCGTCGAGCGCGTGCGCAGCTCCGAGTAGCGGTCGTCGCGCGCGCGCCACGTGTCAGCGAGGAACGCGACGAGGGCCTCGTCCTGGCTGCCGTCACGCAGGACCGCCCGGACATCGCGGCCATCGACCGCGAACAGGCACGTGTACAGCTTGCCATCGGCGGACAGGCGCGCCCTCGTGCAGTCACGGCAGAACGGCATCGTCACCGACGAGATGATGCCGAACTCCCCTGCCCCATCCAGGTATCGCCAGCGGCCGGCGACCTCGCCCCGGTAGCCGGGGGTCACCGGCGCCGCCGGCCAGGTGCCGGTCACGGCGGCCACGAGGTCCGATGCCGGTACGACCTCGTCCAGGCGCCACCCATTGGAGTGTCCGACGTCCATGTACTCGATGAACCGCAGGGTCACCCCGAGGTCGCGTGCCCAGCGCGCCATGGGGATCACCGATGCTTCATTCACTCCACGACGGACGACCATGTTGACCTTCAGCGGCGTGAGGCCCGCCTCCAGCGCGGCGCCGATCCCGTCGAGCACGCGCGCCACCGGGAAATCGATCCCGTTCATCGCGCCGAACACGGCGTCATCCAGCGAGTCCAGGCTCACCGTCACGCGATCGAGACCCGCATCCGCCAGCGGCCGCGCCAGGGCGCGCAGCGCCGCACCGTTCGTGGTCAGCGTGAGATCCAGCGCGCGGCCGTCCGCCGTGCGAAGCGTGGCGAGCATCGCGATGAGGTCTGGCAGGTCGCGCCGGACGAGCGGCTCGCCGCCGGTGATGCGCAGCTTTTCCACGCCGAGGTCCACGAATGCGCGCGCCGCGCGGTGGATCTCCTCGAACGTCAGCAGCTGATCACGGGGCAGGAACGCGTAGTCGCGGCCGAACACCTCGCGCGGCATGCAGTACGTGCACCGGAAGTTGCAGCGGTCTGTGACGGAGATCCGCAGGTCGCGCAGCGGTCGTCCGAGCGTGTCGAGAGGATTCATGGGACGGCCATCGTAGCGCTTCTGCCCGGTGCGACCCCACACCAGGCCCGACCGTCCACTCGCCCGACGGTACGACCGGCTGTCGCCGCTGGTACCTCTAGCGGACTCCACCGGACCCGACACCGCTGCCACGATGCGGACACGTCCCAGACCTATCCCTGTGCATCCAGTCAACGAGGTCCATCGCATGGCTACCACCGACGCCAAGCCCGGATTCCGGCTCCCGTGGAGCTCGGGGCACACCGAGGCGACGAACCCCGTCACGGACGGCGCCGTTGATGGCCTTGACCCGCAGGACGTCACCGACGTCTCCGGGTCCAGCGTCCAGTCCCCTGAGGAGGCCGAGACCCAAGCCATGATCGACACCGCAACGACGACTGCCCCGCCGGACGTCGCGGAGGTCGCGGAGGTCGCGGCCGACACCGGGACGGCCGAACCGGGTCCCGTCCAGGTCGCGCCAGCCACCTTGGCACCCGCCCGCAAGCCGAACAAGTTCATGGCCGACCTCACGAGGGCGATGCAGGCCGCCGCCGAGTCGGCACGCTCCGAGACACTGGAGCGCATGGCCGCAGAGGCCAAGACGTTCGTGGAGTCGATCCACGCGGCCTCGTCCGACCAGGCGACCGAGCTGCGCCGCAAGGCCGACGACGATGTCGCCGCCGTGCGTGAGTGGTCGAAGATCGAGATCGCCCGGATCCGCGACGAGACCGAGGAGCGGATCGCCCATCGCAAGGAGCGGCTCGAGCGCGAGATCGAGGACCACGCCGCCGCCATCGAGACGCGCATCGAGCGGGTCCAGCGCCGCGTCGCCGCCTTCGAGACGGAGATGGAGGCGTTCTTCGAGCGACTCCTCGCCGAGAACGACCCGACCCGCTTCGCCGCCATGGCCGAGAGCCTCCCGGAGCCGCCGCCGCTCGACGCCGACGACGGCGCGGTCGAGACGATGGCGGCAGCCGCCGCCGAGCCGATCATCGAGTCGGTCCCTGACGTGGTGGTCGAACCGCCGTCCGAGTCCATCGCGGCGGATCTGCCCGAAGTCGCCGCTGGCGACATCCCCGACGCTGAGGCGACCCCGGACCCCACGCCCGAGCCCAGCGATCCGCGCCTGTCCGCCCTCGCTCTGGCGCCGGACTTTGCTGCCGCCGAGGCCGAGGCCGCCGACTTCACCGTGGTCGATGATGGGTCGGTGGAAGAGGTGCCGGAGATCGCCAACGAGGCCATCACGGCGCGTCTGGCCGGCCTGGTCCCCGACGAGCACGACGTGGCCGCGACGGCCATCACCCGCCTCAGTGTCGTCGGCCTGGTCAGCGTCGCCAGCATCGCCGGGTTCAAGCGCCACCTGTCCCACGCCCCTGGCGTCCACTCGGTCGGTGTCTCGTCCGGTCCCGACGGTGAGTTCGTCTTTGCCGTGACCCACGACGCGACCATCGCGATGCGGGACGTCATTTCGGTCCTGCCCGGCTTTGGCGCTCGGGTGACCGGCGAGACGGACGGCGAGCTGACCGTCAGCGCGCAGGATCCCGAGTCGGAGGGATAGGTACGTGGCCCGGCCGACCGTCGTCATCAGCCTCCCGCCTGCCGAGGCGACGCCCGTCGCGGATGAGCTGCGCGATGCGGGCTTCATCCCGATCGTCGTGGAGTCGGCTCAAGAGCTGGAGACGCTGCTCGGGAACCGCCGCGACATCGCCGTCGCCATCCTGGACGGGGAGACCGACTTCGACGCGTCGCTTGCGTCCTATGACATGCTCCACGACCATGGCCGCTCCATCCCGGCCCTGATGGTCGTCTCGGCGCGCACGCTGGACCACCTGGCGACCGGCGCGACGTCCGGTGCCGCCGAGGATGAATACGTCACTCGACCCTACTCCGCCGAGTCGCTGCGCTGGCGCGTCGAGGCGATGTGCATCCGCAGCCAGACCGTCGATGACGGCTCCGGACCTGTCCTCCAGGGCGGTGGGCTCGCTCCCGAAGGATGGATCCGTCGGGCGACCGTCGTGGCCGTCTTCAATCCGAAGGGCGGCGTCGGCAAGACGACCGTCGCCACGAATCTCGCGGCCGCACTCCAGGTTCGACGCGATCAGAGCGTCCTGCTCATCGACGCCGACACCGTGACCGGCCATGTCACGACCTCGCTCGGGTTGGAAGACGTTCGGACCGTCGTCGACTCGTGGCGGGATGAGGCGGAGGGCGGCCCGACGGAGACCCTCCAGGACTTCGCGTCCACGCATCCTTCAGGCCTTCGCGTGGTGGCCCTCGCGAGCTCGCCACTCCACACGGAGATCCTGGATCCGGCGCGGGTCGCTGAAACGGTCACCGCGGCGCGCCGCGGCTTCGACTTCGTCGTCGTGGACCTGCACCCGTCCTACAGCACGCTGAACCAGGCCCTCTTCGAGATGGCGGACCGCATCCTCGTCCCGGTCACCCCGGACGTCCCGGCCATCCGGGCCGCGGTCCAGCTGTCCGACATCGCGTCGGAGCTCGGCATCCGCGAGCGCCTCGCGTTGGTCGTGAACCGCGCCAACAGCGGGGTGTCGGTCGCAGACATGGAACGAACGGTCGGGATGCCGGCCCTCGCCCAGGTTCGATCCGGCGGCATGCTCTTCGTCCGAGCGGCGAATGAGGGGCGCACGGTCATCGATATGTTCCCCCGGGAGAAGATCACGGAGGACTTCGTCTCGCTCGCAGATCGGCTGATGGGCACTCCGGTCTCGGCACCGGCGGCGAGATCCGTGTTCACCCTGTTCCAGCGGTCCAAGGCCACCGTTCGCGCCTGACCGGCGCTCGACGCGACAGGACCCCTAGCGCGACCGATCCTGCCAGGACACCCCGCCGAGCGGCGCACCCGGCAACTTCTGGTGTCGCTGGCCGGTGCGTCGGTCCACCTGCTCCACGCCACGCAGGTAGAAGCGGTTGACGAGGATCGCGTCCATCTGGTCCACTACCGGTCGATCACCGAGGTAGGCCACGGCGTCCACGACGGGCACGAACATCTCCGTGGCACGATCCAGCAACCGCTCCGGCTCCGAGCCGGGATGCAGGTAGACCGTCCCGATCACGCGGAACGGGGGCACCTCCAGGGCGACATCGTACGAGACCTTGTGGACCTTGTGGGCCGCGCGTTCCGGTTCCGTCAGCGGCGGCAGGGTGGCCTCGCCGGCGAGGACGACGATCAGGTCGTACGGGTCCACCGCCTTGATGCCGGGGGCATCAGCCAGCGGCGCCGAGCCGTCGATCGGTGCCCAGCGCACGCCGGACAGCTCGATCGCTTCGCGCCTATTGAGCGCATCGGACAGCCGTCCGTCGATGTGCATCTGGCCGGCGATCCGCCACTCTTCTGTCAGCCCGTCGAACGGGACCGCGCGGGCCCGGATGACCGCGTCAGACGCCGCGGGCGACGCAGGCGCGGCGTCTCCCCGTTTCCCGCGCTTGAGGAAGTCGAAGGGCACGCTATTCCTCCGCCGATCCGGAGCCGGCGCGGATGGTGTCCACGACGCCGCCGTCGGCAAGCGTCGTCGTGTCCCCCAGCGGCCGTCCCTCGCCGATGTCGCGCAGCAGGCGGCGCATGATCTTGCCCGACCGCGTCTTCGGCAGGTCCGGGGTGAACATCAGGAACTTGGGCTTGGCGATGGGCCCGATGACCTTGGCCACGTGCTCGCGCAGCTCCGCCGCCAGCGCGTCATTCGCATCGATGCCGACCTTGGGGATGACGAACGCGAAGATGGCCTGACCGGTGAGCGGGTCGTGCTTGCCGACGACCGCGGCTTCCGCGACCGACTTGTGATCAACCAGGGCGCTCTCGACCTCGATCGTGGAGATGCGGTGGCCGGACACGTTCATGACGTCATCCACCCGGCCCAGCAGCCAGAGGTAACCGTCCTCGTCGCGCTTGGCGCCGTCGCCCGCGAAGTATTTCCCCGGGAAGCGACTCCAGTAGGTGTCCCTGAAGCGTTGTGGGTCGCCGTAGATCCCGCGCAGCATGGACGGCCACGGCCGGGTGAGGACGAGGTAGCCGCCGCCGCCCAGCGGTACCGGGTTGCCCTCACCGTCCACGACGTCCGCACCGACGCCCGGGAACGGGAAGGTGGCACTCCCCGGTTTCGTGGTGGTCACGCCGGGGAGCGGTGTGATCATGATCATCCCGGTCTCGGTCTGCCACCAGGTGTCCACGATGGGCGCCGTCCCGCCACCGATGTGCTCGTGGTACCACAGCCAGGCTTCGGGGTTGATCGGCTCGCCGACGCTGCCCAGCACGCGCAGGGAACTCAGGTCATGGGCCTGGGCGTACTGCGGACCCTGCTTCATGTGGGCTCGGATCGCCGTCGGTGCGCAGTACAGGATCGTGACCTTGTAGTCCTCGATGATCTGCCACCAGCGCTCCCACGACGGGGAGTCCGGGGTGCCTTCGTAGAGCACGCTGGTCGTGGCGTTCGCGAGCGGTCCGTAGACGATGTAGCTGTGGCCGGTCACCCAGCCCACGTCCGCGGCGCACCAGTACACGTCGTCCGACTTGACGTCGAAGACGGTCTCGTGCGTATAGCTCGTGCCCACCAGGTACCCGGCGGTCGTGTGCATGATGCCCTTGGGCTTGGCCGTCGTGCCCGAGGTGTAGAGCAGGTAGAGCATGTGCTCGCTGTCCACCGGGACCGGCGTGTGCTCCGGGCTCTGGCGGTCCACGATGTCGTGCCACCACAGGTCGCGTCCGTCCTGCATGGCCGT
>JBBEBL010000127.1:7103-23791 GCA_040882345.1 Chloroflexota bacterium
GCGATCGGCAGCTCCGGGATCATCGGCATGTAGATGGCGACCCGGTCGCCGGTCTCGATCCCGAGCTCGACCAGGGCGTTCGCGGCCTTGCTGACCTCGCGCTGGAGGTCAGCGTAGGTGATGGTGCGCCTGTCGCCCGGCTCGCCGATCCAGTGGTACGCGACCTTGTCGCCCAGGCCGTTGCGCACGTGACGATCGACGCAGTTGTCCGTGATGTTGAGTTTGCCGCCGACGAACCACTTCGCGAACGGCAGATCCCACTCCAGGGTCGTGTGGAACGGCTCGATCCAGTCGATGCGTTCCCGTGCCAGGTCGGCCCAGAAGCCCTCGGGGTCCGCGTCGGCTCGTTGGTAGAGGTCTGCGCTGGCGTTGGCCTGGGCCGTGAACGCCGGGTCCGGCGGGAAGGTGCGGCTCTCGGAGAGGAGGTTCTCGATCTCTGGGGACGGAGTCGGCTCGACGGTCACGTTTCCACCTTCCGGGTCGGGCTGGCTGGTCGCGCCATTCTAGCCGGGAGTGTGGGCGGCGGCCCCCGTCAGTCGGCGTCGTCGGCGAGATCCGCCTGCGTGGGCGCACCGTCCAGCGGCGCGTCGGCGAGCCCGGCGTCCGGGTCGCGCGTCAGGACCACCCGCTGGGGTCGCGGGATCTCGATCCCGTTGGCCTGCAGGGCGGCGAGCAACCGTTTGCGGAACTCGCCGCCGGCGGCCCATTGCTCCTGGGCCCGAACGGATCCGAGGATCTTGAGGGTGACGCCGTAGTCGCCCAGCGCCTCCACCCGCTCGACCCGCGGCGCCTCCAGGATCCGGCGCTTCCAGGCTGGCTCGCCCGCCATCTGGCGCCCGACATCGTCCACGACCCGCATCGCCTTGTCGATGTCCGTGTCGTAGGCAACGAGGATGTCCTGGTTGATGCGCGCCCAGACCCGGGTCAGGTTGGAGGCGACCTTGATCTCCCCGTTGGGGACGGTATGAACGACGCCGTCGATGTCGCGCAGGGTCGTGCGCCGCAGGTTGAAGTCCTCGACGGTCCCGGCGACGCCGGCGATGCGCACGACATCGCCCTTGGCGTACTGGTTCTCGACGAGGATGAGGGCACCGTTGAGGTAGTCGTGCACGAGCGCCTGCGCCCCGAATCCGACCGCGATCCCGACGACGCCGAGGCCGGCGATGGCCGGACCGATGTCCAGGCCGATCGTGCCCAGGACCATGAGCCCGGCGATGACGATGATGAAGAAGCGGATGACGTGGGTCGCCAGCTGGTCGAGCGTGTCCATCCGCTTCTTGACCTCGACCGCGCTCAGCTCCTGCGCCGTCCCCTCCGACACCTCGCGGTCCAGGAGGGCCTTCAGGATGCCGTGGACGAACATGCCGGCGAGCCGGATCGCGACCCCCGCGGCGATGACGACGAGCAGGATCGGCAGGAGGTCGCCCTGGACGAAGGCGACGATCTCGGCCCAGGGGGACTCGCTCAGGTCCGGCATCGCCATAGGGTACCCAACCCGGGGAGCTGGTCGAGTACGGTCTGCCGCCCCGCCGCCCCGATCCCCTGCCGCCCCGCCGCCCCGATCCCCTGCCGCTCCGCCGTCCCGATCCCCTGCCGCCCCCTGCCGCTCCGACCCCCTGCCGCTCCGCCGACCCGACCCCCTGCTTGGCGTCAGTGAGCGAAACCTCATGGATGAGCACGCACCACCGGCCCGGATCGCCTGAAACTGCAGACTGGGCGATCGACCACGAGGCGGTCGTGGCATCCTGCGTGCTGACACCAAGCACGCGTGCCAGGTACGTGCCAGATACGTGCGAGATACGTGCCGTCTGCTTGACTTGGTCGATGTCGCACCGGCTTCGGACCAGCTTCGCGTCCCTGTGCCGCGACACCCGGACGTCGCTGGACATCACCCAGCGGCAGCTGGCGGCGGCCACCGGCGTCTCGCACGGACACATCGCCGCCATCGAGACTGGCCGAGTCAACCCGTCACTCGATCTCGTCGAGCGGATCGGCGAGGTCCTTGGTCTGCGCCTGCAGCTGATCGGCCGGCCACCGGTGATCGTGGAACCGTTGCGCCAGCGCGACCTCGTCCACGCCCGCTGCTCTGGCTACGTCGGCCGGCGCTATGGTTCGTCGGGTTGGGAGACGCGGCGCGAGCTGGAGGTCGCGAGCGGCCGCTGGCACGGCTGGGTGGACCTTCTCGCCTTTGATCCGCGCACTCGGACGTTGGTCATCGTCGAGGTGAAGACCAGGATCGACGACCTCGGGGCGATCGAGCGGCAGATCGCCTGGTACGAACGGGAGGCCCCAGGATTGGCGCGCAACCTCGGGTGGCGAGTCGATCGCATCTTCACGTGGCTCCTGTTGCTGGCGAGCGATGAGGTCGACAAGGGCATACGCGAGAACCGCGACGCACTTGCGGACGGGTTCCCCATGCGCGCACCCGCCATGCGAGGCCTCCTGCACGGCGAGGCAGCCGCGACCGGCGACCGCGATCCACGGTCGCGACACGGGGCGATCATCGCCACCCGCGGCCTCGCGCTCATCGATCCACGCAGTCGGCGGCGCGACTGGCTGATCGCCAGCCGGGTGGATGGTCGGCGGAGTCCGGCCCCGTACCGGGACTATGCCGATGCGGCTCGCCGGCTGTACCGCTGACGGCTCGGCGGACCGGGGCGCGCCCTCAGGCGGTGGCGCTGGCGGCGAGGGCGGCGATCGAGGCCGGCCGATCCGGGGCGTTCCCGCCGAGGCGGATCGTGATCGCGGCCGCGACCTCGCGGGCCTGCGCGGCCAGCTCCGGGACCCGGCGCGGGGTGAGGCGGAACGACGGGCCCCAGATGTCCACGGCCGCGATCACGTTGGCGCGCGCGTCGTGGACCGGCGCCGCCACGGCATTCAGGCCCAGCTCGTACTCCCCGATCGCGGTGGCGTAGCCGCGCCGCCGGATCCGCGCCAGTTCCTCCAGCAGAGGCTCCAGTTCGACGATCGTGCGTTCCGTGTAGCTGACGAGTCCCCGGCGCACGACGCGCAGCACCTCGCGTTCCGCGAGCGACGAGAGCAGGACCTTGCCGGATGCCACACAGTGCAGCGGTGTCGCCCGTCCCGTCCAGTCCCCGACCGCGACGAGGTTGGGGCCGTCAGCCTGGGCCACGGTCATCAGCGTGTCGCCGTCCAGCACGCCAAGGCTCGTCGTCTCGTGGGTGAGTCGGGCAAGGCGCTCCAGCTCCGGCGTGGCGATACCGCGCAGGTCCAGGGTCTTCTCGGCGCGCTCCGCGAGGCGGATGACCACGAGGCCCAGGCGGTACTTGCCGGTCTCACCGTCCTGCTCCACGAGGCCGCGCCTCTGGAGCGTGGCCAGCAGGCGCGAGGCCGTGGACTTGTGGAGTCCCAGGCGCCGCGCGAGCTCTGTGACGCCGGCTTCACCCTGTGACTCGCCGAGTGCCAGGAGGAGCGCCGCGGCCCGGTCCACGGAGCGAACGGCGCTCCCATCGAGGGTCATCGTTGCCGATCGCCTCGCATCAGGCGGTGCCGCTGGCGCGGGCTTCGAGCGCCGCGGCGAGCGAGTCCTCGAACGCCGTCAGGACGCGGTCCACGATGTCCCCCTTGGCGTGCGCCTCGCACACGAACCACGGCTCGCGCGAGTCCGGCTCCGGCATGGCGCCGCGGGCATGCATCCCGATGGCGATCGCGTCGTACAACTCGTGGTCCGTGGTCGCCCAGTCGCGGTACTCGCTGGCTTCCTCCTCCCGGAACATGATCCCGAACATGGAAGGATGGCCGGTGAAGTGGTACGGGATGCCGACCGGGTTGAGCAGTTCGCGGAGGCCGTCCTGGATGCGCAGGCCGGTGGCGTGGATCGTCTCCAGCGCATTCGTGTCGCGGATGATCTCCAGCGTCTTCACCGCCGCTGCCGCGGCGACCCGGTTCCCGGCGTACGTGCCGCCGTGACTGACGTGGTCCGGGAGCATGGCCATGACCTCTGCCCGGCCACCGAATGCCGCAGCCGGGTAGCCATTGCCCATCGCCTTGGCGAACGTGCCCAGATCCGGGGTGATCCCGAAGTACTCCGCGGCGCCACCCTTGGCGAACCGGAAGCCCGTCTTGACCTCATCGAAGATGAGGAGGATGCCGAACTCCTCCGTCAGCGCCCGCATCTCCTTGTGGAATCCGGGCCTGGGCATGATCCCCTGGGCGTTGCCCAGGACCGGCTCCACGATGATCGCGGCGATCTCTTCGCCGCGCTGCTCGAACAGGGTGCGCAGGCGGTCGATCCGGTTGTAGCGCGCCGGGATGATCGTCTCCGCCACGGCTCCGGGGATGCCGCGACCCCAGGCGAGCGCGACCGGCGCGTCCTCGTCGCCGAGCTCGGACATGTCGTCCGGTCCGACGCTGATCAGGGCGTAGTCGTGGACCCCGTGGTACTGACCCTCGAACTTCACGATCTTCTCGCGGCCGGTGAAGGCGCGCGCGATACGCATCGCGTGCATGGTGGCCTCCGTGCCGGAGACCGTCATCCGTGCCTTGTCCACCCAGCCGGTGAGCTCCTTGACGAGCTCCATGGCGCGAACCTCGTCCTCGCTCGTGAGGCTGAAGCTGACACCGCGACGCATCCGCTCGTTGACGTAGTCGTCCACGCGCTCATCGCCGTGGCCCAGGATGACCGGGCCGTAGCCCATCCGCAGGTCCACGTACTCGTTACCATCGATATCCCAGACGATGCCGCCCTTGCCGCGATCGACGTAGATCGTGGATTCCCCCCAGGCGCGGAAGTTGGAATCCGTGCCGCCCGGCAGCGTCTTGAGTGCCCGGTGATAGGTCTCTAGCTGCTTGTCGCGGCGCAGGCTGGGCGTCGGTCGGGCGGCGGGTTCGGTGGCCATGTAGGACCTCGTACGGCGAGATGGGCGGCGTCCCGGCCCGGTCCGTGGGACGGGTGTTGCGCGATGCGGGACGCGAGTCGGCTCATCGTGCCATAGCGTCACGCGCCGCGTCAACGCGACATTCGTCGCACTGGAGCATCCAGTCCACGAATCCCGAGGCCGCGCTCCGGATTCCGTACGGATAGGTGGGAGCGGCGCGCGCGTGGCACCATGGTTCCATGAGCTACTGGCTGCGCGATCCTGCTCCGCCGGACACCGCTGACCCGCCGCTCGCCCCGGGCGAGGTGCTGGACGTCGATGTCGCCATCGTCGGCGGCGGTTTCACCGGGCTGTGGACGGCCATCGCCCTGACGGACACGGACCCGTCCCTCCGCGTGGCGGTGCTGGAGATGGCGACCGTCGCCTACGGGGCGTCCGGTCGCAACGGGGGCTTCTGCGAGGCCAGTCTCACCCACGGCCTGGCCAACGGCATCAAGCACTTCCCGGATGAGCTGGGGCGGCTGGAACACGAGGGCATCGCCAACCTCCAGGGCCTGATCGACTTCACACGCGCCCACGGCATCGACTGCGACCTGGAGGAGACCGGCACCCTGTCGCTCGCCGACCAGGCCTTCCAGGTGGACGAGTTCCGGGCCTGGGTGGACGAGGCGGCCGAGTACGGCGAGGAGCTCGCGTTCCTCGACCGCGAGGCGGCGCAGGCGGAGGTCCACTCGCCGTTGTGGCACGCCGGCCTGTACCGGCCGCCCGGCCGGGACATCCTCGTCGACCCGGCCAAGTTGTGTCGCGGGATCGCCAGGGTCGCCCGCGAGCGAGGGGTGCGCGTCCACGAGGGCACGCGCGTGACCGGCCTGACCCGGCGCGCCGGGGGCGTGACCGTGGCCACCGCCTCGGGCGCCACCGTCAGGGCCGCGCACGTCGTGGTCGCCACGTCTGCCTATTCGGGATGGCTGCGGCGCCTGTCACCGCTCTTCGTGCCGGTCTACGACTACGTCCTCGTCTCGGAGCCGCTCACCCCGGCCCAACGGGAGGCCATCGGCTGGCGGCACCGCCAGGGCCTGTCCGACGCGAACAACCAGTTCCACTACTTCCGCCTGACGGCGGACGAGCGGATCCTGTGGGGCGGCTACGACGCGATCCACCACTTCGGCAGTCGCGTCGCACCGGAGCTGGACCACCGGCCCGCCACGTTCGACAAGCTGGAGGCGCAGTTCTTCCGCGCCTTCCCGCAGCTGGACGGACTGGCATTCCCGTTTCGCTGGGGCGGCGCCATCGACACGACCTCGCGGTTCACGGTCACCTTCGGGCAGACGATGGGTGGTCGCGTGACGTACGCCCTTGGCTACACCGGCCTGGGCGTGGGGGCCAGCCGCTGGGCGGGTGGCGTGGTCCGCGACTTCATCCTGCGCCCGGACGAGGATCGCCTGCGCCTGCGCATCGTGACCTCGCCACCGATCCCCTTCCCGCCGGAGCCGCTTCGGTCCCTCGCCGTGGAGACGGTCCGCCACGAGCTGGACCGAGCCGACCGGAACGATGGTCGGCGCGGCATCATCCTTCAGACGCTGGACGCACTCGGCATCGGCTTCGATTCATAGGCGGGTCCGGTCGCCGATCCGAACCGCTCAGGCCGGGGTCGCCACCCAGGTGGGCAGTTCGCGCGCGAGGGTCGCGAGCGGCAACGATCCGTGGCCCAGCACCTGGTCGTGGAACTCGCGAAGGTCGAAGCGGGAGCCGTCGCGGGCGCTGATTTCGCGCCGGAGCGCTTCGATCTGGCGCTGTCCAAGCTTGTAGGTGAGCGCCTGGCCCGGCCAGCAGATGTAGCGATCGGTCTCGATCTCCGCGTCGGTCTGGGACAGGCCCGCATCGTCGCGCAGGAAGTCCACGGCGCGCTGTCGATCCCAGCGCAGGGCGTGGATGCCCGTGTCCACGACGAGTCGCGCCGCACGCCAGGCCTGGCCGTCCAGCATCCCGAAGCGCTCTGCCTCGGATCGGTACAGGCCCATCTCGTCCGCGAGGCGCTCGCTGTACAGGCCCCAGCCCTCCACGTACGCGCCACCGACCATCCTCGATCCCAGGCGCCGGAACCGGTTCAGGTGCTCGTTCTCCATCTCCAGGGTGATCTGGAAGTGGTGCCCGGGCGCCGCCTCGTGGTACGTCGTGGACGCGAGCTTGGTGTACTTGCGCGAGGGCAGGTCGTAGCCGTTGGCGTAATAGATGCCGTCGCGCGACCCATCGGCCGCCGGCGGGTAGTAGTAGGCGAACGGGGCGTCCTTCTCCTTGTACTCCTCCACCGCCCGGACCTCGCAGCCCGCCCGCGGCAACCGACCGAAGAACCGCGGCGCGACGGCCATCGCGCGCTCGATGTCCTCGCGGGCCCGCGCCACCAGCTCGTCCTTGGACGCCGGGGTGTTGCCGGGCATGACGTCCAGCGACGCCCGGTAGGCGGTCGTATCGTCACCAAAGCCGGCAGCGCGGGAGATCTCCCGTCGCTCCTGCTCGATGGCCTCGAGGTCATCAACGCCGATCTCGTGGATCTCGCGTGGATCCATCTCCAGCGTCGTCCAGCTGCGGATGGCGGTCCGATAGAGCTGCTCCCCGTTGGGCGCAGACCAGATACCCGGCTCCTCCCGGCTGGCGTGCCGGTATTCCCCGCGCAGCGTGTCCAGGAACTGCTGGTCCGCGGGATAGACGTGGTCCCGGACGATGGCGCGGATCCGCTCGCGGTCGGCGTCCGACGCGCCCTTCACCGTGGCCGGGACGATCGCCTCATCGATCGGGATGGCGAGCATCCGCTGGATCTGGGCGATGGTCCGCTCCGTGACGATGGATGGCGCCGTCAACCCGGTCCCGAGGGCCTCCCGCAGGATATCGGCGTTGGCGGCCATGAACCGCGGGTAGTCGTTCAGGCGCGCGATGAACGCTTCCAGCCGCTCTGGCGTGTCCACCGGCTGGAATGAGGTGAGTTGCGGGAGGAGCTGCTGCGGCCCGCCCATCTGGTCCACGACGCGCAGCTGATGCAGGCCCTGGTCATCCTCTTCGGCCTGCAGCTCGCCGATGACCTGGAGCATGTCCCGCGTGATGCGATCCTCCGTGGACAGGTCGTCCGTCGGGATGGCCGCGGCGTCACGGGCGACCGACTCTGCGAGCGACCGGTGCTGCGCCCGCCCAGCCGGCGACGGGTCCTCAAGTCGATCCGCGTAGCGCTCGTCGCCGTAGAACGTGGCGGTCGTCGGGTTGAGGGCCAGGATGCCCTCCCAGAATCGCTCGGCGAGGTCGTTGACGGCCTCGGACGCAGTCAGGTCGGTCATGGTTTGCGCAAGCCTCCGGATGCACGTCGGGGCGGGCGGGCGTGGGAGGCCCCCCGGTGAGTCGTGACCGGTAGCGTACCCCGTTCAGCCATCGAAGAGGGGCATCTGCTCGCCCGATCGCTCCACCACCGGGTCCAGCCCGATGAGCGGCTCCAGTGCGTCGAGGTCCGGGCGCTCGGCGGCAAGGAACGACTGGAGATGCGGCCACTTGATGACGTGCCAGTCGCCGGCCTCCATCGCCTGACGGAGCAGTGGCGAGCGGTCCAGTTTGTGCCGGAGCAGGTCCGCCCGCTCGGGAGCGATGGCCAGGAACCGGATGAGCTTGTCGTCAGGCCCGATGCGGGCGTGCCGCCGCAGGAGGGTCTCCCCGAGGATCGCCGTCCACTCGACCTCGAAGGCGAACGCGACCTTGCCTCGGACGTACCACAGGGCGTCCACCTCCGCCAGGTCGTCCACGGACTTGCTGATCCCGCCGAGGTAGCCGTGCCGCTCGCGCTCGTCGAGCAGGTCCCCCAGCATGCCGCCGGTCCGTGGGTCGCGCCGACCCTGCTCGCGCTTCGAGATCCAGACGTGCATCCCGAGTCGATGGCCGGCGTCGGCGATGTCACCGACCAGCGCCGCATGCTCATGGCTTCGGCGCAGCAGGTCGTCGGCGGTGGATAGCCGGTCCGGCGTGCTGGTGGGATGCCGATAGCTGTCCAGACAGGCCCGGACCAGCGCCTCGTCCGGGAGGTCGTGGCCCGTGAACATCGTCGCGATGCGCTCGTAGAAAGCGCTCTCGGACAGCGGTCCGGCGGTGGACAGCAGGCTGAACACACCCCATTCCACGCGATCGGCCAGCGGCGGTGCGGCGGCATCTCGGTCCTCCCTGTCGCCCAGCCACCACCGACCTGGCTCGATCTCCGTGAGGCGATGCTGGGTCGGGCGACCGAGTTCGTCACGGATGAGGGTGAGGAGGCGCTCGACCGGGTCGGCCGCGGGACCGCTGGAGCTCGCATCGATGGAAGTCGCGATGGGGCCGACATGTCGGGCGTCGTCGCCGGCCGTCCGGCCGCGGACGACGGCGTCCGGCGCGGCCTGCGGTGCTTGGGGCGGCGAATCCAGCGTGGCATCCGAGTCGGCGGGCTCTTCCGTCGCCTGGCGCCAACCGGCGGCCAGCCGGCGCAGCTGGCCGGAGCGGTCCAGTCCCACGAGGATCTCGCCAAAGAGCCGCTCGAAGCGGGCCGGCTCGCCGCGCGCGCGGAGCGTCTCCACTGCCGACTCGGTGACGATGCGTGCCGCCTCCGTGGCGGAGAACGGGCGGCGGTCGTAGCGTTCCGGCGGCGCGAACAGGCCTGGGCCCGGGACGAGATCGGGATCCCCCGGACCGCCCGGCACGGGCGGCAGCGCGACGTTCGCCCGGTTGCGCGGGCCCGGTGGGACGGCGGCGCCGGGTGGGATCAGCTCCACCGTGCCCATGCCGTCTCCGTCCGGGTTCGCGAGTCGTGCGAGCACGAGGCGATACCCAGCCGACGCTCCGCCGATGGCCACGGCCGCCACCGCCTCTGGGCCGCCATCCACGAGCTGGACGACCCGCCCATCCCGGGCCAGCGACGGCTCCACGTCCGTCAGGGCACGGCCGATCGCCACGGACTGCCACGACCAGGGCACCCGGAGCGACGTCTCCGCGAGGGCGCCGAGGGGCAGCAGGGCGGCCGCCTCACGGCCAAGCACCCACGCCGTGCCGTGATACGCGGCCGCCAGCCGGTCCAGGCTGGGGCGGACCGGTGGCTGACCCAGGACGAGCCGGATCCGCGGACCGGTCATGGGCCGGCCGTCGCCGGTCATGCCCGGTCCCAGCGCTCGCGAGGCGGACGGGCTGGCCACCGCCAGGACCGCGGTGGCCGCTCCCTCCCCCAGCGCCCGGAGATCCTCCCCGAGGCGCGCCTGCAGGGGCCCCATCGGGCCGCCCTCCAACCGCTGGATGAACCCTCGCACCAGGCGGAAGGCCTCTTCGAACGCGAGCCACGGGTTGCGTTCGGGGAACCGCTCTGCGGCCGGAAGCCGGACGTGCCCTCCGGCGATCCTGAGCGCGGGTGTCCGCCCACTCGCGCCGGCGAGGCGGCTCGCCGCCAGGATCGTGTGCAGGAAGGCGAGGCGCAGAGTGGCCAGCACCGGCGCTGCGCGAAGGTCACCCTCGATCCGCTCCATGATCGCGACGAGGGCCACGAGTTGGCGGTCCGTGTGAAGGTCGACCAGCTCGTCCGTCAGCGTCGGTGCGCCGTCCACGAGCGGGAGCCGGTCCCCGAGCCAGGTCCGCGCCGCGACCGCCCCGACATCGGCGAGGGCACGAGCCTCGTCGTCCGGATCCAGCGGCGCCTGGCGTGCCTCCGGCCCGCCACGCTGGTCGCGACAGACGGTGCACCGGTAGTGACGTTCGACCGGGATGGGTCGGGCACCGGCTGACCCGCCGCCACCGGTCTCCCAGACGACCTCGTCCACGACGAGCGTCCGGCCGCAGGTGGCGCAGCGGGTCGCGAACATGTCGCTGATCGAGACCTTCAGGCTGGAGTCGCCGCGCGGCGAGGCGGCCATGCCCTGGAACGCCGCGTCCAGATGGCGGACGTCCGGGGGACGCAGGACCACCTCGGCCAGGACGCGGGTCAGGGGGCTGGACTCGATGGAGACGGCCCGTCGCTGACGGTCGAGTGCCGCGCGCGCCACCCAGCCGCCGCGGCCCGCCAGGTCGGCCACGACATCGCCGGGTCCGGTGTGCGCGTCGATCCTGGCGATCAGCTGGGCGACCGGAGGCGGCGGGGCGATCCGGTCGAACGCGGGCAGGGCGGCGCCCGGGTCGATCCGCTGCCTCGCTGCCCGTCCGGTCATGGTCGGGCTGATGCTATCCGACGGGCGGCGAGCACTCCCCGTCGTGGGGGCGCGGGACGCAGATCCGGCCGGCGGCGGCGACTACGCCTCGTCGAGGTCGTCGTCCTCGGCTTCGAACGCCTCGTCCGTGGTCGATTCCGGCGGCAGGACGCGGTCGAGGTCCTCGATCTCCTCGTCCTCCTCGTCGTCCTCCAGGTCCTCTTCGAGTTCCATCTCTTCACGGACCAGGGTGCCCTTGGTGTACGGACGCAGGTCCGTGGACTTGGCCGCGGTCGGGAAGCTCACCTTGCCGTAGTTGCTGGGGTCCTGGAAGATCTCGCGGATGATGAGCCGGACATCCTTGTCGCCGAGGCTCGTCACGCCGGCCGCGTACTTGTTGCCGTCCGCGATGAGCTTCAGCAGGCGGGCGGCGACACGCGGTTCCACGACGCCGATGCGCATCCCGTTGGAGAAGGCGATGAGCCGGTTGCCCTCCGGCGTCAGCTCCACGTAGTCGCCCGGGTTGACCTGGGCGAGTTCCTTGGGGCTCGCGAGGTCCGTGAGGAACGCGAAGCCCGTCTTGCCGGTCTCCTCCACGAAGATGCTGACCGGGGCCTTGCTGCCCTCCATGGCCGGCACGGTCTTCTCGCCCGCGGCATGCAGGAGGACCTTGAGCCGGTCGATGTTGCGCTCGGCGATCCGGTTCGTGGGATCCAGCGCCAGCGCGGTCTGGTAGTGCTCCCGGGCCTCACCCAGCATCCCCAGCTCCCAGAGCGCCTTCGCCAGGCGGTTCTCTGCCTCGATGTCCGGGCCGTGCTCCAGCAGCTTGCGGTTCGTGGCCGCCGCGTCGGCCCACTGGGCGGACGACGCCTGGGCGATGGCTTGCTCCGCGAGCTGGCGCTTGATCCGGGTCAGGTTGACCGGGCTCTGGTTGTTCGTCTCGACGTCGGGGAAGGTCACGGGTGGGCGGTCCTTTCGGGAACGGGCGCACGGGTCGCGCGAGTCGCGCACGGGACGCGATCGGGTATCGCAACGCGGAGTCGCTTTCTAGCATCGGACGGGCACGCCGTCAAACGGGTGGCGTGGGTGTTGGTGATGGGCTGGGGGGGCGGCGACAGTGCATCCGTGCCGCAGAAAGCTTCGATTCCAGAGGTTTTCGCCGGGTCGGGCGGTGGGCGCGAGCGGTGACGGATCGCGCACCCGGGGGGTGACAGTCGGATCCCAGGCCCGACAGCCATCGCCTGCCGCCCACACGGTGGTTGCTCCGTTCCCCGCCACCGGTTCACCGGCGATGAATGCGCGGCGCCGTGGGAGGACGCGCCGGCCCCGGCGTCGGCGTGGGTTCACCGCGGCTGAACGTTTGCACGATGAAAGCTGGTTCATGCGGCGCGCGCGACCCCTGCCGGCGGTTGGCTTCACCAGCAGCGAACCCACAGCGCGGAACAACCGTGACCAGCCCGAATGCGGCCGTCGGGGACCGCTTCAGCCCGCTGGGGTTCACCGCCGGTGAAGGCGACGGAGCGGCGCGGGTGGGAGCGGCGCGGGTGGGGCCGGCGCGGGGCGGCGCGGGGCGGCGCGGGGCGGCGCGGGGCGAGCGGTGACGGGTCGGCCCGTCTACTCGCGAAGGAGCAGGTTCCAGGCGACGACGATGACGCCGAGGGCCAGCAGCACGATGATCTGCCAGATCCAGCGGGCGTCGCGGCGGCGGGTCGGGCTGGCGGCATGGAAGGCGTCCCACAGGTAGAAGGCCAGGGTCAGCACGGCAGGTCCGACGAGGCGCGGGAGCTCCATCGCCCTGACGGCGGCGGCACCGATGGCGATGGCCGCCGCATAGGTCGCCGCGGACCACAGCGCGTCACGCAGGGTCAGTACCCGCAGCGCGGCCGCCCGGTACCCGAGCAGGAGCGCGATGACGGCATCCCCGGCGGCCAGCGCGATCAGGTCGCCCTCCGGCAGCGGCCCCGCCGCCGCCCCGTTCCCCCCAGGCTGGGCGAGACCGCCCGGCACGGTGGCGGCGACGCCCACGAACCCGATGAACGCCACCACCACGGTCGTCACGATGACGGCCGTGCGGGCGTCCGCATCGAGTCCTTCCGGCGACAGCAGGATCCTGGCCTCCAGGGCCAGCGTCCGGGCCACGATCACCCAGGTGATGACGAGTGCCGGCGCGAGCCACAGGCCGAACGGCACGAGGCGGATGGCGCCGACGCATACCACCGCTGCGACCGCCGGCAGGATGAGCGACTCGATCGGGACGCCGAGGCCGCCACCATCCACCCGAGCGTGCTCATCGCCAAGGACCTGAAGGGTGCCCAGGAGCATCGCTCCCAGCAGGAAGATGGCCACGAACCAGACCGACGGCGGCTCCGTGAGCCGCGACAGGCCGACCACCGTGACGGCCACCAGCGTCAGGTCCCGGCGAGCCATGCGCTCCGTGGAGCGGGGCGAGACGGGCCGGGACAGCCCGGGGCGAGGCGCGGCGGAGCGTGGACCGGCGAACATCAACGTTAGGGTACGCGAGTGGGCTTGCCGGCCACCCAGGCCAGCAGGTCCACCCGGCTCCGCGTGTTGAGGACGCGGTCCGGCGCGACCCAGGCTCGTCTGGCCTGGCTGATCCCCCAGCGAAGATGGTCGAATTCGGCCGTCTTGTGGGCGTCGGAGTCGATGGCGAGCAGGCAGCCCTCGGCGAGCGCCCGCCGGGCGCGCTCAACGGACAGGTCGAGTCGGTGGGGCGAGCCGTTCATCTCCAGGGCCGTCCCGGTCCGGGCGGCCTCGGCGTAGATGGCGTCCCAATCGAGGTCCAGGTCGTCTCGACCGCCGATCATCCGGCCGGACGGATGCGCGATGACATCGACATGGGGACTGCGGATGGCGTTCAGCGTGCGCCGTGTCAGATCCGCCCGCGGCTGGCGCCGCGACACGTGCACGGATGCCACCACGATGTCGAAGCGCTCCAGCAGGTCGTCCTCGTAGTCCAGCCCGCCATCGGCACGGACCTCCAGCTCGCAGCCGTGGAGGAGCCGGAAACCCTCGGCCGGTGTCTCCGGCGGGGCGGTCCCGGCGGCCTCCTCTGCCGCGAACCGGGCGTTGAGGCCCGCGATGATCGCGCGCTGCTCCTCCACGCGGTCCGGCGTGAGACCGCGCGCGATCGCCAGGCTCTGCGAGTGGTCCGTCAGCACCTGGTAAGCGTGGCCGCGCCGGCGAGCCGCCTCGGCCATGACCTCTATGGTGTGCGTCCCGTCCGACCAGTCGGAGTGACTGTGCAGGTCACCCCGCAGGTCCGCCTCCGTGATCAGGATCGGCAGCGCACCGGCCAGCGAGGCTTCGATCTCGCCGGCGTCCTCGCGCAGCTCCGGCTCGATGAACGGCAGACCCAGGAACGCGTAGGCCGCCTCCTCCGTGGCGAACGTGCGGAGCTCCGCGGCGTTACCGGTCAGCGGCTCACCGTCCTCGCCGATCCGGACGAAGCCCTTCTCGGACAGGCTCCAGCCCCGGTCGCGGGCCATCTCCCGCAGGCGGACGTTGTGCTCCCTGGACCCCGTGAAGTGGATCCGGTACGTGCCCCCCTCGCCCGGCGGCATGACCATGAGGTCCACCTGCGGCCCGCGCAGCACCCGGATGGCCGCCTTGTAGGCCCCCTGGTTGACGATGTGGTCGACCACGCCGAGCGTGGTGAACCGCTCGATCAGGCCCGGCCCGTCCGAGCTCTCGGCGAGGATGTCCAGGTCGCCGATCGACTCGCGGCGCCGGCGGAACGATCCGGCCGGCTCAAGCGAGCGGACGCCCGGGGTGTCAGCCAGCGCCGCGATGATGCCCAGCACCGTGGCCTCCGCCCGGTGCAGGAGCATCCGGTCCGGTGTCGTCTCCAGGCGCCGGATCCCCTCGATGACGCCCTGCTCCGTGCGGGCCGACAGGCCGCGCAGCCCACGCAACCGTCCGGCCTCCGCCGCCAGGCGCAGGTCCTCCAGGGTCGTGATCCCGAGCTCGGTCCAGATCTGGCGCACGGTCTTGGGCCCAAGCCCGGGCAGGCGCATGAGGTCCACGAGCCCGGGTGGCACCTCTGTGCACAGCCGGTCGTAGAACGCGAGGCGCCCGGTCGTCGCGAGCTCCGCGATCTTGTCGCTGATGGCCTTGCCCACGCCGGGGACGGGGGGCGGATGGCCGGCCCGGTAGGCCTCCACGAGGTCCACCGCGCTGCGCCCGATGGCGTCGGCGGCCCGGTGGTAGGCGACCGTCTTGAAGACCAGCTCGCCCTTGACCTCCAGCATGTCGCCGATGTCGTGGAAGATCCGGGCGAGATCGGCGTTGGTGAGGGTTCGCGGCTGGTCCGGCGCCTCAGACTCGTCGGGCTCGTCGGGCTCGTCGGGCTCGTCGTGGACGCCGGGTTCGTCCGTGAAGTCGTCGGTCACGGTGGCGATGGTAGTCGGTCAGGCGGCCACGACCCGGTCGCGTCCTCCGCGCTTGGCGCGATACAGGGCGCGATCCGCTGACTCGATGAGCTCCTCTATGGACGCGTCCGACTCGTCCGCGACCGCCACGCCGACGGACACGCTGACGACGGTCCTCACGCCGTGGCGCCGCAGGTCCAGCGCACGGACGGCCGCCCGGATGCGCTCCCCCACCTCCACGGCGACCTGGAGGCCCGGGTTACGCAGCAGGACCACGAATTCCTCCCCGCCGAACCGGGCCGGGACGTCGTCATCGCGCACGGCGGCGACGATCGCCCCGGCGACCGCCCGCAGGACCTCGTCCCCGACCGCGTGGCCGTGCGTGTCGTTGAGGACCTTGAACTTGTCGATGTCCACCATGAGGATCCCGACGGCGTCACCGGCGCGACGACGCCGCGCCATGAGCCCCACGTACTCGTCGAAGTAGTGGCGGTTCGGCAGACCGGTCAGGGCATCCGTGGAAGCCTGGGCCTGGGCGGCCTGGTGCGAGTAGGCGCGCGCCAGCGCCGCCGACGCCTCGACCGCGGCATCGGCGAGGATCCGGCGCGTGGCCTCAGGCCACGGCTCGCCCATCCGGCGCGAGACGACGATGGCGCCGAAGACGCCGGTGTCCGCGGTGAGCGGCGCCGCGAGTGTGTGTGCCAGCCCGTAGTCGCTGCGGATGCGCCGGGCGATCCGGTCCGCGATGGCGCCCGGGGCAATGGGCGCGCCGTCGTGACCGGGCTCCTCCAGGTCGGCGATCGGGAGCAGGGTCCGTGAGTCGGGAACGCCCGGGCTGGAACTGACGAGGCGCGCCTCCAGGACGCGCGCATCCGGCCGTCTGCGCACGACGACGAGGTGATCCGCCTCCGACGCGCGGCCCACCTCCTCCACGATGGCGTCGACGATCGCGTCCGCCGACACGGATCTCGACAGCCCGGACAGGATCCGCGTGAACGAGGCAGACTCGTCGCGTCGTCGGGCCTCAAGGCGCTCGACAGCGCGGACATGGACGACTGCGGCGATCCCGGCCGTGAGGGCAAGGCCAAGGAGAAGCCAGTCGACGATGAAGGCGCCCGGCGACAGGGAGCGGACGATCATCACGGCCGTCAACACGAGGAACGTGACGGCGAACGCCTGGCGCGAGCGCCGGATGCGTTCGTCCGACGGGTCCGCGGGCGGCACGGGGTGGCGGCGGTCGCGTTCGGTCACGTCGGATATACAGGATGCGGGTCGCGGGGCCCGTCGTCCAC
>JBBEBL010000127.1:23891-25834 GCA_040882345.1 Chloroflexota bacterium
GCGTCGTGGCCGCCGTCGCGCTTCACGCCGTACAGCGCCTGGTCAGCCGCCGCGATGAGTTCCGTCGCGGTGCGCCCATCCGCCGGGAAAGTGGCGACGCCGATGGACAGCGTCACCGGCACCGGGCCACGCTGTTCACCCACGAACGGCGTGTCGCGGAACGCCTCCAGGATGCGCTGTGCGACCACGCGGGCGTCGTCCGCGCCGGTGTCCGGGAGGATGACCGCGAACTCGTCGCCGCCATAGCGAGCCGGGACGTCGGATGCTCGAAGGCTGCCCCTGATCAACTCGGCGGTCCAGGTCAGGACGCGGTCGCCAAAGAGGTGGCCGAAGGTGTCGTTGACGAGCTTGAAGTCGTCCATGTCCAGCATGAGCATGCTCAACGGCCGGCGACCACGCTGCGACCGGACCACCTCCTCGCCCAGCCGCTCGTGGAGGAACCGGTGGTTGTAGAAGCCGGTCAGCGGGTCGCGGTCGGCCAGTTTGCGGGCATCCTCGTAGAGCCGCGCGTTCTCCAGGGCCATGGCCGCTTCGTTGGCCATCGTCTGGGCGAGGTCCAGGCGCTCTCTGTCCCACTCGACCTTGCTCTGCGAGAAAAGCTCCACGAGTCCGATGGTCTGACCCTTTGCGACGAGCGGCAGCATCGCCAGCATCCGGTTTCCCTCCCGGTCCAGCAGCGCCGTCTCCGCCGCATCCGCGCCGGGGTCGCGCGCGTCGATGATGACGACCTCCTGGCGCTCGAGGGCGCGCAGCGTCTCCGGGTACCCGGAAGCGTCGTAATACGGATCCTGGGCGGCCAGTCCCTCGGACGGAAAGTGACCGAGCGACTCGAGGCGACCTCCGGCTCTGTCCCAGTAGCTGATCAAGCACTCGTCAACGCCCATCGCGCGCCCCAGGTGGCCGGCCATCAGGCTGGCGACCTGACGCGGGTCCAGGCTCTCGCTCAGCTCACCGCTCATGTCCAGCAGGCGCCGCAGCTCGCGCGCGAGCTCCTGACTTCGCGCCAACAGCCGCGCGGACTCGACGGCCGTGGCCGCCTGGTCGGCGAGGATGGTCAGCATCCGGAGGTCGTCCTCGTCAAAGCCGCCCAGGCCGAGTTTGGACAGGGTGATGACGCCGACGGTCAGGCCGTCGTATCGCATCGGGACGACGAGCATCGATTCATCGACATCGTCCGTGCCGGCGATCGTCTGGCCGCGCGGGTCGGCGTTCGCGTCGTTGGCCAGGATCGGCTCGCCGTTCTGCGCCACCCACCCCGTGAACCCCTCGCCGAGGCGGCAACGCAGCAGGTCCACGTCCACGTGCTCGTAGGCGCCCACCCGGCCCTCGAAGGCGATCGGCACGACCTGGTCGGGCGGCTCCACGAGGTACACCCGGGCGCTGTGGTAGTCGATCACCTGGCGCGCCTCTTTCACGACGGTTCGGCCGACCCCTTCCACGGACGACGCCCGGCTCAGCCGGCCCGATGCCGCCTGGAGGGCCGCGAGTTGCGCCGCGCGGGCCTCCGTGCGCTGGAACAGCTCAGCGTTGTTGATGGCGATGCCGGCGTGGGTGGCCAGGGTCGTGATGAACGCGACGTCGCCCGGCGACCACGGCCGGGCGGCACGCGTCCCGGCCGACAGCGCCCCGATGACCCGGTCGTGATGGATCAGGGGGGCCACGAGCATCCCGCTGATGTCGATGATGCCCTCGTACCGTTCCGCCCCGGGAACCGCGTCCTGGTAGGCCGCCGCGCGGCCGCTGCGCAGGACCTCACCCACCCATCCCTCCGTCACGTGCAGGGCGGGGAGGAGGGCGGCCGTCTCGTCGCTCAGGCCGGCGGACGCCGCCACCACGAGATGATCGTCGCGGAGGACGCGGATCGTGACGTAGTCCACCCGGAGTGCTCGCAGCGTCTCGTCCACGATGGTCCGGAACAGTTCCTGGCGATCATGCGATCCGGC
>JBBEBL010000128.1:0-3030 GCA_040882345.1 Chloroflexota bacterium
GGCTTATGAGTCCCCTGCTCTACCACTGAGCTACTCCGCCAGCGGTCGGGCGCCAGTCTACCGCGACCGCCATGGACCGCGCGACCGACCTGCCTCGTGGCGGGGCGCGCTCGCCGCGGCGCAACGGTCACGAGGGACGGCTATGGCCGATGGCGCGGCGGCATGTGGCACGGGGAGGAGGTCTGAGGTCCCGATCCACGCACGAGTCGAGGCGCGAAGCTGGGCGACATGCCAGTCGCACCGGCCATACGCGTCCTGGTGCGATCCGTCGCCACGGTCGTCGTCGGAGCCGCTTCGGCCGGGGTGAACGTCGGCACGCCGAACGGATCTGCGGGCGTGGCGGGTGCCGTGGTCCCTGTTGATCCTTCACCGCGAGTGAACGTATCGGCGCGGAAGGCGGGACATGAGGCTCCCGCCGGTCGACATCGAGGTCTTCGGCCCACCCGCGTTGACCATGGGTGAAGCCCGCACGGCAAGCGGCGGTCTCCGAACATCGGCTTCATCGACGGTGAACGCGAGGGCGGCGCGGGCCGTTCAGGCTGGCCCGCCGTCCCGGGCACCCTGGAGGCGCTCGAGGCCATGGCCACCGGTCCTTGAGCTCGTCCGGGCGGACTGATGACCAGCGGGCCGGGCGCAGGACCAGCTGGAGATCAGGAGAAAGTGTCGCAGGTGGCGGCTTCTCCACTTTGCCAGCCGCGCGTGAACCACTCCACCCGCTGGGCGGAGGAGCCGTGGGTCCACGACTCGGGATCGGTGCGACCCTGGGTGCGCTCCTGGATCCGGTCGTCCCCGACGGCTTCCGCCGCGCTGATGGCCTCCTCGATGTCGCCGGGCTCGACGTCCGAGGCCGCCGAGTTGGCCCAGACCCCGGCCAGGCAGTCGGCCTGAAGCTCCTGGCGAACGCTCAGGTCGTTGGCCTTCGACGGGTCCTCGCGGGATAGGCGCTGGACCTCCTCGCTGATGCCGGTGACGGTCTGGATGTGGTGGCCGTATTCGTGGGCGACGACGTAGGCGATGGCGAAGTCTCCGCCCTGCGCGCCGAAGCGGGACTGGAGTTCGTCGAAGAAGCCGAGGTCGAGGTAGACCTTCTGGTCGGCGGGACAATAGAACGGACCGGTCGCCGACGACGCAGGCCCGCAGGCGGAGGTGGTGGCACTCTCGAACAGCACGAGGTCCTGCATCGGGAGGTCCTTGCCGGCGGTCCGGAAGGTCTCGATCCAGAAATCCTGGACGTCCTTGACGACGTAGGCCAGGAACTGGTCCGTGTCGTTCTGGGGGTTGAGCGTGCCGCCCGGCTGGGCGGGACCGCCGCCCAACCCCGAGAGGCCGCCGAGACTGCTCCCGCCGTTGCCCAGGACGCCGCTGACGAGGAGGAACAGGACGATCGTGACGATGGTCCCCACGATCCCCCCGCCGGCCTTGCCTCCGGGGATCGGGATGGGAAATCCTCCGCCACCTCCACCGCCAAGCATGCCCCCTCCGAGCATGCCTCCGCCGCCACCCTGGCCACGGCGGTCCTCGATCCGGTCGAAGCCGGTGTTGCGCTTCCATCTCATGGTTCCTGGACCCTCTCGAACATACTGGGAGTCCAGCCTACGCTCGGGCCCGCGCGTGGCGGCATCGCAGGCACCGGCGCCGGCATCGCATCCGCGTGACGGCCCTCAGACGATCTCGTGGAGGCGGCCGGTCGCGACGTCGAAGATCAGGCCGTGGATGGGCACATCGTGGACGAAGGGGTGCTCGCGCAGACGCGCGACCTGGGCGCGCAGGTTCGCCTCGAGGTCCGTGAACGCGCCGAAGTCGATGGCCACGTCCTCGGCGGCCGTCTGCGACGCGGCCGCGACCCGCGACCGCAGGGCATCCGCATCCGCTCCGTGCAGTCCGCAGCCCGTGTGCTCGATGACCACGATCTCGTTCGTCCCCAGCAGGTGCTGGCTGACGATGAGCGACCGGATCACGTCGTCCGTGACGATGCCACCGGCGTTGCGGATGATGTGGGCGTCACCGGTCCGCAGGCCAAGGGTCTCCTCCACGTCCAGGCGGGCGTCCATGCACGCCACGATGGCCAGACCGGACAGCGGCGCGGCCGTCAGCGCCGACCGGTCGAAGGTCTCCGTGTAGCGCTCGTTCTCCGCCAGCAGGCGGGCGTACTCGCCGCTCCGCCTGGTGCCTCCCGTCACGGCGCCCCGTCCGTGATCACGTTCCGGTCGCGCCGTCGCCGCCGAACCGGTCCAGCAGCTCACCGATCGTCAGCTGTCCGAACCGTTCGTCCACGTGCTCCCGGGCGACCCGCCACATCGCCCGCAGGGGCCGAGGCCCGGACGTGTCGAGCTGGGCCAGTCGGACATCCCGGAAGCGCCCGATGCCGGGCACGGCGAGGAGATCGCCGGCCAGCCGCTGCGCGGCGTCGTCGATGGTCGTGTCGCGCGTGATATCGGCGCTCGACGGGCGAGCCGGACGGGGCGGGCCGGCGGCCGTGTCCGTCCGCGGCGTCGCGGGCTCCGACGCCGCCCTGATGGCGCGATCGGCGTCCGCGAGCGCGGCCTTGATGGCTTCCTGGCTCTCGAACCGTGGCGCCACGGGGATGGCCGCGCCACCGGCACTCGCGAGGCCGGCGGAGGTGCCTGCGCCCGGATCGCCGCTCGCTGGCGACGAACCTCCACGGCCGCCACCGGCTCCGCGCGCCTGCGCCGGCCCCCCGCCTGATCCACCACCAGCGCCGCCCCCGCCCCTGGACGGCGGTGTCGGTCGGGGTCGATCGCCACCGCTCGTGGGCGGCTGGTCCGACCCAGCCGACCCCGCCGATCCGAGCGCCTGGTTGAGCAGGTCCGGGATGTCGATGCCGGTCAGGCCCTTGACCGTGGCGCTCGCCTCCGCGACCGTCCTCGTGGCGTTCTTGACCACGTCCGACGCGCCGTCCGTGGAGAGAACGGTCAGCGAGCCGATGCTGGCCATCGGCTCGGCCGCGGCCCGCACGATGTCGGGGAGCATGGACAGCACGGTCTGGATGATCGCCGCATCGTTGAACTG
>JBBEBL010000128.1:3130-25554 GCA_040882345.1 Chloroflexota bacterium
GCCTCCGCCGGCCGCACCGTCGTGGCCACCAGTTCCTGCTCCTTGCGAGCGGCTTCCAGCTGGGCGAGTTCGGTCTGCTTGCGGGTGACTTCCTGGGTCGCCTCCGCCTCCGCCAGCGGGCCGGCCTGGGCGGCACGGGCCGCCGCGGCCGCCGTCTGGGTCTCGGTCTCCGCCCGGCGCAGCGAGACGTCCCGCTGGGCGTTGATCTTGACCTGCTCGGCCTCAGCCTCGCGCACCGCCGCCTCCTGGTCCGCGGCCGCCTTGGCCATGCGCGCATCGCGCTCGCGACGGGCGGTCTCCTGCTGGCCGATGAGGTCCATGTAGCCCGACTCGTCACGGATGGCCTGGATCGTGAATGAATCGATCTGCAGACCCGAGGTCGCGAGGTCACCCTTGGCCGCATCCTGGACGGCCTGCTGGAACTTCATCCGGTCGAGGTTCAGCTCCTCGACGGTGAGCGTGCCGACGATCGAGCGGAGCGAGCCCTCCAGGACGTTCTTGACGATCGAGTCGACCTCTTCGTCGCGGGCCTCCAGGAATCGCTCGGCGGCGTTGCGGATCGACTCGTCGTCCGCGCCGATCTTGAACGTGGCGACGCCCTGCACGGCGACCTTGATGCCCTGGCGCGTGACCGCATCAGCGAGGTTGACGTTGATCTGACGCGCGGTCAGCTTCAACTTGCCGACCTTGTGGACGAGCGGCAGGACGATGACGCCACCGCCGCGCACGACCTTGAGGTTGCGACGGCCGTCCGGCGACCGGTCGCGCTGGCCGGACACGACCAGCGCCTCGTTGGCGCCGGCCACCTTGTAGCGACTGCCGATGTAACTGACGATCAGGACGGCGACGACGATGATCAGGAAGACCGGGACCACGCCCGTGCCGATGAACCCGAAGATGTCAGGCAATGTCCGCGCTCCCCTCACTGGACGCCGACGGTGTCGGCGCGATGTCTCCCACGACCAGGCCGGTACCGGCGACCCCGGTGACGCGGACCACGGTGCCGGCCGGGATATCGTGGCTGGCGGTCGCGGTGAACTCGTGGGTCTGCCCCTCGGCCTTGACGATGATGCTGCCGGGCCGGCCGGTGACGATCCCGACCTGGACGAAGGCGTCCTGGCCGATGAGGTCGGACGTGGAGAACGGCTCCGGGGCCTCCGCGCGCCGGAGGGCGGAGAAGATGCCGTAGGCGAGGACGATCCCGACGATCCCGAAGCCCGTGCCCCAGATGGCCGCCGGCCCGCCGTGGACGCCCAGGACCTGCGTGGCGAACAGGCCGCCCACGCCGAACATGGACACGAAGGACAGCAGCAGCGGCATCAACGACACGCCGCCGATGTCGAAGTCGAAGACGGCGCCGAGGATGTCGTCCACGAGCACCGTGACGAGCAGCAGTCCGCCGCCGATCAGCGCACAGACGACGAAGACGAAGTCCTCGATCGGGATCTGGAACATGGCGCCGCGCTGGCCTCCCCTGCCCGACGCTCTGGACGCCGGAAGGACAGGATAGCGACCCCGACCACCTGCGCGATGGGTCCCGGCGCCCGATTCAGTCGGACGGGCCGAACAGGACGGTCAGCCAGCTCTCCAGCGGCGAGGATCGGTCCGTGTCGGCGCCGAGGCGCACGGCGGCCGAGCCCGGGGCATCGGCGGGCAGGCCCGGGGCACCGACCGCCAGGCTGAACGGGACCTCCCTGGCCGTGCCCAGACCGTACCCGCGGGCCTGCTGCTCCACGTAGCGTTGGCGGGCGATCAGGTCCAGCTCACGCTCAAGTGCGGCGACCTGGCCCTGGCGTGCCGCGTTCCCCTGGGCGATGTCGTCCGCCTTCGCGGTCGCCGCCGACGCTTCGCCGACCTGCCGAGCGAAGACGATGATGATCCAGGCCGCCAGGAGGCCGCCCACGAGGCCAGCCATCCGGCGCCGCGTGATGCCGGCGATGGGCAGCGCCGCGAGGTCGGGCGCGACCGAGCCGACTGGACCCCCGGTCTCCGTGCCATCCGCGGCCGGGTCGGCCGGACCCTCGTCGAAGCGATCCTCCGGGGGGTCGGCGTCGGGGGCGCGGGACGGCAGCCGGCGGGACATCCGAGCGAGCGTAGCTACCGATAGCTGCCGTGTCAAACCGAACGACGTGACAGCCAACCTGTCACTCCCACACGCGACGGTGGGCGTAGACTGCGACGAAATCGAACGTCTGTTCGTTCTGCACGGGGTCCCTGTCTGATGCGCACGTACGCCCCCGCCGATCCTGAGACCGTCCTCGCCGGCCTGCTCGACGAGCCATCGCTCGCGAGGGGGGTGGTCCACCACGCGGTCCTCCCGCCCCGGGACGCGATGTACGGGTCGATGCCGGAGTGGCTGGACCCCCGGATCGTCGCCGGACTCGCCAGCCGGGGGATCCAGCAGCTGTACACCCACCAGGCGGAGGCCCTGGAGGCGGTCCATGCCGGCGATGACATCGTGGTCGTCACGCCCACGGCCTCCGGGAAGACGCTGTGCTACGCCCTCCCGGCCCTGCAGGCCATCGCGGAGGACCCATCCGCCCGGGCGCTGTTCCTGTTCCCGACCAAGGCTCTTGGCCAGGACCAGGTCACGGAATTCGGTGAGCTGTCAGCGGCGGCCGGCCTGCCCATCCTCACGTCCACGTATGACGGCGACACCCCGGCCCCGATCCGCTCGGCGATCCGGGCCGCCGGCCAGGTGGTCGTGACCAACCCGGACATGCTGCACTCGGCCATCCTCCCCCACCACACCAAGTGGTTCCAGCTCTTCGAGCAGCTGCAACTCATCGTGATCGACGAGCTGCACACCTACCGGGGGATCTTCGGCGGGCATGTCGCCAACGTCCTGCGCCGCCTCCTGCGCATCTGCGCCCACTACGGGAGCCGTCCGGTGATCGTCTGCTGTTCTGCGACGATCGGCAATCCCGCGGAGCTCGCCAGCACGCTGACCGGCCGACCGGTCCGACTCGTGGATCGCAACGGCGCCCCGGCCGGCCAGCGGCACGTCCTGCTCGTGGATCCGCCGATCATGGAGCCCGCCAGCGGGGCGCGCGCATCCGCCACGACGCTCGCGCAGCGCTGGGCCCTGCCGTTCATGCGAGCCGGGCGGCAGACCATCGTGTTCGGTCGCTCCAGGGTAGCCGTGGAGCTCCTGCTGACAGGCCTGCGCGAATCGCTGCGAGAGAGTCGCGGCCCAAGGACCAGCGTCAGAGGCTATCGGGGCGGCTACCTGCCGACCGAACGTCGGTCGATCGAGCGCGGCCTCCGGGACGGTGAGATCCTGGGGGTCGTCGCCACCAATGCGCTGGAGCTCGGCGTGGACATCGGCCGGCTGGATGCCGCGGTCCTTGCCGGCTATCCGGGGAGCGTCGCGGCGACATGGCAGCAGTTCGGTCGCGCCGGGCGGCGCCAGGGCACGAGCGTCGCGATCCTCGTCGCCTCGGGCGCACCGGTGGACCAGTACGTCATCCACCACCCGGAGTTCCTGCTGGAGGGCACACCGGAGGAGGCGCGGCTGGACCCGGACAACCTGCACGTCCTGCTGGGGCACCTGCGCGCCGCCGTGTTCGAGATGCCGTTCGAGCCCGGTGAGGTCTTCGGACCCGGCCCAGCGGATGATCTGCTGGCGTTCCTCGGTGAGGAGGGCCACGTCCGCCAGGCAGACGACGGTCGCTGGTACTGGTCCAGCGAGAACTTCCCGGCCTCGGAGATCTCCCTGCGGACCGCCGCCCCGGAGAACGTCGTCATCATCGACACGACCCCTGACCGGCCGCGCGTACTCGGCGAGGTCGACCTGTTCAGTGCCCAGGTGCTGGTCCACGAGCGAGCCATCTACATCCACGAGTCCGTGCAGTACTACGTGGACCGCCTCGAGTGGGGCGAGCGCAAGGCCTACGTCCATCGGGTGGACGTGGACCACTACACGTACGCCAACCGCGCGGTGACCCTCAAGCCGCTGGACGTGTTCGCGGAGGCCCGGGCGACGGGTGGACGACGGCGCCATGGCGAGGTGATGGTGGCCAGCCTCGTGACGCTGTTCAAGAAGCTGAAGTTCGGTACGGACGAGAACGTGGGCTGGGGACCCATCGACCTGCCGGAGCTGGAGCTCCAGACGACCGCCTACTGGCTGACCGCCGAGGAGGCCCGCGACCACTGGCGTCGGGACGAGTTGGACGTCGCGCTCGTTGGCGCCGGCCGCGCCATCCAGACGATCGCGTCCGTGCTCCTGATGGGCGATCCACGCGACCTTGGTCTCGTCACGCAGGTCCGCTCGCCACATGCGGAGGAGCCGACGATCTACCTGTACGAGGCCGTGCCCGGTGGCATCGGCCTCGCCGAGCGCCTGTGGCAGCGGCACGACGAATTGATCGCCGGGGCCGCGGACCTCATCGCCGGATGCGGCTGCGATGGTGGCTGTCCATCCTGCACTGGTCCGCGCCTGGAGCGGGACGTGGACGCTCGGGCCCTGGCCCTGCGCCTGCTGCGCGAGCTGGGGGCGGGTCGGCGAGCCGGTCAGGCGTCCGGCGCGCTCGCATGACGGACGTCCTCTCGCCGGCCGCGCACCAGCCATCGTCGGGCTCGGACCTTGCGCGCCGGCTGGCGCGCTATCGCGCGGCGCAGACCGATCCGGGCCGGACCGGCGATCCTCTCCCCCACCTGCGCGTCGGCGCCGCGGAGCTCGCCGAACGGCTCACGTCCGTGCTCGGCGGCGAGATCGTGCGCTCGGGCGCCGGCCGGTTCGTGCGACTGGACGGCCCCGCGACGGATCTGCCCATCGATCGCGATCGGCTGGCGACGCTGCCCGGCCACCCACCACCCGGAGCGCCGCTGGTGTGCATCGACACGGAGACGACCGGGCTCGCGACGGCGGCCGGAACGGTGGCGTTCCTGATCGGCCTGGGCTGGTGGGACGGGCCCACCTTCCGACAGGCCCAGCTGCTCCTTCCCGACCAGGGTGAGGAGATCGCCCTCCTGGACGAATTGGCCCGCCACATCCCGCGCGACGCATGGCTGGTCTCGTACAACGGTCGCGGGTTCGACTGGCCCCTGCTGGTGACGCGCTACCGGATGGCGCGTCGAGCCGCCCCGCCCCACGACGGGCATCTTGACCTGCTGCCGATCGTCCGGCGCGTCTTCCGGCACCGCATGGACGACGCCCGCCTGCGCACGGTGGAGCAGACCCTGCTGGGCGTGGAGCGCCACGACGACGTGGACGGCTGGGAGATCCCCGGGCGGTACCTCGGGTTCCTGCGTGGCGGGCCGGCGCACCCGCTCGCCGCGGTCGTCCGCCACAACGACGAGGATGTTCGCTCGCTCGCCAGGCTGGTGGCCCTCCTGGACACGGGCTACGCAGACCCAGGTGGCCGTCGGGCCGCCCCGCCGGGCGACCTGGCGGGCCTCGCACGGGCCTATGTTCGCGCGCATCGCCTCGACGACGCCCTCGCGTGCCTGGACGAAGCCATGGGTCGGGCCCGTGACCCGGACGCCCGGGGTCAAGAGCCCTGGTGGTCGCCCCGGGTCCGTCCGGACTTCGGCGGGTCGCCGCGCGCGGAGCGGACCCGCGCCAGCGCCGGCTGGGACCGACGCCTCGCGGCGGCGACGCCGTGGGACCGCGGGCGGATGGCCGTGGATCGGGCTCACCTGCTGCGACGCGTCGGTCGCCATCACGACGCCGCCGATGCCTGGGCGGCCCTCGCCGCCGGCCCCGGCCGGTCCGCGGTGGTCGCCGCCATCGAGCTCGCGAAACTCCACGAGCATCGGCTGGGACGGCCGGACCTCGCGTTGCAGGCCGCGCTCCATGGGTATGGCCTGGCGGACCGGCGGCGGCGGCTGGGGATGCCGGAGCCTCCTCTCGAGGCGGATCTCCGAGTCCGTATCGCCCGGTTGCGTCGCCGAACCTGATCAGCGCGGATCGGCTGACGCGAGCCTGGCACGGACCGCGTCCAGATCGGGAACGCCGAGCAGGCCCGGCGCCTCGATCGCCAACGACGCGGCGGTCGCCGCGAACCGGACCGGATCGTCAGACAGCGACGGCTGGACGATGGCGGCCAGGAGGGCAGCAAGGAACACATCGCCGGCGCCGGTCGGGTCCACGACGCGGGGAGCGTCAACCGCCTGGTACCCCGTGGTGCTCGCGATCCCGCCCGTGGCGTCCACCTCCACCGTCACCCCACCCCGCTCCGCGTCCGTGATCGCGAGGCGAGCGCCCGGGTGCAGCAGCGGGACGAGATCGCGCGGAGCGGTGCCCGGTTCCAGATCCGCCGCGCTCACCCCCACGAGGTCGGCCCGGCGAAGCAGCGCGCGGGCCGCGGGTGGCCGGCGACCGACGGTCGTGCCGAGGACCAGGGTCCGGAGCATGCCCTGCCAGGCGACCGCCACCCACGACCCCGGCGCGGGCACGGCCGCCCAATCGTCAGCGATCTCGTCCATGACCGGGGCGAAGGACCACGCCGGCGCGGCACGCCACGATGCCGGCGCCTCGCCGCTCGGCAGCGCGGCACCGACCACGATCACCGTCTGGACCCGGCCGGTCCGTGTCTCGTCGTTGCGGAAGACCGGACCCTCGGGCAGCGGCACGACGTGGATGTCCACTCCGGCGTCGCGCAGCCACGCCAGTTCGCGAGCCCGGCTCGCCGCGTCGTCCAGGCCGACCACGGCGCCGCTGACCAGCCCGAGGCGAGCGGTCGTCAGCGCCCCGTACGTGACGCCGCCACCCAGGCGCCAGCCGCGCGGATCGTCGTCCGCGAGGTCGCGCGCCGCCGATCCGACGTGGACCACCTGGACGGGTGGCCTGACCATGGCACCTCCCGGCTATACTCCGCACCCACCAGATCACCGATGGAGCGGCCGTGTTCTTCTACGAGTTGCACGAGGGCGACGACGCGGTCTATTCCGACGTCCTCGTGGTCAGCGAATCCGAGTGGGAGCCCCAGGAGTTCTTCGACGTCGTCCAGCGCATCCGGCGCGACGTCCAGGACACCTACCAGCACGATACGCTCATCGAGTCGATCGCCATGATCCTGGAGCGCGACTACGGGTTCATCTTCGTCGGCGACGATCGCCTCGTCGCCGCGGTCAATGTCTCCATCGTGGAGGACGAGAACTTCATCGCCGACCTGGGCATGGAGGACGACGACGATGATGATGACGACGACGATGACGAGGAAGAGCCCGGCGACCAGCTCAGCGGCGATTTCCGGACGATCCTCGCCGAGTTCGATCCCGACGACGAGGCCCGCCTGAACTGACTCGCCCGGCCAGCGTGGTCAGCGGCTGAACAGGATCTCCACCACGTCCCCGTCGCGGACGCGGTACGTCTTTCCCTCCGAACGCAGCCGGCCCGCCTTGCGCGCCTCCGCCATGGACCCGAGCGTGACCAGGTCGTCGTAGGCGACGGTCTCGGCGCGGATGAAGCCCCTGGCAAGGTCGGAGTGGATGGCGCCTGCGGCATCCACGGCCGTGGACCCGTCCGGGATGGGCCACGCGCGGACCTCGTCCGGCCCGGCCGTCAGGAACGAGACGAGGCCAAGCAGCCGGTAGGACAGCGCGATGACCCGGTCGAGGCCGGACTCGCTGATGCCGAGCTCCTCCATGAACACCGCCGCCTCGTCCGGTTCCAACTCGCCCAGCTCCATCTCTATCCTGGCCGACAGGGCCTCGACGATGGCCATCCGGTGGTCGTATCCGGCCGCGACCCGCTCCACCAGCGCCGGCGCCCCGGCGATGTCGCCCTCGCCGACATTCAGCAGCACGAGGACGGGCTTCTCGGTCAGGAATCGGAATCCGCGGATCGCCTTGGACTCATCCGCGTCCAGGCCGAGGTCACGGATGGGCGTGCCGGCCTCCAGGCCCACGTGGATGCGTCGGACGACGATCTCCTCGCGCTCCGCGGCCTCCCGCTCGGCCTGGGTCCCGTGCCGGCCGCTGCCCTTGAGGCGTTCCAGACGCCGCTCGGCCATCGCCAGGTCAGCCAGGGTGAACTCAAGATCCAGCTGTTCGATGTCACGCGCGGGGTCCACGCTTCCGGCCGGGTGCGGATGGGTTGCGTCCTCGAACGCGCGGACCACGTGGAGCAGCGCGTCGGAGTCGCGCAGCCGCGCGAGGTGGTCCGCCGGCAGTTCCTCCGTACCCACGCGCCCCTCCGACGAGGGCGGCGGGGCGGGCAGGTCAACGTACGTGACGTCGGCGTGCACGACCTTCTTCGGCTTGAAGATCTCGGCCAGTCGGTCCAGCCGCGCATCCGGCACCTTGACCACCCCGACGTTCAGGGTGACGCCGCCATAGCCGCCGGTCTCGGCGTGGCCGCGGGTGAGGGTGTTGAAGACGGTCGTCTTGCCGCTTCCGGCAAGCCCGACGATGGCGATCTGCATGGGTCCGATCGTAGCCGGGTCCGGCGGGCGCCGCCGCCGAGAGGCGCCGAGACCCGCGGCGTCGCCTCAATAGCCCGCGGTCGGGTCCACCACGTTGAGCAGATCGTCACCGGCAGCGAACCGCCGCAGGTTCTCGCAGAACAGCTCCACGCTGCGGTCCAGGACCCGCCCACTGGACCACGCCGTGTGGGGCGTCACGATCACGTTGGGCAGGTCGTAGAACGGTGAGGAGGGCGGCAGGGGCTCTTCCCGGAAGGTATCCAGCACGGCGCCGCCCAGCGGTCCGTCACGCAGCGCGCGGAGCAGCGCGCGCTCGTCGATCAGACGGCCGCGCGCCACGTTGATCACCCACGCCCCGGGCTTGACCATGGCGAGCGTCCGGTCATCGATCATGTCCTCCGTCTCGGGCGTGAGCGGCGCGGCCAGGACGATGAAGTCGGATTCGGCCAGGAGCTCCGGCAGTGTGTCCGGGCCGCCCACGCGGTCCAGCATGACCTCGCCGAACGACCGGCTGTCCTCGCTCGCCGTCGTCCCATCCGCGCCGGCGTCCGATCCGCCATCGGGGCGTCGACGGACCGCCACCACCCGGCAGCCGAACGCCGTGGCGAGCGCCCCGACGGCCCGCCCGATGGAGCCGAGCCCGACGATCCCGACCGTGACGTCCCTGAGCTCCGCGCCCTCCAGCGGCTGCCACGTCCGCTCCCGCTGCAGCTCCAGGAGCTGCGGCAGCCGCCGGCTGATGGACAGGATCATCATCAGCACGTACTCGGCGATGGGCCGGCTGAAGACCCCGCGAGCGTTGGTCACGACGAGATCGCGCTCCAGGGCGGACGGCGTGAGTGCCCGCTCCACGCCGGAGGTGGCGGAGTGGACCCAGGCCAGCCGCGGCGCCCGGGCCAACAGTCGATCGAAGGCGTCCGACGAGAGCCAGCCGCGCAGCATCACCTCGACGTCGTCCAGCGGCCCGTCGGCGAGGCCTTCCACGGAGACCGTGACGAGTCGCGCGCCAGGCGCCGCCGCACGGATCCGCTCAAGATCACGCGAGCGGTAGCGGGCAGACAGGATGGGGCTGAGGGCGATGGCTGCCGGTGCGCCGCCGGGACCACTGCCTGGGCCGGCGGAATGGCCGGGCGCGGTCGGAGGCGGCGTCATGCGTCCAGCACCCGCGTCATCCAGCGTCCGGGCTCGTCGATCTCGCCGTCGCGCGGCAACGTCTCCGGGCCCTCCCACAGGCGCATCAGGGCCGGCCGTCCGCGCTCGTCGGCGATGCGCCGGACGAATGCCTCACCCTTCCGGTACTGCTCCAGCTTGAGGTCCATGCCGGTCAGCCGAAGCATGGCTCGCTCGAACGGTGTACGCGTGTTGCGGCGCTCGTGGAAACGCGCGCTGATGCGCTCCACGCCCGGAACGAGGTCCCGGCCCACTTCGTCCATCACGTAGTCGCTGAAACCCTCCAGCAGGCTCATGACCGCCTGGGTCTCACGGAACAGGCGGAGCTGCTCCTCGCCCATGAGCCGCTCCATCCAGTGCTCGCCTCCCCGCTCGCCCCGGAGCGCCCGGCCGAGCCCGCGGAGGGCCTCGCGACCCATCCCCTCCACGTCGCTGCCGAAGAGGGCCATCTGGCGCTCCAGTCGCGAGGCCAGGTACGGTCGGAGCCACGGATGGGCCTCGAACTCGAACGCGTGGGTCGTCTCGTGGAGGGCGATCCAGGTCCGGAACGGCCCAAGGGGCACGCGCAGCGCCGCGGCCGTCTGACGGATGTTCTCCTCCACGAACAGAAGTCGCCCCGGGGTCGCCTCCGCAGACAGGAGGGCGAGATCGTACTGGCCCAGGACGCGCTGGCCCAGGAAACCCAGGAGCAGCCCGAGCTGTCGGGTGGTGACCCATCGATTGGCGAGGGCCATGGTCGCCTTGGCGAGACCGCCACCCACCGGCACGACCTGGTCCAGCAGGTCCGCCTCCAGGCGACCGATCAGCGACTCGAACGCGGCGATGTTGGCCCCCACCCAACCGGCGCGATCGACGACCGACGAACGCTCCACCACGCCCGGCAACTCCGTGCCGAGCGCCTCCTCCAGGGCCGGCACGATCCGGGCCATGGCCGCTTCATAGGCCGGTTCTGCCGCCCGCAACTCGGCCGCGCTGAGCGCGCCCTTCGCCCGGCCCAGACGGGTCACGGCGATGCGCTCGACGCCGGACCAGTCCACGAGGCCTTCGCGTGCCTGGCGCTCCATGCGCCGACCCACGACGGTCGCGGCGGCTCCCAGCGCGGACCCGATCAGGATGCCGGCCTGCCACGCTCGATCCGTGCGCCACGGACCGCGATCGCGTGCGCCGCTCATGGAACGGCCAGCCCGAGCTCGACCGAGGCGACTTCCGGGAAATCCGAACCGAACAGACGGACGGCCAGGTCGTGGAAGCGGCCGGCGTCGCCGGTCGTGAACTGGCGGTGGGTCGCCTGTGCGGCCGTCTCCAGGCTGCGCTCGTGTCCGGCGAGGCCAGCATCGGCCGCGGTCCCGCGCGTCGTCCCCGGCGCCTCAAGACCATTGACGATGAGGAGCTCGGCGAGCGCCGACGCCGTGGCCGTCGCCGAATCGACGATCGCCACCCGGTCGCCGACCGCCGCCGCGATGAGCGGCCGCAGAAGCGGATAGTGCGTGCAACCCAGGAGGAGCGTGTCTATGGAGGCCCCGGGCGGTCGCGGGAAGATGGACTCGCCGTCCGCATCACGCTCCCCCAGCAGCGGCGCGAGCGAGGCGATGACCGTGGCCTCGGCCTCCGGTCCACTCAGGATCCCCGACTCGACCATCGGCACGAGGGCCGGCGTGGCGTGTTCGTAGACCTCGATCGCCGGGTTCTCGTCCTTGATGGACGCGAAGTAGGCGTGCGAGCGGATGGTGGCGGGCGTGGCGATCACCCCGACGCGCCGGTTTCGGGTGGACAGCGCGGCTGCCGACGCGCCGGGCCGGATCACGCCGAGGACCGGGAGCGCATAGCGCCGCCGGAACGCGCCGATCCCGACGGCCGTGGACGTGTTGCAGGCGACGACCAGCGCCTTCACGTCGCGCTCCACGAGCGCGTCCAGTGACTCCGTGGAGAAGCGCAGGACCTCATCGTCCGGCCGTGGGCCGTACGGGGCCCGGGCGTTGTCGCCCAGGTAGATGGTCGACTCGTGCGGGGTCCGGCGGATGATCTCGCGCAGGACAGTCAGGCCACCGACCCCCGAGTCGAAGACGCCGATCGGTCGCGGGTCTGACACGACGGACCGGCTACCGGCGGCCGGCCGCGATCGGGACGCGCGCCGCCCCGAGCAGTTCACCGGCGATCCGCGCGATGTCCAGGCTGACCGCGGCGCTGGGATCCGCCAGGACGAACGGCACGCCCTCGTTGTTCGAGCGCACGACCAGCGGCCCGTCCGACACGACCCGGTGCTCCGGCACGCGACCGAGCGCGCGATGCAGGTCTTCGGGGTCGATGCCGCCGGGGCTGTCCGCGCGGTTCACGAGATAGCGGACCTTGGCCGCCGGATAGCCGATGGACCGGAACGTGTCCGCCATGGAGATCGTGTTGTGGATCGTCGTGGAGTCATAGGTGACGATCTCGACGATGGTGTCGCTCGCGTCCAGGAACGAGAGGTTGACGTCGCTGATGACGCTCGACATGTCCACGATGATGGCCTGGTAGACGCGCCGCAGGAGCGACAGGATCTTGTCCACGTCCCTCGACGTGACCATCTCCGCCATCTCGATGCGCGGTGGGGCGAGCAGGATGTCGATCCCCGATGGATCGCGCCACAGGACGTCGGCGAGGTCCGACTCCGCGATCCGGTCCGTGGGCAGGTCCAGGATGGACGGGGCATCCACGGGGACCTTCAGCAGGGCGCGCAGGTCGCCGAACTGGAGGCTGCCGTCGATGAGCACGGTGCGCTGGTCGTGCATGCCCATCGCCACCGCGAGGTTGAAGGCGATCGTCGTCTTGCCGACCCCGCCCTTGGGCGCGAACACCGCGATCATCCGCGTCGGCCCGATGTCCGATGTCTCG
The DNA here is from genome assembly GCA_040882345.1 of Chloroflexota bacterium. Taxonomy (GTDB): domain Bacteria; phylum Chloroflexota; class Limnocylindria; order Limnocylindrales; family CSP1-4; genus SPCO01. The sequence continues at coordinate 15,541 of JBBEBL010000128.1, forward strand.
AGGTACTCCTTGCGGACGGCGGCGATCAGGTTCATCAGGTCGAAGCCGGAGAACGGCATGGACAGGACACCGTTGATGCCGGCAGCCGGATCCACCTCGACCGGGCTCTGCGGCACGGTCAGGACGATCACCGGAACCTTGAGGCCGGCCTGCGCGATCTGCTCCACGAGCTTGGGACCTTTGACCCGGCCCTGCAGGAGGTGATCCACCATGATCACGTCCGGGCGGAGCTGGCCGATCTGGTCGATCGCCCTGGAGCCATCCGTGAGCACGTCCAGGAGTTTCACGCTGGCCTGCGCGTTGAGCAGCCCGCGGATGTACTGCGCGACCTGCGGCACGTCCTCCACGATGAGGAGACGCGTCTGGTCGTGGCTGCCGGATGATCCTGACATGGGACCCGACGATACCACGCGACCCGGACGCGCCACCCACCCATCGGTCGGGGCCGCCGGGCGCCGACGGTCAGGGTTTGCGGGCCACCAGTACCGCCCGCTCGGACCCCGGCCCCAGCGGCTCGAGATCGTAGCCGCCCGCGACGAGCTCCACGCGCAGGCCGGCATCCTCGGCGAACGCGGCGAGTTCGTCCGCCCCCAGCAGGCGCAGGCGGTCGTGGCGGACCCAGCGGACCGGTGGGGCGCCCTGTGGCCCGACCTCGTAGACGGTCGTGAGGGCCACGGTGCCGCTGGCCGCATCGTGCTGCGCCGAGCCCGCCTTGGTGACGAGGTGACCCGACTCCGGGTCCGTCCGCGGCCACTCAAGGATGACCCGACCGTCGAAGCGGGCGAGGTCATCTGCATCCGGCAGCCACACGTCCACGACGGCCAGGCCGCCCGGGGCAAGGTGGGCGGCGAGGGTGGCGACCGCGTCGCGCTGCGCAGCACGGCTGTCGAGCAGCATGATGGAGTTGAGCGCGATGAACGCCATGGCGTAGCGCCCGGCATCCGGCAGGCGGAGCCCCAGGAGATCGGCCTCCACGAAGCGGACCCGGTCCTCGGCGAGACCGGCCTCGTATGCGCGCGACCGTCCACGGGCGACCATCGTGGGGTCGATGTCCACCGCCGTCAGCGGATGTCCCGCGGCGGCGAGCGGTACGGCGAGCCGGCCAGTCCCCGCTGCAAGCTCAAGGACCATCCCGTCCACCCGGTCGGCGAGGGCCAGGTAGAGGTCCAGGTCGCCCGGGTCATCCTGGAAGTCCAGGTCATAGAGGCGGGCGAGAGCGGCCGCGGCCGCGGCATCCTGTCGGTCCGACATGGAGCGGCCGCTACCCGGGATGCCCGTGACGCTCGGTCGGGCCTGCCGGGAACCGCCCGGGGAGCGGCGGCTTGCCTGCCCAACGGACCGGCTTACCGGCCTTGCGGCGGACGGCGAGGGCGCTGATCGCTTCGAGGGCCGCGCGGTTGGCGACCATCGACGTCGTCTCGGCATGGTCGTAGGGCGGCGAGACCTCCACGATGTCCATCCCGGCAAGGTCAACGGCCGCGACGATCTGGCGGATCGCCCGGAGTACTTCGCGGGTGAGCATGCCCCCGGGCTCCGGGGTGCCGGTGCCGGGCGCCATGCCCGGATCGATGACGTCGATGTCCAGGCTCAGGTACACGTAGTCGGGGCCATCCAGCGCCTCATCGATGGCCTGCGCGATGACCGCCTCCGCGCCACGCTCCTCGATCTCACGCATGAAGTGGTAGCGCAGGCCCTGCTCCTTCATCCACGCGAAGGTCTCGACCGGCGGCCAGTACCCGCGCAGGCCGACCTGGACGAAGTTCTTGCCCTTGACCGCGCCCGACTCGATGAGGCGGCGCATCGGCGTCCCGTGACCGGACAGGACGCCCCAGTCATCGGCGGCGGTATCCGCGTGCGCGTCGAAGTGGACGATGCCGATGCTGCCAGGGCGGCGCACCTCGGCGACGGCCGTGGCACTCGGCCAGGTGATGGAGTGGTCCCCACCCAGGACGATGGGGATGGCACCGGTCTGGGCGACCTCCAGGACCTTCCGGTAGATCAGGGCGTGGGCACGATCGATCCAGGCCGGGACGATGTTGGCGTCGCCCGCATCCACGACGTTCAGGATCTCGAACGGCTCCACGTCCAGCTGGAGGGAGTTGATGGAACCGGACGTGTACTGCGCCTCGCGGATGGCCCGCGGACCGAACCGGGCCCCGGGTCGGTGGCTCACGGCATCGTCGAACGGGGCGCCGATGATCGCCACGTCCACCTCGCGACGGCGGAGTTCGTCCGGGTCCGTGATCCACGGCAGCTTCATGAACGAGGTGGGGCCAACGTATGTCGGCAGGTCGAAGTCGTCGAAGACTTCGTACGCCCGATCCCAACCGTTGGCGACGGCGTAGTCAGGCTCCGCCGCCTGGGCGGATGCCGGATCGTTGGGGCGCTCGGCCACGGGAACCTCCGGAAACGACAGGCCCGTGGTGAGGGCCGCCCGGCCAGGTCAGCCGGTCCGTCTCGCTCGTCGCGCCGCCGGTTCGCCATCCATCGTCCAGCGGGGCGCGCCGCGCGATGGTAGCACCGGGTCAGGGCCGGGCGCGTCCCTCCGTCGCGGACCGGAAGGCCGCCCACGCCGCCTCGACGAGGGCCGGATCGGCAAACAGGTCCACCGCCGTCTGGGCCACCAGCGTGGCGGCGAGCAGCGTGGTCTCGTCCGCGCGCGGCATCGCCGCCGCGTCCCGGAAGCGCGTCGAGTGCCCGGGAACGCCCGGTTCGCAGATCGCGAGGTCCGGGTGGATCGCTGGGCACACCCAGCTGACGTTCGCCATGTCCGTGCTGCCGGAGTTCGGATCGTCGCCCATGTCGGTCACGCCATATGCGCCCATGTTGGCGCGGAAGCGCTCCGCGAGGACCGGGTTGTTGACCATCGTGGATGCCCCACCGGAGTACGTCACCTCCACGGTCGTGCCGGTCGCCAGCGCGGCCGCTTCGCACATGGCGGTGAAGCGCTCGCGCATCCGCTCGTAGTCGGCGGGGTCGTCGCTGCGCAGCATGAACCACGCGGACGTCCGGTCCGGGATGATGTTGGCGGCCGTCCCGCCCTCGCGGATCACCCCGTGGACGCGGGCGGTGGGCCGGAGCTGCTGGCGCCACAGGCCCACGGAGCTGAACAGCGTGACGAGCGCGTCCAGCGCGTTGCGGCCCATCCACGGGTCGGACGAGGCGTGGGCCTGGAGCCCGGTGAACACGACGTCCACGTCCTCCGAGGCGAGCGGGTGGATGTCCACGTGATCCCGGTCACAGGGGTGATAGAGCAGGGCCGCGTCGAGGCCATCGAACAGGCCGTCGTTGATCATGATCTGCTTGCCGCTCCCCCGCTCCTCCGCCGGGGTCCCAAGGAAGACGATCTCACCGGGTAGCTCGTCCGCCACGGCCGCCAGGGCGATGGCGGCTCCGACTCCTGATGCGGCCATCGTGTTGTGGCCGCAGCCGTGGCCAAGGCCCGGGAGTGCGTCGTACTCGGCGAGGATCCCGATCCGGGGGCCGTCGCCGCCTCGGCCGTCGCTGCCTTGGCCGCCCCGCCTGCCGGGAAGCACGGCCCGGATCGCCGTCGCGAGGCTGCCGGCCGGGTGCTGGACCGCGTAGCCGTGGGCGCGCAGGACCTCGGCCACCCACGTGGCCGCCTGGACCTCCTCGAACGCGGGCTCGGGGTTCGCGTGGATCCGGTGCGAGAGGTCCAGGATCTCGCCGCGCGCCGCCTCGACGGCCGCGGCGACGCGGGCCTTGATGTCGGCGTGCGGCTCGGCCGGGCGAACCGTCGTGAGGCGGGCGTCGATGGGGCGCATGGGGTCTGACACGGGCTCTCCGGTTGGCGGGGTTGCAGGCCCCGTCAGCGTAGCGCGCCGTGCCCCGCTTCGCGGTCAGCGTTCCGCGGAGAGGGTCGCCTCTGCGACGGACGCGAGAGCCACGATGAACAGCGCGATGGGCAGTTCCAGGGCGCCCTGGAGTCGCAGCACGATGAAGATCGCGACGATCAGGCCGACCCAGCCGCCCCGTCGTGCCGCCCGCATCCAATCGCCCTGGTAGGCGATGCGCCGGTGGCGACCGAACCCGATGAGCCACAGGATCGGCACGAGCGTGGACCCGACGGCGAGCCCGATGAGCGCCGCCCCGATGAACCCGGCGACCGGATCCGCGATGGGATCGCGCGTCGTGACCACGATCCCGACGAGGACCCAGATGACGGCCGCCGCCCCGAAGACGCCGAGGTTGGTCAGCCGGTCACGGGGCTCCATGACCAGCGAGTCTACGGGGTGGAGCCCGTCCGTCGCCGCCCATGGCCGGACGAGGCGCGCCAGGTGCATGGTCGATGTGCCCTCTCGCCTGCGATCCCGACGCTCCTGCCGGGTTCGCGACGATGGCACGCCGGCCTTCCCACGTCGAGTCGGGCGAATGCCCTATCCGGCTGGCTCCCCGGCGCGTCAACGCGGCGCGCTGGGGCCGGCGACGCTGGACGGACAGATGTCGCGGTAGGCGCACCAGGTGCACGCCGACTGGTCCGGCGTCGCCGCGTAGTCGCGCGCGCGGATCCCGGCCGCAGCCGTCCGGATGCTCGTCCGCGCCCTGGCCAGTCGTTTCGGGTCCACGTCCACTTTGCCCACCAGGCCCGAGTCCAGGAAGTGGAGGGCGAGCGCGTCCGGGAGGCGGCCGGTCATCGCCTCGTAGCCCATCGCGTAGATCTGGAGCTGCAGCGACTCGCGTGCCCGCTGGCGGGCCTTGACCGGGTCGCGGACGTCGGACGACTTGTAGTCCGTGATGGTCACGCGCTCCCTGCCCATGATCCCGAGCGTCGGGTTGACCACGTCGGCCGAGGGCGCGGGCGCCGGCGCACCCTCGGCAGCCTCCGCGACGGCCGAGGCGCCGTCGCCTTGGAGGATCTCCACGTCCACGCGATCCCAGCGCCCGCGCACGCGGTCGCCGTCCAGCATGAAGCTGAATTCACGCTCGACGTAGGTCGGGATCACGGCATCCGACTGGAGCTGTTCCTCGCGGAAGCGGCGAAGGGACGCGCGCCCGGCCGCGAGACGAGCCTCCTCGTGCTCGCGACTGATGAACCCTTCGCTCGTCCAGGCCGAATCCAGGACCTCGTCCAGTTCCGCCTCGCTCATGACGTGACCGCGGGCATGGCGGTGATGGAAGAGCTGGACCGCCTTGTGGAGGGCGGCACCGTAGACGATCGCGTGATGCGGCGCGAGCGGGATGCGCAGGACATGCGCGTATTGGTACTTGCGCGGGCAGGTCAGATAGTCGTCCACCTGGTAGAAGCTCAGGGACAGCGGCTCCGTGATCGGACCGCGGAGGACCGGGACGGGCGATCCGGTCGCCGCGAACGCCGTCAGTCGCTCCACGGCCGAGGCCGGGCGGACGCCGCTGCCGGGCGTCGCGGCACCAGCCGGCAGGTCCAGCGCCTCCAGCACGAACGGCGAGACGCGCCGGGCGCGGGCGCCGCCGTAGTCGGCTGCGTGCGACAGGACCAGCTCGTCGCGGGCCCGGGTCATCGCCACGTAGAACAGGCGGCGCTCCTCGGCAAGCGCACGCTCCGGAGTCGGCGCCTCGCCCCGGCCCAGTCCCACGGGCAGCGCCAGGGCATCGCCGCGGCCCCGACCCGGGAACCGCCCGGCCACCAGCCCCGGGAGGAAGACGATCGGGAATTCGAGGCCCTTGGCCTTGTGGACGGTGAGGACGGCGACTGCGTCGGCGTCCGTGTCCAGATCCGCGGTCGCCGGGTCGTCGCCGGCGTCGATGAGCGTCTGAAGGTGGCGGGCCACGAACACCGCGCGGTCGTCGTCCAGCAGGGCGGACTGCCCGCGGATGATGTCGAAGAAGCGGGCGACGTTGGCCAGCGCCTCGTCACTACCGGTCCCGTCGTCCGCAGCCAGCCTTGCCAGCAGGCCGCTCTCACGCAGGAACGCGTACAGCACCTGGCCAGCCGGGCGCTGGTGGGCGAGATCGGCGTATCGGCGCAGATCCGCGACCAGGCGATGCACGATCGTCCGGGAGTTCGGGGCGATGCGCAGGATCCCGGGCTGTTCGTCCAGCTCGGTGAGGATGGCCCTGACGGAACGGTTGCGTCGCCGTGCCGTGTTGACGATCGCGGCGAGCTCCTCGCCGCCCAGGCCGTAGGTCTCCGAGGCGGCCAGGGCATACAGGTCCGCACTGGAGTCCGGGTCCGCAAGGATCCGCAGGAACGACATGAGGAGTCGGACCTCCGGACGGGCGTACAGCCCGGACGCACCGGAGAACCGCCACGGGATGCCCGCCATGTTCAGGGCGCGCAGGATGGGATCCGCGTGCCCGTTGGCGCGGACGAGGACCGCGTGATCGCGCGGCCTCGCGCCGGCGGCGATACGCCGTCCGATCTCCGCGGCGATCCAGTCGGCCTCCTCCGACCCGGTCACGAACGACTCGAGGCGGACGGGCGCGGCGGCGCGCTCCCGGCGCTCCGGGCGAAACCGCTTGACGATGCCGGTCCGGACCTCCAGCCGGTCCGGGTCATTGAACCGGACCAACCGGTAGGAGGCGTCCAGGATCGGCGCGAGGGAGCGGTAGTTGCGCCGCAGGACGACCGTCCGGGCCGTCGGATAGCGGGCGCCGAAATCGAGGATGTTGTCTATGGCGGCCCCGCGGAATGCGTAGATCGCCTGGTCGTCGTCGCCGACCACCGTGATGTTGCGATGCTGCTCGGCGAGGAGGGTCACCAGCTCTGCCTGGGCGCGGTTGGTGTCCTGGAATTCGTCCACGAGCACATAGCGGAAACGACCCGCGATCGCCGTCCGGGCGGCCGGCGACTCACGCACGAGCCGCAGCGCCAGCGCCACCTGGTCGCCGAAGTCGATGCAGCCGTTCTCCGCGAGAAGCCGCTGGTACGTGGCGTAGGCCCCAGCCAGCTCCCCCTGCAGCCGGGCCTGTTCCGCCATCGACAGTGCACGGTCCTCGGTGTTTCCGGCGTCGCCGGACGCGGCCACGGCGGCCGCCTCCACAGCGATCCGGCCGGCGTGCTCCAGGTAGGTGGTCGGCGTGATGTCCTCGTCCTTGCAGCGACTGAACAGTGTCGCGAGCGCGTCCAGGAAGCGCGTCGGGTTCCCGAGCGGTCGGTACTCCTGGAGGTCGAACTCGTAGAGGTGCTCGCGCAGGAAGATGACGACCTCGGCGCGGCTGAGGACGCGGACGTCCGTCGGCAGGCCGAGCTCCAGGGCGTACTCGCGGATGAGTCGATCACCGAAGGCGTGGAACGTGGAGATGCCGGTGTCCGTGTAGCCGTAGGGCACCAGCTGGTCCACCCGGACGGCCATCTCGTCCGCGGCCTTGTCCGTGAACGTGAGTGCCAGGATCTCTGACGGGCGGGCTCGCCGGGTGGCGATGAGCCAGGCGATGCGCCGCGTGATGACCTGCGTCTTGCCGGTCCCGGCGCCGGCGACCACGAGCAACGGCCCCTCCCCGTGGGTGACCGCCCGAAGCTGCTCCCGATTCAGCCCGTGCAGCAGGGCGTCCATCCCGGTCGGCACCACGACCGTCGTGAGCGCGGGGTCCATGACGGGGACGAGGTCGCGCCAGGCAGGGATCTGCTCCAGCGGGGCGGGACGCCGACGGCGCGGGCGGCTGCCGCTGCGCGCCCGCGTCACGGGCGTCGGTTTCGCGGGGTCTGCGATAGGGGCCATGTGCGGAGCATCACCGGCCCTCGTGACACCTAGGCTGTCAGGCCGTCGCCTGGCGGATCGCCGCACTCTCCTCGTCAGACAGGGCCGCATCCGACCGCCCGGCGAGGATGGCCTTGGCGTAGACCCGCGTCCCGGACCGCGCGTGCAGGCTGGACAGGACCCATCCGTCACCCTCGGCGTCGAGGAGGGCAAGCGCGAAACTCTGGTTCCCGCCGGTCTCCTCGAACGGGTTGTAGCGGACCAGACCGACGCGACTGAACGCCTTGCGGCCGGCCGCCTCCAGGATCTCGGTCCGGACGGTCAGCTCGTCCACCTCTCGGGCCATGGAAAAGACCTTCTCGAGGTGGGCGTCCAACACGGCCTCGAGACTCCGCCCGTCCTCCCCGCGGGTCATCCCGCCCAGGCGTCGATCCAGGGCAGACACGCGCCGCGCGAGGACGATGACGAGGACGAGGAGCAGCAGCGCGACGACCGCGAGCGCCACCACGAGCGGGACGAGGAACGGTCCGATGGCTGCGTCGAGATCGATGACGTGGTCCTCCTGAGGGTGGCGGCGAAATCCTAGCAGGGGCCGATCACCTGCTGGTCACCTGGGGCCGCGGCCACGACCCGCCCGCCCTCGTCATCGCGGTCCACGACCCCCAGTCGTCGTATGCCACGCCTGACGGTCACATCGACGCCGGCCGTGCGGGACCGACGGTGACCGGCACGGATCTCACCCCCTTCCGTCGCATACCACGACCCGAAGTCGTGCGCCGCCACGCGGCCGGCCTGCACCGCGACGCGGCCACACCAATCCAGGGCATCCCTGACCGGGATGCTATCCTCCAGCCGACGTCGGACCGTGCGTCCGCCGGGATCCGCCGGGATCCCCCGACGCCACCGACCACGCCCCAGGAGGCCCGTCCGACCACATGGCCAAGCGCGCTCGCGGCAGCACCACCCGACCCGGACAGCGTGCGCCCCTGCAGCGTGCGCCCGGATCCCGGCCGGCCGGTGCCCCTGCCGCCCGACCGACGGGACAGATCGCGCCCGCGTCACCGACCCTCCCCGCCGCCCGCCCGGCGACCCTGACCGAGGAGGAAGCAGCGCGCGCCGCCGAGCTCGAGGCGAAGATCCTGGCCGACGAGCGCGCCGCCGAGGAGTCCGCGCGTCGGGGTCGCGCCACCACCCGGCGTGGGTCGACGGATCCCGTGGCCCGCCCAGGAGCGCTCGGGGTCAGGGCGGCGGAGGAGTACGGGTACGTCGTCCGCGACGTCCGCCGCATCGCCGTCATCGGGGGAGCCCTGATCGCCGTCCTCCTCGCCATCTGGGCGTTCGTCCAGGCGACCGGCACCGGCGCGCTCTGACGGCGGGCGCACACCAGTCGTCCGACCGCACCCCCTGAGCCTAGACTGGGCGCCATGCCGTCCGTCAGACGCCCGACCGGCGCGCGCCCCGAGGCCCTCTTCCAGCCGCCACCGGAGCGCCAGCCCCTCGCCGCCCGGATGCGCCCGCGCACCCTGGACGACTTCGTGGGCCAGGCCCACCTCGTCGGGGACCGCGGACCGCTGCGCCGTGGCATCGCCCGCGGCCACCTCGCCAGCCTGCTCCTGTGGGGGCCACCCGGCACCGGCAAGACGAGCCTGGCGCGCCTGCTTGCCGGAGAGATCGGGGCGCAGTTCAGCACGTTGAGCGCGGTGATGGCCGGCGTCGCCGACGTCCGCGCCACGATCGCCGCGGCCCAGGAGCAACTCGCCCTCCACGGCACGCGCACCGTCCTGTTCCTCGACGAGATCCATCGATTCAACAAAGCCCAGCAGGACGCCCTGCTTCCCCATGTGGAAGACGGCACGGTCACGCTGGTGGGTGCGACGACCGAGAATCCGTACTTCGAGGTCAACGCGGCGCTCCTGTCCCGGATGCGCGTCTGGCGGCTGGAGCCCCTGACGGACGAGGAGGTCGCGACGGTCGTCCGGCGGGCCCTGACCGACGAGGAGCGGGGCCTGGCTGGCGCCCTGGGCCCGAACGGCGGGATCGCCCTGGACGATGCCGCGTTCGACCACCTCGTGAGCCTCGCCGGCGGCGATGCCCGAGCCGCGCTCAACGTCCTGGAGGGCGCCGCAGCCCTGGCCGAGGGCGAGGGGATCCGAAACGACCAGGGCCAGGTGACACCGCGGCTGGAGGACGTCGAGGCAGCCGCCCAGCAACGGGTCCTGGCCTACGACCGCGCCGGCGACGGCCACTACGACACGGCATCCGCGTTCATCAAGAGCCTGCGCGGCAACGATCCGGATGCCGCGCTGTACTGGCTCGCGGCGATGATCGCCGCCGGCGAGGACCCGCGGTTCATCGCCCGCCGCCTGATCATCGCGGC
>JBBEBL010000129.1:0-22003 GCA_040882345.1 Chloroflexota bacterium
CGATAGGGCCCTGGGGCGGGACACGGCAGGCCGCCCCCGCGCCGCGCCGCCCCCGCCCCGCGACGCACCGCCCCCGCACCGCGCCGGACAGCTCGTGCGTCAGGCCTGCGGCAACTCGCGTCCCGCGGCGCGGGCCGCAGCGGCCTTCTCCGCCCAGGCCTCCAGGACGCGGTCCTTGTGTGGCCGGATGGGGCAGTGCCCGTCGCGGTTGTTGAACTCGTCGCAGTAGCCCAGCGGCACGCACTTTGGCGCCAGGAACGAGCCGAGGAACGGCGACACCGCGAAGATCTCGTGGCGGATCAGCTGGAACAGGCGGCGGATCTCCCACTGCGCCATCGTGCACAGGCGCAGGCCGGACATATGGATGAGCGCCCGCAGGTTCGTGGTCATCACGAGATTCGTGCGGGTGGCGTTCGGGAATACGAACCGTGCGTCCTCGCCGGGCAGGCCTGCGCCCAGCATCTCTCCATATAGCTCCAGGGCGCCGTCCACCTGCGCCTCGTAGCGCTCCCGCAGCTCCGGCTCGCCCTCCGCGATGGAGTGCGGCAACATCGTGGCCGCGCCCTTGAACTTGACGTAGCGCTGGCTCTGCTGGTCGAAGGCCACGCCGGCGCGGTGCCGCACGAGCTGGTGCGAGAGCGTCCGCGACACGCCGGTGATGGCGAACGTGAAGACGATGTGCTCGATGGTCGAGCCGTGCCCCGACTCGATGACGGACGAGATGAGCTTCTGCATCTTGGCCGGGTCGAAGTCGCCGTCCACGGCCCGCCGGAAGATCGACTCCGGCGGCTCCTCCGAGTAGCACGTTCGGCACGCCGTGTAGATGACCGGTACGTAGAAGCGCTCCACGATCTCGCGGTCCGGGAAGAGGAGCGTCGCCGACATGCCAAGGTCCCGGCGACCGGGATTCTTGGGGATGCCCGTCTTCTCCCGAGGAGCTGCGCCGGGGGGGCCGGCGGGGGTGGGCTGGACGGGCTCGGCGGTCATGGAGGCTGAGTCTACCGGAGGGGGGCGGCGCAGGTGTCAGCCGACCTCGGCGAGGACGGCGGCGAGGTCCTCCAGGTAACCGGCCCAGTACCCGGCGTGGTCGTCCCGCGCACTCGCATCCAGGCCGGCCTCCGCCCACCCGTCGTGCACCAGTCTGATCGCGGCCCCACCCTCCTCGCGTTCCTCCACGGTCCACATCACGAGGGTCTCCTCATGGGCTTCCGCCCCGACCCAACTCCACGTATAGGCGAGCCGGCGCAGCGGATCGAGCTCCATGACGATCCCCTCGACCACACTCCCATCGCCGAAGTCGAGTCGGTAGGCATCCCCCACGCGACGCACTGGTGACGCGTCGGTGAACCAGGTGGCCACGAGCGCCGGGTCCGTCAATGTCGCCCACGCCTGGCCGGGCGACGCCGCCGTCTCGATCGAGAGGTCGATCGGACTGGGGGGTTCATCGGCGGCGAGGTGGTCGTCCATTCCGCCTAATACTAGTCAGAGCAGGACCGGATGTACCCGCATCCACCGCGAGTCGGCGTGGATCCCATCACGACTCGCCCTCGGGATGTCGCGGCGACATCCCGCCCCCGGTCCCGAGAGCGTACGCCACGAGCTCGTCAAGGCTCATGGCGGCCGCTTCGGTCGCCGTCTCGTCGAGTTCGGCCTGGGGCAGGACGTCGACCGGCGTCGAGACGCCGAACAGCACCTTGCTGCGTTCTACGTAGTCCGCCAGGCCGGTCCCAGTGCGCTGCTGGAGGCTTCGCGCCGCGCCCCACAGCCGGCCCGCCCGCACACGGTCGCCGTCGGCCAACGCGACGATGGCCAGGTCGTCCACGACCAGCGTGACGCCGGAGATGTCGCCAGCCTCGTGAAAGTGCTGGAGGGCGTGGCGGGCCACCGTGCGTGCCTCGTCGAAGCGATGCTGGCCGGTCATCGCCAGCGCGATCATGTGCAGCGACCAGGCCTCCATCGTCCGGTCGCCCGCCGTGCGATGCAGGTCCAGCGCGCGTCGGAACCAGCTTTCCGCCGTCGCCGCATCGGCCGTGAAGTAGGAGAAGCTCCCGAGGCCCCACACGATGTTGCCCTCGCCACCAACGTCACCGTGGGCCTGGTAGATGGCGAGTGCCTCCGCCAGCATCGCGCGGGCGGCGGCGACCTGGGGCGCGCCGACCGTCCCGTCCATGACCGCGATCATGTCCGCGTAGGCGCGGTTGTACAGGGCGTTGGCGATCTCGGAGGGCTGGTCCAGCGACCGCCATATCGCGAGCGCTTCGTCGTACCAGTGGGTCGCCATCGCCGGGTCAGACTGCCAGTACGCGACGCCCCCGAGCGCCTCCGCGAACCGCGCCCGATCCACGGGATCGACGTCACGAACGGCCGCGTCCATGGCCTCCAGTCGCGATCTAGCCTCGTTGAGGTAGCCGCGCTGCTGCCAGAAGCGCCACAGGGCGAAGGCGAGTCTGGCGGCCGTGGTCGGATCATGTTCCACGGACCACTCGATGGCCGCGCGGGCGTTGTCGTGGTCTCGCTCCAGCCGGTCAAGCCACGCGCGCTGGTCAGCGCCGGACAGCCCGGCGGCGGCGCGCTGGGCGAACGCCAGCATCGCGGCAGCGTGCCGACGGGCGGTCTCGTCATGGTCGTCGCGCGAGGTCAGCATCTCCGCCGCGAACTCGCGGATGGTCTCCAGCATCGCGAATCGCGGCTCATCGCCGTCGTCGTCCAGCCGCACGAGACTCTGATCCACGAGCTCGCCGAGCCGGTCCACCACCTCCCCGCCGACATCGCCCGCCGGCCCGCACACCTCTTCCGCCATGTCCGGCGTGGCCCCGCCCCGAAAGACCGACAGGCGATCCAGCAGCCGCCGGGCACCGTCATCCAGCAGGTCGTAGCTCCAGGCGATGGCGCCACGGAGGGTCTGCTGGCGCTCCGGGAGATCCCGGGAACCGTCCGTCAACACCGCGAGGTGATGGTCGAGGCGAGCGAGGATCCGGTCCGGTGACAGCAGCTTGATCCGGACCGCAGCGAGCTCGATGGCCAGCGGCATCCCGTGGAGCCGGGATACGAGCGTGGCGATCGCGGCGACGTTCTCGTCGGTCACCCCGAATCCGGGTCGGACCGACGCGGCGCGAGCCACGAACAGGCGGACCGCCTCGTACGACGCGACCGTCTCGGGGTCGATGTCCCGCATCTCGCGGGAGAGGTTGAGGCGGCCCATCTCGGACAGCCGACTCGGGTCCGGCGGGGTGGGCAGCCCCGGGACCGGGTACTCCTGCTCGCCGGAGACGTGAAGCGCGATACGGGTCGTGACGATGCACGTCACGTTCGGGCAGCGGCGCAGCAGGTCGGCGACGGCACGCCCGGCGGCCACGACCTGCTCGAAGTTGTCGAGGACGAGCAGGGCGCGTCGCTGGCCCAGCGAGTCCGCGAGCGTGTCCAGCGCGGGCCGATCCTTGCTGTCGGCGAGGCCCAGCGCTCGGCCGATCGTCGGGACCACAAGGTCCGGATCACGGACGGCGTCCAGTGGCACGAACCAGCGGCCGTCCGGGAAGCGCTCGGCGGCGGCCGCCGCAAGCTCGAGGCTCAGCCGGGTCTTGCCGGTGCCGCCCGGCCCGGTCAGCGTCAGCAACCGCGTCGTGGCGAGGAGGGCGCCGGCTTCTGCCAGCTCTCGCTCGCGGCCGACGAACGTGGTCAGCTGGGTGGGCAGGTTGTCCGGTCGTGTCCCGCCTGTGCGCGGCGGCGGGAAGTCCGACGGGAGCCCGTCGATGACGAGCTGGAAGAGGCGTTCCGGCGCCTTGAGGTCCTTGAGCCGGTGCTCGCCGAGGTCGCGGACTGTGACCCCTGCCGGGAGGTCGTCCGCGACGAGCGCACGGGTGGGATCGGACAGCAGCACCTGGCCGCCGTGCGCGGCGGCGGCGACCCGCGCCGCTCGATTGATCGCATAGCCGATGACGCCGTCCGCCGTCGCTTCCAGCTCGCCCGTGTGCAGGCCCATCCGGACGCGCAGCATGATCCCGTCCGGCCACGGCTCGTTCGTGATCGCCCGCTGGGCATCCGTCGCGGCCCGGACCGCGTCCGCGGCGGCCGGGAAGATGACGAAGAACGAGTCGCCTTCCGTGCTCTGCTCGTGGCCATCATGGGCCGCGATCGCCGCCCGCAGCAGGGCCTGGTGGCGTTCCAGGACGGTCCGGTACGGGCCGGTCCCGAGGTCGAGCTCCAGCCGCGTGGAGCCCTCGATGTCGCTGAACAGGCAGGTGACCGTCCCGATCGGAGGTCCCGCGCGATCGCTCATCGGGCCCGGGCGGACATGGTCGTCAGGCCGAGCGGTCAGTGCCGCTGGGGTTCGGTCGATTCGCGCAGGCGTCCGGCCAGGCCGCGCATGACGGACAGGGCGACGGCCGGCTCCTCGCGAACCAGTGCCTCGAACTCCCACGTCGCGAGTGCAAGGCACTCGGTGGGTTCCGCGGCGATCACCTGGGCCGTCCGCGGGAGGCCGTCAAGGACCGACAGCTCACCGAAGAACTCCCCGGGCCCCAGTGTGGCGACCGTCGCGCCATCGCGAACGACGCGGACGCTGCCGCTGGCGATCACGAAGAAGCCCGTGCCGACCTCGCCCTGGCGAGCGATGACCTGGCCCGGGGCGAACGACACGTCGACCGCCCGATCGCCGATCTGCTCCAGGAGCCGGACGTCGCAGGTCGCGAACAGCGGCGCGCTCCCCAGGAGTTGGATTCGGCGGTCACGGGGCAGCGGCATGGGTCCCTCCAGGGGTGGTGGTCGTCCGAGGTCCGTGGACGGGGCAGATGCTGCGCCGCCACGTCGCGAGCGTCAAGGTCGGATGCGCCGTGGGCTTCCGCGGCCACGCCCATCGTGGCACGATGGACGCATGGCAAGTCGCGAGGAACTGGTCGACGAGATCGCCGGGTTCGGGCTGTTCGCGGACCTGTCCTCGCCGCAGCTGACGAACATCGCCCACACCTTCGAGGAGGCGACCTACTCGGAGGGCCAGCGGGTCCTCCGCCAGGGCCTGTCAGGGTCCGCGTTCCACGTCATCCTGGACGGTGAGGCGACGATCGTCGTGGACGGTCACGAGCGCGCTCGCCTGGGCCGTGGTGACTTCTTCGGCGAGGTCTCCATCCTGCTCGGCGAGGCGCCCATCGCGGACGTCGTCGCCACCCGCCCACTGCGCTGCCTGACGCTGGCCGGACCGCAGGTGGAGGCGTTCCTGGTCGCCCATCCCCGGGTCATGTTCCGGATGCTCCAGGCCCAGGCCCGACGCCTGCGGGCCGCCAACCGATGGCGGAGCTGACCACGACACCGCCGACCGACCGACCGTTCCCGCCCGGCGACTACCCCGTCGTCGTCATCGGTTCCGGTCCCGGTGCGCTCCAGGTGTCGTACTCGCTGGGCCGGCTCGGAGTGGCGCATGCCGTCATCTCGGCCGACCCGTCGCCTGGTGGCATGTTCCGGCGCTGGCCGTTCTTCCAGCGCCTGCTGTCGTGGACCAAGCCGCACGCGCTGGCCGCGACCGGGACTCGCGCCTACGAGCGGTTCGACTGGAACTCCCTGCTCGGCGATACACCCGAGACGGCGGCGCTGCAGCCTGCGTTCATGGATGGGACGTCGTACTTCCCGTCCCGGCCGGAGATGGAGGCCAACCTCGCGGCGTTCGCCGATCGGGCCGGCGTCGTCGTCCGCTACGGTTGCCGCTGGACGGGCACCACGCGCGAGGAGACGCCGGACGGCGAGCGGTTCACGGTCGAGACGACGGACGGTGCCTACCGGGCACGGGCGCTGGTCGTCGCCGTCGGCGTCGCGGAGCCCTATGCCCCGTCCGCCCCGGGCATGGAGTGGACGCACCATTACGCCGACGTGCGGCCGGTCGAGACGTATTCCGGTCGTCGGGTGCTCATCCTCGGCAAGCAGAACTCGGGGTTCGAGCTCGCGACCGGCCTGCTGCCGTGGGCGCGGCAGCTGGTCCTCACGTCACCGTCCCATGCGAAGTTGTCGGTCGAGACGCGCTCGCTCGTCGGCGTCCGGGCGCGCTATCTCCAGCCGTACGAGGACAGCGTGCTGGGTGGCGGCGTGTCCATCCTGGATGCCGCCCTGGACCGCATCGAGCGGATCCCCGGTGGCGACGGTGCCGTGCTGGTCCACCTGCGCCGGACCGACGGCAGCGGCGGCGAGCTTGCCCTGGAGGCGGACGACGTCATCGCAGCGACCGGCTTCACGACCCCGCTGCTGGACCTGCCGGACATGGGCGTGGCGACGTTCGGGGCCAGCCGGCTGCCGACCCAGACCCCGTGGTGGGAGAGCGCCACTGTGCCCGGGATCCACTTCGCGGGGACCATCTCGCAGGGGGCCAAGGGACTGCAGCGCCACGGGATGCCGAGCAACTCGGGGGCGGTGCACGGGTCGCGCTACAACGCGAGGCTCCTCGCCGCCCGCATCGCGGAGTCGTTGGTCGGCCATGTGCGACCACGGACACCGGTCTCGCCGGAGGACGCGGTGGACTTCATCACCCGCGAGCTCGCGGAGGCGCCCGAGCTGTGGCACCAGCGCGGCTACCTCGCCCGGGTGCTCACCCTGGATCCGGACGCCGGGCTCGTGGATGACGGGATCCAGCCGCTGGCCCACGCGCTGGACGATCCCGGGCCGCCCGCGCTGGCCGTGACCATCGAGGCGGACGGCAGCGGTGCGATCTATCCGATGATCTTCTCGCGACGCGCCGGTGCGATGCGCGAGCGGGCGCTGGACGTGGACCCGATGCTCAGGTACGACGGCTCCGCGACGCGGCGACTCGTGGCTGCGACGGTGCAGGAGTTCCTCCCCGAACTCGCGATCTGATCGGCCACGGTCCACCCGCCCTCAGACGAGGTGCCGGGGGATCGTCTCGTGCCAGTCGCGCTCGAAGAACGGCTCGCCGTCCACGGACACGACCAGACGCACGGTCAGATCGAAGTCGGTCGCCGTGCTCGTCTGCCGACTGTCGGCGCGGATCTCGATGCCGGTCAGGTCACCGTCCCGGCCGACTTCCTGTTCCTGCCAGCGATATACCACGTGGGCATCCAGCTCGGCCCGTGCCGGGTCGTCGTCCCAGGCGCTCATCCGCAGCGTCTCGGCTGCGTACAGGCGCCGACCGCCCGGCACGATCGCCTCACCGCCGTCGTGGACGTGGACCGTCGTGGAGCGGGCGATGACGTCCTCCTCGATCCGCCAGATCGGCGGGTCGGTCCGGGCCGGACCTTCGCCGTCCAGGGGGTCGCTGGCGGGCCAGGCGAGCACCGGCGGATCGCTGCGGAACCCTGGCGCAGGGGCGTCGCCGGGACCACCGGCAGCCGGGATGACCGGGAGCTCCAGGCGCGATGGCGTGGCGGGCCCGTGGTGGATCCGGAAGGTGGCGGGGAACGGGGAGGGCCACAGGACGGGCCATAGGGACGATGAGATCGCCACCCGGAGGCGATGTCCGGCTCGCCACCGGTACCCGGCGGTCCGGAGCGGGACGCGGATCTCCTCCACGACGCCTTGGCGCATCGGCTCCGGATCCGCGTGGGAGCGCCGGTGGGTCAGGTTCAGGACACCCGCGCTCACCAGCGCCACGGTCCCGTCCGGGGCGACGTCGCCCAGGCGAACGGACAGCGTCGCGACCGGGGCGTCCACCTCGATGTGCACGATGACCTCCGGCACGCCGAGGATCTCCATGGCCTCGCGCAGCGGCGCGGACGTGTAGGTCGGGCCGGCGTCCTCGTCGCGCCGCAGGTCGCGGGCCAGGCCGTTGGGGGCGCCACCGGCACCCCATGACAGCGACCCGCAGGTCCCGGTCGTGGGCCGGTGGCGGAACGTATCCGTCCCTGGATCCCCAGCTCCGTCCGTGACCAGCATCGCGTCACCCATGACCCACGTCGCACGGCGCGCTTCCGGGTGTGGGTAGGCGCTCGCTGCCCGCCAGCGTCCGGGTATCGTGGCCGGGAATGCCTCCGGCGGCGCATATTCGCGTTCGTACCAGACGATCGGTGGCTCAGCGTCCCAGCCGTTCTCGACGCCGCGCAGGTGGTGGTCGAAGAAGCGGACGATCTCGTGCAGGTCGTCCACGTTGGGGCCGGG
This sequence comes from Chloroflexota bacterium, assembly GCA_040882345.1. GTDB lineage: Bacteria > Chloroflexota > Limnocylindria > Limnocylindrales > CSP1-4 > SPCO01. The sequence goes on from JBBEBL010000129.1 coordinate 8,089, forward strand.
CGCCGCATCGTGCGGCCAGCTGTGATGCCACGGCCCGACGAGCGTGTGGGACGGCGCCGCGCACGCGGCCTGCATCCGGAAGGCCGGGTCGACGTATGAGTCGTTCCAACCACCGATGCTGTAGATCGCCGCCGTGATCGCGTCGTAGTCAGGGGCCAGCGATCCCTGGCGCCAATACGGCCCGTCCACCTGGTGGCGGAGCCACGAGAACAGCCACGGTGGCGTCGCGTCCAGGCGGGCCAACCACTCCTCACGCCATGTCGCTCCCCGGTAGGCCGCCTCCGGCGGCATCGCGTTCATCGCCACCTGGCTGACCGCGTACTGGGACAGTTCGCTGACCGTCACGCAGCCGCCCCGGTAGTGGACGTCGTCCAGGTAGCGGTCGTCGGTCGCCATGACCGGCACGATCGCCCGCAGGTGGGGTGGCCGCATGGCGGCGACCTTGATGGCCGTGAAGCCGCCATACGAGATGCCCCACATCCCCACGTTGCCGTCGCACCAGGCCTGCGCGGCCAGCCACTCCACGGCGTCGTACCCGTCACGGGTCTCGTCGGCGGTGTACTCGTCCAGGGCGATGCCGAAGGAGGAGCCGGTGCCCCGGACGTCAACCCGGCACAGGGCGTAGCCGCGGGCGGCGAAGTACGCCCCGCGAGCCATGTCCGCGGCCCGTCGCCAGTTGTCCTTGCCGTAGGGGATCATCTCGAGGATGGCCGGGACCGGCTCGTCCGTCACCGGTCGCCACACGTTCGCCGACAGCTCGACGCCGTCGCGCGCGCGGATGCGCACGTCCCACGCCACGTCGACATCGTGGCGCGGGGGGCTTGCGGGTCGGTCGGACGGCTGGGTCATGCCATGACGATACGGGTTCTCCGGCCCGGCGCGACCGCGCTGCCCGCGCCGTGCGACGATGCGCGCCGATGGACGGACGTCACCGACGCTTCGAGCGACACACGCGCCGGGTCGCCTACGACAACCCGTGGATCACCGTCTGGCATGACGAGGTCACCCGCCCGGACGGGAGCCCCGGGATCTACGGGGTGGTCCACTTCGCCAACCTTGCCGTCGGCGTGGTGGCCCTCGACGCCGACGATCGCATCGTCCTCGTGCGCCAGCACCGCTACACCCTTGACGCCGACTCGTGGGAGATCCCGGAGGGTGGGGTGCCGGTCGGGGAGGAGCCGGGGGCCGGGGCCCGGCGCGAACTGCGTGAGGAGACCGGCGTGGAGGCCGCCACATGGCACGAACTCGTGCGGGTGGACCTCTCCAACTCGATCTCGGACGAACGAGCCGTCCTCTACCTGGCCACGGGCCTGTCCCTCGGTGAGGCCGAGCCGGAACCGACCGAGGCCCTGGACGTGACGTGGTTGCCGTTCGACGAGGCGCTCGCGATGACCCTGGACGGACGGATCACCGACGCGCTGAGCGTCATCGGCATCGGTCGGGTGGCGCTCGCCCGCCTGACCGCGCTGGTGAGCGGCTCCGGGACCGGCTCGAGTGAGGGCGACGCTCAGTAAACCTCTACCCGAACCGGCGTCAGCTCGAAGTCCCGGATGTTCCTCGTCAGGACGGTCGCATCCAGGTGGAACGCCGTCGCGGCGATCAGGGCATCGGGGAGCGCCAGGTGGCGCCCACGCTGGCGCGCTTCGGCGCGCCAGATGCCAGCGAGTCGAGAGGTTGGTGGGCCCGGCTGAACGAACTCCAGATAGCGGAGCATCGTCTCCACCTCAGGATGCTCTGACGCACGTCCCGACCACACCTCAGCTGCGCTGACATCGCAGACGATCAAGGCATCGCCGGCCGCGTTCATGGCAAGCATCCGCTCGATGGTGACGTCGTCGTCGCGCAGGTGGTCGATGAGGAATGTCGAGTCAAGGACGTACCGCGTCATCCGTTACGGTTCTCCCACGGATCGAATACGTCCCGACGGCCTTCCCGGACGAACTCGACGACCGACTCGCTCGTTGGAAACCACGGGTGATCCTTCCACACGCCGGCGCTCGCGATGATCGCTTCCCGTTGCAGGTCGCGGCGCAACCGCAGGGCGACCGCCTCCGCCACATAGCGACTTCGACCGCGTGGACCCGCGACGCGATCCACCTCCGTGACCAGTTCCTCTGGGAGCATGAGGTTCGTGCGCACGTTCATGCGCACACGATAGCACACGGTCATGCGCACATGCGCCGAGGGCGGTGCGCCTCGTGGCGCGGGTACCATCCGGGCCGTGAGCACGACCGATCGCCGCGACTGGGATGTCATCGTCGTGGGTCTCGGCGCCCTGGGCTCCGCAGCCGTCTACTGGGCGTCCACCCGGCCCGATACGCGTGTGCTGGGTCTTGAGCGCTTCGAGCTTGGGCACGCCAACGGCGCCTCGGCCGACCACAGCAGGATCATCCGGCTTTCGTATCACCGACCCGACTACGTCCGCCTCGCGAAGCGTGCCTACGCGACCTGGGCGGAGGTGGAGGACGAGGCCGGCGGCGACCCGATCGTGACCGTGACCGGTGGCCTGGACCTGTGGCCCGCCGGCGCCGCCATCCCGCGCGACGACTACACGGCGAGCCTGGCGGCGGAGGCGGTGCCCTACGAGCTCCTCGACGCCGGTGAGGTCATGCGGCGGTGGCCGCAATGGCGCCTCGCGGACGACACGACCGCGATGTGGCAGGCGCAGGGCGGCCTCGCCGACCCGTTCAAGGGCAACGCCGCCCACCGCGGCCTCGCGGCGGCACGGGGCGCGACCCTGGTGGACCGCACGCCGGTGACCGCGATCCGCGAGGTGGGTGGCGTCTACGAAGTGGACGCCGGAGGCGTGACCCACGGCGCGGGCCGGGTGGTCGTGACCGCCGACGCCTGGACCAATGACCTGCTGGCGTCCTTTGGCCGGCGTCTCCCGCTGACGGTCACGAAGGAGCAGGTCACGTACTTCGCGGCGGCCGATCCGGCCGCCTTCACGCCGGACCGGTTCCCCGTCTGGATCTGGATGGACGAACCGTCGTACTACGGCTTCCCGACGTACGGTGAGGCAGGCCCCAAGGCGGCGCAGGACGTCGGCGGCCAGCCCGTGGACCCGCACGCACGCACGTTCGACCGCGACGACGCGGCGTTCACCCGCGTCCGCGACTTCCTGGCGACGCATCTGCCGGGCGCGGTCGGCCCGCCGATCCTGACTCGGACCTGTCTGTACACGCTGACTCCGGATCGCGACTTCGTGGTGGACCGGCTGTCGGACGTGCCCGGCGTGCTCGTGGGGCTGGGCGCGGCCCATGGGTTCAAGTACGCGTCGGTCCTCGGGCGCATCCTCGTGGAGCTGGCGCTGGACGGCACGTCGCCGTCGGACCACGAGCTGGAGGCATTCCGCGTTGACCGGCCGATCCTGCTGGAGGCATCGCCGCGCACCTCGTGGATGGTCTGACCCAACGACCACCAGGTTCCGTGGCGCACGGTACGCACCCGTTCGTTGCAGACCGTCGCCGCATGTGCCAACGTACCGACCACTCGACCAGCGGTCGGGCAAGCTGCATGGTGCCAGGCGACGGGTCGGGGAGGACGCGCCGCCGCGATGAGGAGGATCCCCGATGCGACAGCCCCTGCGGGCGCGGACGATGCGGAGCCTGACGGCCGCCGCCCTCGTCATGGCGCTCCTGGTCCCGGCCGCGGTCCCCGTGACCGCCCAGACATCCAACGTCCTGCGCGTAGGTACGGGCCAGGACCTCGACTCCATGAACCCGTATCAGACGGCGCTCGTGGTCGGGTTCGAGGTGTTCACGCTCAACTACGAGCTCCTCGTCGGATTCGGCCAGCAGCTTGAACCCGTCCCGGGTTTCGTGGAGTCATGGACCACGAACGCGGACGGCACGGAGTACACGTTCAAGATCCCGGAGGGCAAGCTCTGGTCGGACGGGACGCCGGCCACCTCGGAGGACGCCCGCTTCTCCCTGCAGCTGCTCATGGACGCGACCGCATCGGACGCCGGCTCGCTGTGCCTCGGCTACATCGATCCCTATCTCGTCAACGCCGGCGTCACAGCCGTGTCCGCCCCTGATCCGCAGACCTTCGTCGTGACCCTTGACCGGGCCAACGATCGCATCCTCAAGACGTACGTGCCGATCATCCCGGCCCACGTCTGGGCGGACAAGGCGGAGACCATCTGCGACGACCAGTTCGTGACGCCGATCGTGGGTTCCGGTCCGTACCAGGCCCAGGAGTGGCAGACCGGCCAGTTCGTGCGCTTCACCAAGAATCCCAACTGGACGCGCAGCGAGCTCGCGGCCGACGAGATCGTGCTGCAGTTCTTCAAGACCGAGGACACCATGGCGCAGGCGCTGCGCAACGGTGAGCTGGATTACGCGCAGAACCTGCTGTCCGACCAGTTCGACCAGCTCCAGGGTGTGGACGGCATCACCACGGTCGCCGGTACCGCCAACGGCTTCACGGAGCTCGGCTTCAACGCCTACGGCACGGGGACGGGCAACACCATCCCCGGAGGCGGCCCGTCCACGCCGGCCCTGCTGGACGCCGCATTCCGTGACGCGCTCGGCTATGCCGTGGACAAGGACCTGCTGGTCGATCGCGTGCTGGGCGGCTACGGCGAACCCGGCACCACCCAGGTCCCGCCGTTCCAGACGGCGTGGCACAAGGAGCCGACGACGGTCCGTACCTTCGACCTCGCGGTCGCCGGCCAGAAGCTGGAGGCCGCCGGGTACGTCCTGGACGGCGAGGGCCGCCGGCTCGACAAGGAAGGCAACCCGATCATCCTGGACCTCGTCTTCCCGGATTCGGACACGACGTACTCCACGGCGGCCGAGTTCATCAAGACGTGGTGGGGTGAGCTGGGCGTCGCCGTCAACCCGTCGCAGTTCGACTCCGACACGCTGATCGACGTCATGCTCCCGCCCGAGGCGGACCCCGAGGCGGACTACAAGGCCGACTACGACCTGTTCATCTGGGGATGGGCCGGCGACGTGGACCCGAACTCGCTCATGGAGATCTTCACCTGCGACCAGATCGGCAACTCCAGCGACAGCCTCTACTGCAATCCGCGCTACGACGAGTTGTTCAAGCAGCAGAACGTCGCGGCGACCGCCGAGGAGCGCAAGGCGCTCATCGATGAGATGCAGGAGATCATCTACAACGATGCGCCGTACCACATCCTGTACTACGACGCCGCGCTGCACGCGTACCGGACCGACCGGTTCACCAACTGGGTGAACCAGCCGGACGACGGCACGCCGCTGTTCGGGTACGGGCCCTATGGTTACCTCCAGCTGCAGCTCGTCGGTGACGAGCCGACGGAGACGGCCGCTCCCACGGACGGGGCGGCCCCCACCGATGGGGCCACCCCGGCCCCGACGGGCGCTCCGAGCGATCCGGGCACCACGAGCGACACCACCACGCTGCTCGCGGCGGTCCTGGGCCTCGTGGCGGTCGCGGTCGTCGCCCTGATCCTCATGCGTCGACGTCGCGCAGCGGCCGCGGCGGACGAGGAGTGACCCAGCGGGCACCCGCCCGCGCGCCGTACAGGGACCGTGGGGGTCGCGGAGACGCGGCCCCTGCGGGCTGACCTCGACCGCTCGTGGGTTCGCAGTTCCTGGCCCGGCGCGTCCTGCAGGCCGCGCTGACCATCGGGTTCATCGTCGTCCTGAACTTCGCCCTGTTCCGGATGATGCCGGGGTCCCCGGAGCGGATCCTGACCAGGAACCCGAACATCTCTGCCGAGGTCAAGACGCAGCTGCGAGCGAAATGGGGCCTGGACAAGCCGCTCTTCCCCGACCAGTTCGTGTCGTTCGTGGCCTCCACGGCACAGGGCGACCTGGGGCTCTCGTACAAGTACCGCGGCCAGCCGGTCACGGAGGTCATCGGCAGCCGCATCTGGCCGACGGTCATCCTGTTCGGCCTGGGCGAGGTCATCGCCATCGTGGTCGGGATGGGCCTGGGCGCCTACGCGGGCTGGAAACGCGGCGGCCCGGTGGATTATGTCGGCAACGGGATCTCGCTGGTCCTGTACGCGACGCCCTACTTCGTGCTGGGCATGTTCCTGCTCATCATCTTCGCGACCGGCCTCGGCTGGTTCCCCACCAACGGGATGCTCACGGCCGGCAGGCAGTTCGACTCGTTCACTGACCAGCTCCTGGACTTCGCGCACCACCTGGTCCTGCCGCTGGCGACCGTGTCACTGGGCCTGATCGGCCTGTATTCCATCCTGATGCGCTCGTCCATCATCGAGACGCTGTCCGAGGACTACGTGCAGACGGCGCGGGCCAAGGGCTTGCCCGACGGCCACGTGCTGCGCGCCCACGCCCTGCCCAACGCGATGTTGCCGGCGGTGACCATCGTGGCCATCCAGTTCGGGTACGTGATCGCCGGGGCCATCACCGCGGAGGTCGTCTTCAACTGGCCGGGCATCGGCACGCTCACGGTGGATGCGCTGTCGGCGCGCGACTATCCGGTCCTGCAGGGCATCTTCCTGCTCCTGGCCGTGTCCGTCGTGCTGGCGAACCTCGTCGCTGACCTCGTCTACAGCCTGCTGGATCCCCGGGTGCGGACATGACGGCCAGCGCAAGCCCGGTCGGAACGGACGTGCGACGAGCGCGCCTCCGTCTCCAGGTCCAGCGATTCCGGTCGTTCGCCGGCCGTTTCCTCGGCCGACGTGACGGCCTGATCGGCGGCACGATCCTGCTCGTCTTCGCCATCGTCGCCCTCGCTCCGATCCTGCTCGTCGGTCCACTGGAGAGCGTGGTCACGGCCACCGGCGCACGGTTCGAGTCACCCAGCGCCGCGCACGTGTTCGGCACGGACCGGCAGGGCCGCGACATGCTCAATCTGACCGTCCACGGCACGCGGGTGTCCATGGTCATCGGACTCCTGGCAACGGTCATCACGGTGTTCATCGGTGCCCTGATCGGGATCATCAGCGGCTTCCTGGGCGGGAAGGTGGACACGATCCTGATGCGCCTGACGGACTTCTTCCTGGTCCTGCCGACGTTCGTGCTGGCGCTGATCCTCGCGCCGATCCTGCTGGACATCATCGGGACCCAGGCGGAGCTGTTCGGGATGCGCATGACGCTGGTCGTCATCGTGGTGGTGATCGGCATCACGTCGTGGGCGTCCACCGCCCGCATCATCCGCAGCCAGACCCTGTCGCTCCGGGAGCGCGCGTTCGTGGACCGCGCCCGGGTCATCGGCGCCGGGTCCGGCTGGATCATGCGCCGGCACATCCTCCCCAACGTGGTCAACCTCATCGTCGCCAACACCGTCCTGACCTTCGCCGGGGCCGTGCTCACGGAGACGACGCTGTCGTTCATCGGCCTGGGCGATCCGTTCCAGCCCTCCTGGGGCCAGTTGCTGAACCAGGCCCAGTCGGACGGGGCCGCGGGTCTCGGAGCGTGGTGGGTCATCGCCCCGCCCGGTATCGGCATCATCCTCGTCGTCCTGGCCTTCACGCTCGTCGGCGGGGCGCTGGACGACGTCCTCAATCCCAAGCTTCGGGGGCGGCGATGACCGCGGACGAGGCAGCGACGCTCCCGATGGACCGGGCGGCGATCCGGGGTCGCCGCCAGTGGCCGCTGCCCAAGCAGGCGGACCCGGATGCGCCGCTCCTCGACGTCCGCGACCTGGCTGTCCACTTCGCGATGCCGGACGGACGCGTCCAGGCCGTGCGTGGCGTCAGTTTCCGGGTGGAGGACGGCGAGGCGCTCGGGATCGCCGGTGAGTCCGGGTGCGGCAAGACGACGACAGCGCTGTCACTGGTCCGTCTCCTGCCCAGCAACGCCCGCATCGCCGGCGGCCAGGTGGAGCTGTTCGGCATCGACCTCGTGCCCAAGACGGAGCGGCAGTTGCAGCGCTACCGCTGGCGGGAGATCGCCATCGTGTTCCAGGGGGCGATGAACGCCCTGAACCCCGTCCGTCGCGTCCGCGACCAGATCGCGGAACCCGTCGAGATGCGCCTGGGCCAGTCGCGGCAGGCGTCACGCAAGCGGGCCGGCGAACTGCTGGAACTGGTCGGGATCCCGAAGAAGCGCGGCGTCGCCTATCCGCATGAACTGTCCGGCGGGATGCGCCAGCGGGCGATGATCGCGATGGCTCTCGCATGCGACCCGGCGCTCATCATCGGCGACGAGCCGACGACCGCCCTGGACGTCATGGTCCAGGCCCAGATCCTGGAGTTGCTGGAGCGCCTGCGCCATGAGCTGGGCCTGTCGCTGATGCTCATCACGCACGACCTCTCGGTCATCGCAGAGACCTGCGACCGGGTCCTGGTGATGTACGCCGGCAAGGTCGCGGAAGAGGGACCGGTGCACCGGGTGTTCAGTGCTCCGCGCCACCCGTACACCCAGAAGCTCCTGTCGGCGTTCCCCAACATCCGTGCCGACCGGCGCACGCTGGACGTGATCCCGGGCGCGCCGCCGGATCTTCGCCATCCACCGGTGGGCTGCCCGTTTGCCGCGCGCTGCCCGGCGGTCATGCCGGTATGCACGGAGGAGATGCCCGCGGAGACCACCTTCGCCGACGGTGTCCGTGTGGCCTGCCACCTGTATCCTCCGCTCGCCGGGTCCGCGCCGTGACGGAGCTGCTCCGCCTGGAGGGCCTGGAGATCCACTTCCCGCTGCGGGGTGGATTCGTTGACACGCTGCTGCGCCGCCCGGCTGGGGTCGTCCGGGCGGTGGACGGCATCGACCTGGCGCTCCAGACCGGTGAGGTCCTCGCCCTGGTCGGGGAGTCGGGGAGCGGCAAGACGACGACCGGGCGCGCGATCGTGAAGCTGACCCGCCAGACGGGTGGGCGCATCATCTTCGACGGACAGGACGTGAGCAGCCTGTGGGGGACTCGGGCGCTGCGGGCCTACCGGCGGCGAGTCCAGCTGATCTTCCAGGACCCGTACGAGACGCTCAACCCCAAGCAGACCATCTTCGACTTCGTCGCCGAGCCCCTCCTGGTCAACGTCACCGGGATGGCGCGGGACGAGCGGGAGCGTCGGGTGCTGGCGGCCCTGGATGCAGCCGGTCTCCGGCCGGCGCCCGATTACGCCCTGCGCTACCCCCACGAGCTGTCCGGCGGCCAGCGCCAGCGCGTCGTCATCGCCGGGGCGCTGGTCATGGAACCGCAGCTCATCGTGGCGGACGAGCCCGTCTCCATGCTTGACGTCTCCATCCGCACGGAGCTCCTGCGCCTGATGCTGGACCTCCGTCATGAGCGCGGGCTCACCTACCTGTTCATCACCCACGACCTGTCGCTGGCCTGGGTCATCGCCGACCGGATCGCGGTGATGTACCTGGGCAAGATCATGGAGATCGGCCCGGCCGAATCGGTGATCAGGTCACCGCGGAATCCGTACACCCAGGCCCTCGTGTCGGTGTCGCCGTCGCCCGATCCGCCCACCCCGGGCGAGCGGGCGAAGCGGACCATCCTCCAGGGCGAGACCCCGGACGCCGCGCACATCCCCGCGGGATGCCGCTTCAACCCGCGCTGCCCGGTCGCCTTCGACCGGTGCCGCGTGGAGGAGCCGCCGCTGTTCGACGTGGGTGGTGGCCAGTCGGCCGCGTGCTGGCTGGCCGAGCCCGGGGTCGCCGAGGGCGGCCGGGGCCTGCCGATGATGTCGGCTACGACCCCGCAGTCGGTCGACGGATAGGTGCTGGTCCCGATGGCGGATAATGGCCGTGTGACGACCCCACCTTGATGACAACAGGAGCATGACCATGGGCGATCCGACCGACGATCGAGAGAACGGGCATGACCCATCACCGAGCGCCACGCTGTCCACCCGACAGGGTCACCCTGTATCCGACAACCAGCACCAGCGCACGATCGGAAGCCGGGGTCCGGCGACGCTCGAGAACTATCACTTCCTGGAGAAGATCAGCCACTTCGACCGCGAGCGGATCCCGGAGCGCGTGGTCCATGCCCGTGGTTTCGTCGCCCACGGCGAGTTCGAGGCGTACGGGACGATCGGCGACGAGCCGGCGGCGACCTACACCCGGGCGAAGCTCTTCCAGGCGAAGGGCAAGAGGACGCCAGTCACGATCCGCTTCTCGACCGTCATCGGCGGGCGCGACTCGTCCGAGGTCGCGCGCGACCCGCGGGGCTTCGCAGTCAAGTTCAGGACCGAGGACGGGAACTGGGATCTGGTGGGTAACAACCTCCCGGTCTTCTTCATCCGCGACGCGATCAAGTTCCCGGACGTCATCCACTCGCTCAAGCCCGATCCGGTCACGTTCCGCCAGGAGCCGAATCGGATCTTCGACTTCATGAGCATGACGCCCGAATCGATGCACATGCTCACGTGGCTGTTCAGCCCCCGTGGTATCCCGAAGGACTACCGGCACATGGACGGCTTCGGGGTCAACACCTACCGGATGGTCAACGCGAAGGGCGAGGGTGTCCTCGTCAAGTACCACTGGAAGACCCAGCAGGGCGTCGAGTCGCTCACCCAGGCCCAGGCTGATGCGATCCAGGCGACGGACCTCGGCAGCGCTTCGCACGACATCTTCGAGGCGATCGAGCGTGGCGACTTCCCGCGGTGGGAGCTGAATGTCCAGATCATGTCGGACGACGAGCACCCGGAGCTCGACTTCGACCCTCTCGATGACACGAAGACGTGGCCCGAGGAGGTCTTCCCGCTCCGGCCGGTCGGGATGATGACCCTTGACCGCAACGTCGAGAACTTCTTCGCCGAGAGCGAGCAGTCGGCGTTCGGGACCGGCGTCCTGGTCGATGGGCTCGAATTCTCCGATGACAAGATGCTCGTTGGTCGGACGTTCTCGTACTCCGACACACAGCGATACCGGGTCGGACCGAACTACCTCCAGCTGCCGATCAACCAACCGCTGTCCCGGCCGGCCACGAATCAACGGGACGGCCAGATGACCTATCACGTTGATGCGACTGGTTCTAACCCACACGTCAACTACGAGCCGAGCTCAACAGGCGGACTCCAGGAGTCCACGGCAGGCGGCCCGGCATACGAACCTGAGGTCCATGGCCGTCTTATGCGCGCCACGATCGAACGGACGAACGATTTCGCCCAGGCAGGGGACCGATTCCGGACGATGCCCGAGTGGGAACGAGACGACCTTGTCAAGAACATGATCGACCTGCTCGGGCAGTGCGATCGCGAGATCCAGACTCGCATCGTCGAGCTCTTCTCGCGGTGCGATTTGGACTACGGCTCCCGCGTCGCTGTCGGCATCGGGATCCCGTCTCCGACCGTGCCGGGCTGACCCACGGCTAGCATTGCTCCGCGGCGCGAGCGCCGCGGAGCAACATCGCGTCCCGCCACGTCCGGCACAGGATCTCGAGCAGGTCCAACCGGTCCACCGCCGTGGCGACGTCCCGGCCTACGGCCACGGCCCCGTGACGTTCAAGGAGCACCGCCGCGGGCGGCGGCTCCGGCCCTGTCACGAACGCCACGGCGACTCGAGCCGCCAGTTCATCACTGCCCATCTCGCCGAATGGGACGAACGGTACCCGGGGCAGGAGCAGCGCGGTCTCCGGCAGCGCGGCCGGGTCCGGGACCTCGCCGGCGAGGGTCAGCGCCATCGACGCCGGCAGATGCGCATGGGCCACCGCGCCGATGTCGGGTCGCGCGGCGTAGACGGCCAGGTGGACCATCAGATCCGAGGTGGGCGCCAGTCCGGACGCGGATCGTGCCGCGCGTTCGTCATGGCCGACCCGGATCTCGACCAGGTCGGCAGGTCCCAGCTCGTCCTTGCGGCGTCCGGTCGGGGTGACCAGCAGGCGCCCGCCGTCCAGCCGGACGGACAGGTTGCCCTCCGCGGCCGCGATCAGACCGCGGGCGCCGAGCCGCCGGCCGCCGTAGATGAGTGCCGCTGTCGCCTGGGAGCGATCCACGGACGCATCGTACCGGCCCGCGACGCGGTCCAGCGGGTCAGGCCGCGATGTCGAGACCGGTGGACGGCGCCGGATCCGGGGCGATCTCGACGACGATCCCGCAGCGATCGCAGTCGAGCAGGGTGAGTGCCGCATCAGTCGCGGCGTCGGCCTCGCAGAGCGGGCATTCGATGGTGAACATGCCGGGAGTGTCGGCGGGGCCTGTGACAGCTAGCGTGTCACGCCGTAGCGGAAGCAGTTCGGCAGGTGGTCGTCCACCAGGCCGACGCTCTGCATGAACGCGTAGACGATGGTCGAGCCGACGAACGAGAAACCCCGTGCCCGCAGGTCGCGCGACAGCGCGTCCGACGCGGGGGTACTGGCCGGGATGGACGCCATGGTGGCGCTCGCGGGAAGGCGCGTCGGCGGGCCGGGGACGCGCGCGGCGAGGTAGGCATGGAAAGTGCCGAACGCGGTGGCCACCTCGAGGAAGGCCGTGGCGTTGCGGATCGTCGCGTCGATCTTGGCGCGGTTGCGGACGATGCCCGCATCGGCCATGAGCCGCTCACGGTCGTGGTCGTGGTAGGCGGCCACGACGGCGGGATCGAACCCCTCGAAGGCCGCCCGGAACGCCTCGCGCTTGCGCAGGATGGTCGACCACGACAGGCCCGCCTGGAACGACTCGAGGGCGAGCCGCTCGAACAGCTCCAGGTCGTCACGGCAGGGCACGCCCCACTCGCTGTCGTGGTACGCCACCATAAGCGGATCCGGACGCACGCCATCGGCCCCGGACCACCGGCAGCGCGCGGGGCCGTCCGTCATGGACGGCAGGTTACGGCACGAGCCGCGTGTCGAACAACGTGCTCCGAAGCATCGGGTCGCCGGCCGGCCGCCGGGCATTGAAGACCGAGCGGAAGACCGCGGCGGACACGGTCTTCGTCCCGAGCGAGCCGATGAGCGTGACCTTGATCAGCCGTCCGGATACGCCGCGAGCCCGCAGGTCCAGCGCGGTCAGGGTGCCCACGTTGGTCCGCGTGTCGCTGGCGAACCACGTCGAAAGCTGGGAGGTGGTGTAGGACATCGTCTTCCACGTGGCGTATGGCGATGTCGCGTCGAACGCCGTCCCGTCCTCGCGTCGATCCAGCGAACCGCGGAGGTAACTGACCGGGCCGGCGACCTTGGCACCCGTCGATGACACGTACACGTTCTCGTTGTGCTCCGTCCCGCCGCCGCCCGCCGAGTGGAACAGGGTGTTGGCGATCGTGTCGCCGCTCTCAAGGACGACACCGGCGGTCGCGGCGATGGCGGCGTTGGTGGCCGACTTCTCCGCCTCCCGACCAAGGTAGACCTGCGACGTGCTGTCGTCCGGGACGTCGTACCAGGACACGCCGGGCCGTAGCCGCCTGGCCGCGTACGAGCGTGCGGCGATCGACTGGGCCTTCAGGGCTTCCCCGGGCCAGGTCGAGGGCATCTCCGCCGGGACCACGCCGCGCAGGTACCACTCGAGCGGGAGCTCGTTGACGACGTTGGCCTTGGCCGTGATCCTGTTCAGGATGGCGCGCACCACGCCGCGGTACGTGTCGTAGCTGGAGGGTCGCGACCAGACCTGGAACAGCGTGCCAGAGGTCGTGCCGCGCATCCGGAAGTGCGACGTGGAGGCCGTTCGCAGGACGACCCCGAGGGCGTCCGTGACCGTCATCCGCCAGGTGGTCTTCTTGACGCCGTCCACCGTGGTGGTCTTCGGGACGACCATCACGCGCGCGTCCTTCGGGAACGTGCCCGCCACCCCATCGATGGTCCACGTGCCGTTGCGCGCGTAGAGCACGAGAGCCTTCGCGGAGCTCGCCTTGAAGTCCTTCAGCACGCGGACCCGGATGGGCGTGCTCGCGGGCAGCTCACCGAGCGTCGCGCCGCGGTAGTAGTGGGCGAGGATCGCCTCCGCCGTCTGTCCGTCAAGCGCCCGACCGCGCGCTCCGTGCTGGCTCATACCGACGCCGTGGCCCCAGCCGCGACCGTAGAGCCGGACGGTGGAGCCCAGGACGGTGGCTCCGGTGGGCGTAGGCGTCGGACTGGCGGTCGGCGTGGGTGTCGGCGT
>JBBEBL010000129.1:22103-25385 GCA_040882345.1 Chloroflexota bacterium
GTCGGCGTGGGTGTCGGCGTCGGCTCGGGCGTCGGGGTCGCCGTCGGGTCGGGCGTGGGCGTCGGTGTCGGCTCGGACGCAGGCGTCGGCGTGGGCGTCGGCGTCGCCGTCGGATCGGTCGCGAACGTCGTACCGGGGACCGCGACAAGGAGGGCCGCGGTCAGGGCGATGAGCAGTATCTGACGCCGGCCGGGGGAGCGGAGGGCGCCGGTCGTCGGCATGGGTCGTCGCACGAGGCCGAGCATGCCCGGTGTGCGCTATCCCCGACCATGGCCCGTCCGGGTGATACGCCCGCCATCCGAACGGCCTACGGTCCGGGTACGCTGGCCCGGATGGATCTGCGCGTATACCTGGGTCACGGCGCGAGCGGTACCGCCGCCAGCATGGCGCCGTTCGTGAGCGGACTCGCGACGCGCGGCATCGCGGCCACGGCCATCGACCTGCCGCGCCGCCGCGCCGAGGACGCCGTGCCCGCCTTTCACGCCGTGGTCCCGTACGAGTCGGATGTCGTCGTCGGCGGCCACTCCTATGGTGGCCGCGTCGCGAGCCTCGCCGCCGCGGCCGCGGATGCTCCGTACGCCGCACTCGTCCTGTTCAGCTACCCCCTGCACCCGCCCGGCCGGCCGGAGCGGACGGAGGCGCGGGTGGCCCACTGGCCGTTGATCCGCTGCCCGGTGCTCCTGCTGTCCGGCGAGTCGGACCCGTTCGCGCGGATCGAGCTCCTGCGAGCGGCCGCGGCACGCCTGCCGGACGCCCGTCTGCACACGTATCCGCGCCTGGGGCACGGCCTCAAGCCGGTCCTGGATGACGCCCTGGACCGGGTCGCCGCGTTCCTGCAGACAGTCGGCGCGGCGCAGGCCGCGACGAGCCGGGAGGCGCCTTGATGTTGCGTCGTCACACCCGTATCCTGTGTCTTCCCCGGGCGCCGCAGCGGCAACGCCGCCACGGCTCCAGGTACCGCGATCGAGTCGCGGTCGGCTGATCGGATCGCGCCCCTGTCCCGCGACCGGCACCGACGCGCGAGTGCCGGACCGATGCGCTCACCGCGTCGCCCGGCAGGAAGGAGCAGCATTGCGAGTGCCGTCCGGCCGCCACAGCGCGGTCGTCGTCGCCACCCTGGCGGCCATCCTCATCCTGGCCCTGGTCGGCCCCGCGGTCAGCGCCGCGAAGGCCCCAGCCGGCCTGAGTCACTTCATGTACGCCGTCGGTCAGGTCGAATCCGGCGGCAGCTACACGGCCCGCAACCCGGTCAGCGGCGCGTACGGGAAGTACCAGATCATGCCGTCGAACTGGCCGTCATGGGCGGAGACCTACCTGGGTGACCGGTATGCGAAGCAGACGCCGACGAACCAGGAGAAGGTCGCGGCCGGCAAGATGAGCTCGCTGTACTGGTCGTTGGGCAGCTGGCGACGCGCCGCCTACTGGTGGCTGACCGGATCCAAGGCGACGACCGGCTGGTCCTCCTACGCGACGTCGTACGTCAACAAGGTCATGGGCCTGTACGCCAAGAAGCGCGGTTCGTTCGACGTCGCCTCGCTGGGCAAGCGCTACAGCGAGCGCTCCAAGGCCGTGACCTACGAGGGCACCTGGCGGACGGCCGGCCACCACCGCTACGCCGGCGACAAGGTCCGCTACGCGACCAAGGCCGGCGCCACGGCGACGTTCAGCTTCACCGGACGCAGCGTCGTGTGGTGGGGGCCGATCGGACCCACGCGCGGCAAGGCCCGCGTCTTCGTGGATGGTGAGCTCGTGAAGACCGTGGACCTGGGGCGACGCTCGTTCACCGCCCGCAAGGCCGTGTTCAAGAAGAGCTGGGACACGCCTGGCGCCCACACCCTCACCATCGAGGTCGTCGGGACCAAGGGCCGACCGATGGTGGCGATCGACGAGTTCGTCGTCACCCCGTAGCCGGACCACAGACGGCGGCCCGCGATCAGCGGGTCGCCATCACCTCGATCTCGATGCGGAAGTCCTCCGCCAGGGCGGTCACGCCGACCGTCGCGCGGGTCGGCGGCTCGGTCGGGAAGAACTCGCGGTACACGGTATTCATCTCGGCGAAATCGTTGAAGTCGCGGAGGTAGACCGTGCACTTCACGACGTCCGCGTAGTCGAGGCCGGCCGCGCGCAACAGGCGTCCGACGTTCTCCAGCATCTGGCGGGTCTCCGCGACGATCCCCCCGGGGACAGCGCCGGACTGCCCGGGGACGTCGCCGACCTGGCCTGCCAGGAAGACGAAGCCGTTCGCCTCCACGATCTGCGAGAACGGATAGCGGCCGGGCGTGACCCCCGGCACCTGCGGGACGACCTTGGGCATCGTGGACCTCCTGTGTGCGACCTCGTGGGACGTTGGTGCTGCCGAGTCTGACGGACCGACACCCTGGGCGCAGCGCGGCCCCGACGCCGGACGAGCGCCGGACGTACGCTTCGCGCTGATGGCAGTGATCGAGACGCGCGGCCTGACCAAGCGCTACGCCCACGGTACCGCGGAGCCGGCCCTCGCCGACCTGGACCTGGAGGTCCACGAGGGCGAGATCTTCGGATTCCTCGGCCCCAACGGCGCGGGCAAGTCCACCGCGATCCGCCTCCTGCTGGGCTTCCTCCACGCGACCGCCGGGTCGGCGACCGTCATGGGCCATGACATCCAGCGGGGTTCCGTGGCGATCCGCCGTCGCGTGGGCTACCTGCCCGGTGGGATCGCGTTCTGGGACGGCCTCACCGGGGAGCGGCTGCTGGACGAGCTCGCCGCGATGTCCGGCCGGCCGCCGGTCAGGCGAGCCGATCTGCTGGACCGCCTGGAGCTGTCAGCCGCCACCCTTCGCCGGCCGGTCCGAGACTATTCGCGCGGGATGCGTCAGAAACTCGGCATCGTCCAGGCGCTCCAGCACGATCCTGAGCTGGCGATCCTGGACGAGCCGTCGGAGGGCCTGGACCCGCTCATGCAGCGGGCGTTCTACGGGATCCTGGACGAGCTTCGGGCCGCCGGTCGGACCATCTTCTTCTCGTCCCACGTGCTGTCCGAGGTGGAGCGTGTGTGCGACCGCGTGGCGATCATCCGGCACGGTCGGCTCGTGGCCCTGGAGGATGTGGCCTCCCTGCTGGCGCGTCGCCGACGGGACGTGGAGCTGCGTTTCAGCGGCGTCCCGCCGGCGCTCGACCGGGTGCCCGGCGTGAGCGATATCCAGACGGCGGAGGGGACGATGACCTGCCGCCTGGAGGGCGACGTCGGACCGTTCCTGGCCGCCCTTGCCGGAGCCAGCGTCGTGGACCTGACCATCGAGCCCG
>JBBEBL010000130.1:0-1093 GCA_040882345.1 Chloroflexota bacterium
AAGACCTCCAGCAGGGTCGTCCGGACGGCAACCCACAGCGCGTCGAAGTCATCGATGTCAGGTGCGCCGTAGCGCCAGATCGCCGTGATCTTCGTGGCCATGAGGCGGTCGTCCGTCTCGGGCAGCGTCGTGAATCGATCGCGCGGGAACCCGGAGAAGCCCGAGCGCGTGGTCTTCATGACGACGAGGTCCTCCACGCCGGCCTCCACCGTCGTGCCGCCCCCGGTCGCCGCGACCGTGGCCACGCGCGTGCCCTCGCCCCCGCGCACGAACGCGTCCGGGGCCGGCGCGCCGGCGACGTCGATGGGATGCCAGGCGTGCTCGCGGACGTTGACCGTCGCGCGGTCCACCTGGGCGTTCTTTAGGAAGTGTCGAGCGAGGACCGCGCCGTAGGCCTCCACGGACCCCGTGAGGTGCTCGGCCGCAAAGGCGTAGGCGGTGTTCTTCATCGTGTCCGTGGCCACCACCAGGCGGTTGTCGCCGTCCGTGTGCGCCGCCGTGAAGTCACCCTCCAGGGCGATCGCGACGGTCAGGTCCCGGAGCCGGTGCGGTGTCTCGTCACGACCCACGCGGACGAGGCGGATGGCGGCCTTGCCATAGCGATTGGCGGACAGTTCGATCATCGGGGATCCTCCGGGGACAGCTTGGCATGACGGTCCATCGCGATGTCGACCACCGCATCGATGGCACGATGGATCTCCGCATCCCGGTCCGCCCCAAGCGCGGCGGTCATGTCCGGGAGCAGCGCCTCTCGTGGGCGGCCCGCGACGAAGACGCAGTAGCGGAACCCGAAGCGCGCTTCGTAGGCGTCATTGAGGCGCTCCAGCTCGCCCGCGAGGTCGGTCGTCGACGTGGCGTCGCGGTCGTAGCCCTGCTCGACGTACGAGAGCGCCGAGACGGATCCGGGCGGGGCTCCCAGGCGCGGGTGAGCGTCGATGAGCTCGAGCTGCTCGACCTCCGGCATCGCATGGGCGATCTCCCGGGCGGCGCCGAACAGGGCGTCGTCGTCAGGGTACGGGCCCGCGCCGGCGAGCCTGGCGAGGAACCGCGGCGCTCCCTCGAAGAGTGGGGCCATCTCGTCCGGGGCGGCGTG
>JBBEBL010000130.1:1193-11072 GCA_040882345.1 Chloroflexota bacterium
CTCACCAGCCGCCGGCGTCGCGCACGATCCGGTGCAGGACGCGGGCCGCGACCACGCGCCGGTAGCCGGCCGTGGACCGGACGTCGTCGATCGGGGCGAGCTCGGCGGCGAGGATCTCGGCCGCACGGTCGGCGATCTCCGGGGTAGGTGACGAACCTTCCAGCACGGCTTCCGTCCGGGCGGCGCGGACCGGCGTGGCGGCCACGGATCCGAGGGCCACCCGCACGTCCCGCCAGACGCTGGGCGACCCGGCCGACCCGTTGTGGGCCGTGCGCCATGCGACGGCCATGACGACCTTGCTGATGGACTGGGCACGCCGCGTCCCGACCTTCCGATAACGCATCTCGCGGTCGGGTCGGAGCGGGATCCGGATGCGCACGATGAGTTCATCCGGCGTGAGGGCCGTCGTCCGGTAGCCGGTCCAGAAGGCACCGGCCGCGACCTCCCGCTCGCCGCGCACGGACCCGACGACGATGGCGGCATCCGCGGCCAGGAGGACCGGCAACGTGTCGCCAGCCGGCGAGGCGTTGGCGATATTCCCGCCGAGCGTGCCCCGGTTCTGGATCTGGGCCGCGCCGATGGTCGCGGCCGCCGCGACCAGGGCCGGGGCGTGCGCTCGACACAGGGCGGAGCGGCGAAGTGCCGTGTACGTCGTCAGGGCCCCAAGGACCAGGTGGTCGCCGTCCAGGGAGATACCGCGGAGGTCATCCACCGCCCACAGGTCCACCACGCTGGCGGGCGGGTCACCCAGCTCACCGGCCAGGGCGACCATCAGGTCCGTGCCGCCCGCGATCGGCCGCGCCGACGAGCCTGGTGCCCCGGCGCGTGTCTCCGCCATCGCCGCGTACGCGGCGGCCAGGGACGTGGGGCTGACGACGGGCGGTTCGATCGGCATGCTGAGCGCGCCTCAGCCCTTCTCGCCCTTGCCTCGTCGGCGACCGCGGACGAGGAGGAGGATCAGCGCGGCGATGATCCCGAACCCGGCCGCGGCCTGCGCCGGGCTGACGGCGATGCGAAGGTCCGACGGGGTCGGCGCGGCGGATCCGGCGGCGACCGTCGGCGCGGCGTGGTGGCCGTTGGTCGGGACCTTGATGTGGTCGTTCGGTGTGGTCATCGGGATGCTCCAGCGACGATGGCGATGGCTTCGACGATCTTGGTGTAGCCCGTGCATCGGCACAGGTTGCCGGCGATGGCCTCACGGATGGCGTCCTCGTCCGGCCCGCCGCCGGCCTCCAGGTAGGCGCGGCCGGCCATCAGCATGCCCGGCGTGCAGATGCCGCACTGGGCGCCGCCGGTCAGGAGGAACGCGGCCTGGAGTGGCTCCAGCGCTGCCGGCTCACCGGGAACCTGGGCGGGGGCCGCGAGGCCCTCCACCGTCCGGATCGCCGTCCCGCGCACCTGGCAGACGGGCACGAGGCACGCGTCCACGGGGGCCCCGTCCACGAGGACGGTGCACGCGCCGCACTCCCCTTCCCCGCAGCCCTCCTTGGTGCCGGTCAGCGCGAGGTCCTCACGGAGCACGTCCAGAAGGCGACGCATCCCCGGGACGTCGACCTCCGTGGGCGTGCCGTTGACCGTGAACCGGTACGTCGTCATGCGCTGGCTGGCTCCGAGGTACCCGGCGGCAGTGGCGCCACGGAGGGGTCGCCGGCCAGGGCGGCGAGGATGCGCTCCGGACTGGCCGGCAGATCCGTGATCCACACGCCGGTCGCATCCGCGATGGCCGCGACCACGGCCGGGGCGCCAACGTCCATCGGCAGTTCACCGATGCCCTTGACGCCGTGCGGAGCTCCGCTGAACGGCGCTTCCACGAGGATCGTCGAGATGCGTGGGGCGTCAAGGGCGGTCGGGATGATGTACGTCGCCAGCCGATCGTTGAGGTAACGCCCGTCACGAAGCTTGATCTCCTCGATCGTCGCGTAGCCGACGGCCTGGAGCGTGCCGCCCTCCACCTGGCCTTCAGCGAGGACCGGGTGGATGACCCGGCCGACGTCGTCGGCGGCCACGACGTCGCGGACGTGCACCTCGCCCGTGTCGAGGTCCACGTCCACGCGCGCGACGCAGGCGGCCCAACCGAAGGCCGGGTACGCATCGCCCGTGTAGGTCGCGTCGTCGAATGGCTCGCCACCCGGGTATGGCTCGAAGCGCTGGTCGATGCGAACGGCACCGCTGGTCCGCGCGTGATCCCGGTAGGTATCCCCGAACGACCCTCCCGTGGCGGCCTCCACCTTTTCGCGCAGCCGCCGCGCCGCAAGGATGAGCAGGCCGCCGACGACCATCGCCGTCCGCGACGCGACGGTGGGACCGGAGTCGGGGACGCGCGCCGTGTCCTGGGGCGCCAGCTCGACATCCGCATCCGGGATACCCAGGGCCTCACCGACGAGCTGCGGGAAGATCGTCTTCGTCCCCTGCCCCATCTCCGTGGAGGCGGTCAGGACGACGACCCGCCCGTCCGCCGTCAGCTCCAGCGACGCGACGCTGCCGATCTTGCTCTCGCCCGAACCGGTGAAGCCGGCACCGTGCCAGGCCAGCGCGATGCCGATGCCGCCGGCGAGCCGCACCGGCCCCGTGCGCAGCGGCCCGGCCGGGATGTGCCCCGAGCCGGCCCGCCGGACCCGGGCCTCCCGGGTGCGGGTGCGCAGGCGCACGAACTCCGACGCCTCCGCCGCTCGCTCCAGGACTTCCTCGGCTGCGACGCTGTCCCGCAGCACCTGCCCGGTCGGGGTGGTGTCACCCGGTCGGTAGACGTTGCGCCGCCGGATGTCCAGCGGCGAGATGCCGAGCGCGTCGGCGATGCGGTCCAGGTGGACCTCTGCCGCGAACTCGGTCTGCGGCGCACCAAACCCTCGGAACGCTCCGTTGGGTGGCGTGTTCGTGGCCGTGGCCCGCGCCTGGATCCGCACGTTGGAGCAGCGGTACGGACCGCCGGCGTGGAGGGCTCCGCGCGACAGCACGACCGGGGTGAGCGTGCAATACGCCCCGCCGTCCATGATGACCTCGATGTCCTGGGCGACCAGGACGCCGTCGCGGGTGACGCCGGTGCGGTGGCGGACGATCGCCGGGTGGCGCTTGGTCGTCGCGGCGAGATCCTCGTGGCGGTCGTAGATCATGCGCACCGGCTTCTGCGTCTTGCGCGCGAGGAGTGCCGCGTGCAGGCCGATGACGCTGGGAAACTCCTCCTTCCCGCCGAATCCTCCGCCGGTCTCGGCCTGGATCACGCGCGCTGCCGTGTCGTCCAGGCCCAGGCCGCGCTTGAGGGCCGTATGCAGGTAGTACGGGCACTGCAGGGAGCCCGTGACCGTGACGCCGCCGCCGTCCGTTGGCACGGCGATCATCGCGTTGTTCTCGATGTACAGCTGTTCCTGGTGGCCGACTCGGTACTCCCCGTCCAGCACGAAGTCCGCGGCCGCGAAGGCGCCGTCGAGGTCGGCGCCGTGGTGGATGGCATAGGTCGCGAAGACGTGCTCAGACCGTTCCGGATCGAAGACCGGAGCGAGCGGCGTGGTCCGTGCGCGGGCGCGTCCCCTGGCTTCGCGGAGCGTGGCCCGGTCCGGTGCGGCGATGAGCGCCAACGGCTCCGCGTGGTGGCGGATCTCGCCGCCGATGGGGACGAGGATCGGCTGGTCCGCCTTGATGGAGCTGACGACGTTCTCGCCGGGGATGTCGGCGGCCGTGACGACTACGACCTTCGACCAGTCGAAGGCTGGGTCGAGGTCAAGGGCGTCGAACACGGCGTGCGCGTCCGACGAGCGGATGGTCGTGCCGTACCACGCCCCCGGAACGACGATGTCGTCCGTGTACAGCGCGGTCCCGGTCAGTTTGCCCGGACCTTCGCGACGCAGTGGTGATGCCGGGCGCGCGTACCCGGGAATGGTCGTGCCGGGGGGGATGACGAGGGCGCCGGGCGGCTCGGTCCGGATCGTCATGCGGGCGGTCGGGCTCCTCCTTGGGCCGAGACGATACCACCGCCGCCACGTCCCCCGGAGGGCGCATCCGTCAGTCTGGAGCGTCGCGGGGTGCGCTCCAGGGCGACTGCACCGCTCCGGACCGGACCACCGCGGACATCCCGATCCGGTGCCATGCGGCACCAGCATTCCGTCCCATCGGGACCTTCGGACGGTCACATCCGGCGGGTTGCGCCGTATCATCCGCTGTCCATCGGGCTGTTCATGGCTCGATCGCCATCATCCGCGCACATCGGGAGTCATCCGCACATGGACTTGACTCAGGACGTCCTGCTTCCGCTGCTCCTGGCAGCCATCGTCATCAACACCGTCATCATCGCCGCCGTCCTGGCCGTCGGCCGGATGAACCGGTCCAAGCGCATGGCCCCGGTCGGTCCCGCCGCGTCTGACGTGGAACGTACGCTGTCCACGTCATACGTGGATCGCTCGGCGCGCGCCGCCTGGCCCCTTGAGCCCATGGACCCGGGCGAGGCGGACGTCGCACCCGCTGATGGGCCGGACGTCCCCCTGACGACCGCGGATGAGACCGCGACGGAGGCGGACGACTCACCAGCCGAGGCGGTAGAGGTGGAGGTGGAGGTGGAGGTCGAGGTCGAGGACGGCCGCGATGCCCTGACCGGCCTGATCGGGCCGTCCGCGTTCATGCGCCTCGTCGTGGACGAAGATGGGCGGATGCAGCGCTACCACCGGCCCGCGACGGTCGTGATCATCGAACTCGATGGGCTGGAGCGGCTCATGGAGCGGCTGGGGCCCAGCGCGGGCGAGCGCGTCATCCCGGCCGTCGCCGACACCATCTCCCGGCTGGCCCGGGCCGCGGACCACGTGGCGCGCCTTGGTCCCGGGCGGTTCGGCGTCCTCCTGCCGGAGACGGACGAGGTCGCGGCCATCAACTACATCGAGCGCGTACGCCGTGCCTGCGAGCTGTGGCTGGAGTCCGGCGCGATCGCCATGCGCCTGGCCATCGGCTGGGCGGGCTCGACCGGTGACCCATCGCTGCCGGATGCGCAGCGCATCGCCATGGATCGGATGTTCGTCGAGCTCCGACGGCACGCCCGCGTGACGGACGCGGTCGGCGGCGCGGCGCCGCTCGGGGATGTCAGTCCCGGCCGAGGCGGATCGCGCGCCCAGGCGTAGCTCCGGTGTGCGCGCCGTCGTCCACGACGAGCGTGCCGTTCACGATGACGTGGCCGATCCCGGTCGGGAAACGACAAGGGTCGTCGTAGGTCGCCTCGCTGCGCACGGTCGTGGGGTCGAATATGACGAGGTCGGCGATCGCGCCGTCGCGGATCGTGCCGCGCTCGCGCAGGCCCAGTCGCGCGGCCGGTGCCCCGGTCATCTTGCGGACCGCCTCCTCCAGGCTGAGGAGGGCTTCGTCGCGCACGAACTGGCCCAGGATCCGCGGGAAGCTGCCGTACGTGCGCGGCGCCGGCTTCGCCCCCACGAAGGTGGAGTCCGTGCCGACCATGCCCACCGGGTGAACGACGAACGGGCGCAGGGTCTCCGCCCACGGCCCGCTCGTCACCTGGTTGACGCCGAGATCCTCCGCGATGAGGAGGTCGGCGATGACGTCCACGGCGTCGCGGCCCGTCTCCGTCATCACGTCGGCGACGGCCCGCGATTCCCAGCGCAGGAGGTCCGGACGGCGGAACGCGCCGAGTCGCACGTCCGCCCAGCCGGCCGCGCTGGCGTAGGCCGCGCCGCGTGCGGCGAACTCGGTGCGGAGGCGGTCGCGCGCCGTGCGGTCGGCGAGGCGGGCCTTCAGCGGGGCCGGGCCGCCGGCCTGGATCCAGCCGGGCAACTGGATCGTGAGGCGGGTGCTGGCCCATTCCGATGGGTACGTGTCGAACGTGACGTCCAGGCCTGCGGCGCGCGCGTCGTCGACGAGGGCCAGCATCGCCTCCGGCCCGCCCGGGTGCGTCTGGCGATGATAGAAGTGGGTGATGTGGGCCGGCGCTTCGGCTCGCCGTCCGATCTCGATCGCCTCACGGAACGGATCAAGGTAGTGGTCACCGAGGGCGTAGCGGACGTGGGTGTGGTAGATCCCGCCGGCCTCCCCGGCCGCGCGCGTCAGGGCGGCGAGTTCGTCCGTGGTCGCGTAGCTCCCCGGTGGGTAGTCCAGGCCTGACGACAGGCCCAGCGCGCCATCCGCCATCGCCTCGCGGAGTCTGGCCGCCATGGCCGCTACGGCACGGTCATCCGCCGGCACGTCGTCCCAACCCAGGGTGGCGATACGCAGCTGCGAGTTGCCCACCAGCGTCCCGACATTGACGCTGACCGTGCCGTCGTAGCGAGCCAGGTAGTCCGCGACGCTGCGCCAGTCGTAGTCGAGGTCCGGCCGGCCGTTCAGGCCACTGTCGAAGGCGACGAACGCCTCAAGGTCCTCTCGCCGATCGAACGGGGCATGGCTGTTGCCGTCCACGCCGACGACCTCCGTGGTCACGCCCTGGCGGACCTTGGGCTCGTGGCCCGGCTCGGCCAGGATGTGCAGGCCGCCGTGGCTGTGGAGGTCGATGAAGCCGGGGGCGACCACCTTCCCGGTCGCGTCGATGTGGCGGCCGACGTTGGTCGGCGCGGGCTCGTCGGGGGCCAGCACGCGGAGTCGGTCGCCGGTCAGGAGGACGGTGCCGGGACGGGCCGGAGCGCCGGTCCCGTCCACGATGGTGCCGCCACTGATCAGGATGTCCGCGCTGTCGGTCACGTCGGCAGGTTACGCCAGCGCCGGCGCCCAGGCTCACCCGGGACCGCGGACCCGGGATTCCCATGGGGCGGCCCTATCGTCGACGGAACGGCCCGCGCATGCCCCTCCTCCGACACTCGTCCCTCCGGGCGGTCCATTCATCGGAGGAACCAGGGTCGCCGAGCGCTTGTTCGACGATAGGGCCGTGGGGCGGGACGCGGGGGGGCGCGAACCGATTGAGCGCCAGATAAGGCCAAGTCGCGAGCATACGCGGATGACCAACCGTGAACGCTCCGTGTCCCGAGGGAGTCGCCTCGCACATGAGGATCTCGTCCGGATCGGAGCGGAGTTCAGGATGGCCCGCGTGGCCGCCGGCCTGTCGTTGGCGTTCGTCGGCGCGGCCGTGGGCCTGTCCAGATCCCACCTGGCCAGGATCGAGCGGGCGCAGGTCCGCTACGTCGGCGTGCGGTATCTGGCCCGGATCGGGGCGGCGCTCGGACTGGACGTGCGCGTCCGAGCCTATCCCGGAGGAGACGCCTTGCGCGACGCGGGCCATGGTCGGCTCGGTTCGCGACTGCGCGTGCGGATCCACCCGGGGGTCCGCATCCGGTCGGAGCGACTCCTCCCGGACGTGGACGATGCCCGGGCGTGGGACCTGTGGCTCGATGGATGGCCGGCGGATCCCGACGGGGACGGACTCCCGGTGGAGCTCGAGACGCGGGTCAGCGACTACCAGGCGCTGGTGCGTCGGCTGAACCGGAAGATGCGCGACGGCCGGGTCTCGTCGGTGCTCCTGGTGGTGGCGGACACCGCCTCGAACCGACGCGCCATCGCCGCGGCCGGGGCACAGGTCGGTGCGGACTTCCCGGTGTCGGCGCGGGCGGCGCTGGCATCGCTGGCGGCGGGTGAGTGCCCCGCGGGCTCGGCCTTGATCTTCATCTGAAGTGGCGGAGGAGGGCGTCCCACCGGGTGGTCCTATCGTCGAACGATCGACCCGCAGACCTCCAAGATCCGACGGCTGTCCCGCCGGGCGAGAGGATCGAAGGAGGAAACGCCGTCGGCCGTCCTTCGTTCGACGTTAGGGCCGTGGGGCGGGAAGGCGGGCCGCAGAGCGGGCCCCGATCAGCCCCGAGCGCCGGGGCCGCTCAGGCGCCGGCCGCGAACCCAGGCGCCGCGGACCATGTCCGGATGGGACCGGAAGATGAGCCGCGAGGCCAGGTCGGCCGGATCGTCGTCCGCGGGCTGGCCGGCCAGCGGCGCGACGAACGAGGGATCGATGGCGATGACGTCCGCCTCCTTGCTCACCTCCAGCGAGCCGACGACCTCCCCAAGGCCGAGTGCCCGCGCCCCGTCCAGCGTCCCGAGCCGGATCCAGTCCAGCGGCGACAGGACGGTGCCGCCCTCCGCTCCGGC
This sequence comes from Chloroflexota bacterium, assembly GCA_040882345.1. GTDB lineage: Bacteria > Chloroflexota > Limnocylindria > Limnocylindrales > CSP1-4 > SPCO01. The sequence goes on from JBBEBL010000130.1 coordinate 9,249, forward strand.
GACGGCGCGGGCGTGCTGTGCGTAGTACCCGACCCGCATCACCGCGAAGATGGACAGGTCCGGACCACCCGCGACGTCGGAGCCCAGGCCGATGGCCAGCCCGGCATCCAGGTACTTTCCCAGCGGCATGAGCCCGGAGGCCAGGAACAGGTTCGAGATGGGGCAGTGCGCGATCCGGGTCCCCGTCGCGACCAGCCGATCCAGTTCGCGGTCGGACAGGTGGACCCCGTGGGCCAGCACGGTCCGCTCCCCGAGACCGCCCGCCCGGTCGTAGACATCCACGTAGTCGATCGCCTCCGGGAAGAGCCGCGCCACCTCCGCGATCTCCCCGCGATCCTCCGAAACGTGGGTCTGCCAGTAAGTGCCCGTCGCCGCGGCCAGCGCCGCCGACTCGCGCAGCATGTCAGCCGAGCACGACACGGCGAACCGCGGCGTGACCGCGTACCGCAGGCGCCCGTCGTCCGCCCCGTGCCAGCGCTCGATGAGGCGGGCCGACTCGGCCAGGCTCTGGTCCAGGATCGCGGTCGGCTGGATGGTCGGGTCGTAGGTGACCCGGTCCATCATCACCTTGCCGATGATCGCCCGGATCCCGTGCGACTCAGCTGCCCGGAACGTGGCGTCCAGGCTCGCTTCGTAGACCGCGCCGTAGACGAGCGCCGTGGTCGTGCCGGCCGCGGCGAAGGCCTGCCAGGCGAGCGGCGCGACGCGCTCCGCGGTGGCCTCGTCGAAGTCGCGCTCCAGCGGGAAGATGTAGCGGTCCAGCCACGACAGGAGGTCCATCCCGGCACCCAGGCCGGCGTTGGGCAGCTGGGGCAGATGTGCATGGAGGTCCACCAGCCCGGGCATGACGATCCATGGCCGCAGGTCGATGGCGGGCGCGCCGGGGGCCGCGACGCGGGAAGGCGCCGCATCCGCCGGTCCAGCGTAGGTGATGGTGCCGGCCTCGTCCACGACCAGCAGACCGTCCGGGACGTGAAGGGTTCCGCCGGCGGCGAGCGGCGAGAGCAGCCGCGCCCGGATCGCGAACGGTGGTGCGCTCGGCAGGTCCACCCGCCTAGGCTAGCAGGCGGTCAGGGCGCCTCAGCGCTTCTTGCCGCGAACCTCGATGAGGTGAGCCGTCCACTCCGACCCGCTCCGGTCCACCGCGGCCGAACTGCCGTGCCAACCGCACGTGCACGTGATCGTCTGCGCCTGGTGCTTGTACTCGTCGATGACGTGCTTGAAGGGCTCGTTGGCGACGGCAGGCCTCACGGGCGGACGACTGTTCAAGGGTTCACTCCTGCACGATTGGGCACACGGGGTGCGAGGGGGAGGCGGGAGTATACCCGAATCCGCCGATTCCCGCTCCCGACCCCGCTCCCCGACCCCGGAGAGGCCGCCCTACTCCGGCCCGAGGTGATACCCAAGGCGGCGCGAGATGCGGGACAGTTCGCGGGTCAGCGGCCCCACCCGCTGGCCGCGCTCTTCGCGTGACTCGCGGCGCGATGCCGCCTCGCGGATGAGCCGTGCGCCGATCGACTTCGCGGGCTCCGGCGGGAAGGGTCGTGGCGGCCGGCCGGAGGCGATGGGCAGCGCCAGGACCGGATCGTCCGTGGCCTCGATGGCGCGGGCCGCGAGGATCCGGCCCAGCACCAGCGACGGGCCGACGCCGTTGCCGCTGTACCCGAGCGCGGCGTGCACCGGCCGGTCGGCGACCCGCTCGACCCACGGCAGGTGGTCCGCGCTGATATCGATGGGACCGCCCCACGCATCCCAGATCTTGACCTCGCGAAGCGACGGGAATAGGCGGCGCAGGCCGGCCGCGGCCCGCCGGACGGACAGGAG
>JBBEBL010000130.1:11172-13329 GCA_040882345.1 Chloroflexota bacterium
GCCACCCAGCCAGCCCGGCCGCTGGCCGTCGATCTCGTCCGCGTGCGTCCCTTCGTGGATGACGACGCCACGCTCCAGCAACACGTGCCGGAGTCCGCGCGCGAGGGTCGCCGGCTGGACGGTCGCCGCGCCCGGCATGAACGCCCCGCCGCGGAACACGGGAGAGCGGACGCGGGCCGCCACGTCCGCCGGCGTCATCGGCAGGTACTCGTCGCCGACCCCGAGCCGCCGGCAGGCTTCCACTGCGCGCTCCCACCCCCCATCCTGGGCCGGCGCCGCGCTGACGCTGAGGGAGCCGGCCTTCGTGAACCAGGCGTCCACGGCATGTGCCTCACACCACGCGCCGATCTCGTCCACCGCCGCGCCCATCGCGCGGCCCATCGCGAGCGCGCCGTCCTCCCCGTAGCGGTCGATGAGCGATGGGAGGTCGTCCCACCAGTTGGTGACGAACCCCCCGTTGCGACCGGACGGACCGCCGCCGCAGATATCGGCCTCCAGCAGGACGACGCGCGCGCGGGGCTCCAGCTCGGTGATCCGGTACGCGGCCCACATCCCCGTGTAGCCGCCGCCGATGACGACCACGTCGGCGGTCGTCGTGCCGCGCAACGGAGGAGCCGCCGAGGGCGCGGCGACGTCCGGGCTCGCGGTGGCCTCGGCGGCGAGGGCCTGCCGCAGCCACCACGAACGTCGCGACGCCGTCGGACGGATGCCACCCAGCATGAGGCGGCCAGTCTATGGCGCGCTACGGCGTCACGGGGAGCACGCTCGTGTCGATCACGTCGTCCGCGGAGATCGCGTTCGGCACGAGACCCAGGGTCGTGAGGTAATCGATGGAGGCCTGCCAGTCCGCCGGCTCGATCGCGCCGAGACCGCGCGCGGCCTGCACCGGCCCGGTCCAGACCTCGATCGTGGCATCCAGGATCGCCGCCTGCGTCTCGCGCGCCGTGCCCAGTTCCGGCACCGCCACGATCGCGGCGTCCAGGCCCACCTCCGGGTTTGCGGCGATGTCCTTCATCGCGCGCAGGGTCGCAGCGACGAAGGCGGTGATCGCATCGCGCTTCGTGTCAAGGGTCGCGACGCCGGTGATCAGTCCCGGACCCGGCAGGGGCACGATGTCATCGACTCGGAGCACGTTGACCGGCACCCCGTTGAGCTCCGACTGGACGGGCTCGTTGTTCGCGAAGCCCGTCGCTGCATCGACCGCGTCCTGGGCCAGGGCGCCCCCCTGGCCGAAGTCCGGGTACTCGACGATCTCGAGGTCCTCCGGCGTCAGGTCAGCCGACCCGAGCAGCGCCTGGAGCATGGTCCACGTGGCGCCATACCGACCCGGCAGGCCGAGTGAGCGGCCCTTCAGGTCGGCGGCCGTCTGGATCCCGCTGGTCTGCTTGGCGAAGACGATCGACGGGAACCGGCCGTAGACGGTCGCGATGTAGCGGACCGGGATCCCCTGGCTGACGGCCGGGATGACGCTTGTGCCATCGGCGATCCCGACATCGACGGCACCCTGACCGACGAGGGCGATCAGATCTGGGTCGATGCGGTGCTCGAACGTCACCGTCAGACCGGCTTCCGCGTAGTAGCCACGCTGGTCGGCGAGGTAGAAGTGGGCGAACTGGACGCTCGGGATGTAGCCCAGACCCACCGTCAGGGCGACCGGCTCCGGGGTGGGCTGCGGGGTGGCTTCGGCAGACGGCGCCGGGCTGGCGGTCGTGCCAGGGCCTGGGCTGCCGGTGTCGGTGGCGCCACCGGTGCAGGCGGCGGTCACGAGGCCGAGGGAGAGCGAGATGGCGAGGATTCGGGAACGGGACGACACGAGGACCTCCGATGCTGGTTTGACTGGACGGACGTGGTTCACCGGGCGCCGACCAGGCGGCGCTCCACGATGACGACGAGGAGATACAGGACGATCCCGACCATGGCGATGGTCAGGAGCGTCGCGAACATCAACGGGATGTCGAAGAGCGACCCCCGGGCGAGGTTGATGAGGACGCCGAGGCCACGCTCCGCGCCGGCCCATTCGCCCACGATGGCCCCGACGACCGACAGCGTGACACCGACCCGCATGCCGCCCAGGATGCTCGGCAGGGCGGCCGGGATCTCGAGCGTGGTGAGGACCTGGCGGCGACTGGCCCGCAGCGAGCGTCCGAGCTCCAGCAG
>JBBEBL010000130.1:13429-18379 GCA_040882345.1 Chloroflexota bacterium
GATCCGGTCGGCGATGAGGATCGCTTCGGCGATGCTGTGCGTGACGAGCACGATGGTCGTGGCCGCACGCTCCCAGAGCCGCAGCAGCTCCAGGTCGAAACGCTCCCGGGACAGCGCGTCGAGGGCGCTGAATGGCTCGTCCAGCAGCAGCACCTCCGGTTCCAGGGCGAGCGCCCTGGCCAGGGCGACCCGCTGGCGCGTCCCGCCGGACAGCTCGGACGGACGGTTCTCGACGATCCGGGGGTCCAGGTCCACGAGGTCGGCGAGCTCGGCGAGTCGGGCTCGCCGTCGGGGTGCGCTCCAGCCGGCGAGTTCCAGCGGGTACGTGATGTTGTCCGCCGCCGACCGCCACGGCAGCAGACGCGGTTCCTGGAAGACCAGGCCGATGCGTGGATCCGGTCCGGTGATCGGTTCGCCGTCCAGCGTTACGGACCCGCGATCCGGACGGAGAAGGCCGGCGACGACGCGCAGGAGCGTGGATTTGCCGCAGCCGTTGGGGCCGATGAGGGCGACGATCCCACCGTCCGGGACGGCCAGGTCGATGCCGTCGAGGACCGGGAGCGTGCCGCCGCCGCGGACCGGGAAGGCCAGGTCCACGTGGCTGACATCGATCGCGCCGCGGGGGTGGGTCGTGGTGGCGGTCGCGGTCGCGGTCGCGCTCATGACGGCGGGCCCGCGAGCGGCCGCAGGACCGGTCGGATGGCCGGGTACAGGGCCGTGTACACGCCGTACGTCCGCTCGTAGACCTCGGCGAACTCCGGCCGAGGCAACAGCTCATGGCGGATGCTCGTCATCGACCGGATGGCCGCGGGCAGGTCCGGTCGGGCGGCCAGCGCGACCGCCGCCAGGATGGCCGAGCCGAGGACGGCCGTCTCCAGGACCTCCGGGACCAGGACTCGAAAGCCCGTGACATCCGCCTTGACCTGGTTCCACGCATGGCTGCGCGCGGGGCCGCCGCAGGCGCGCATGGCCGTGACGGTGACGCCGGCGGCGAGCATCGGCGTCGCGACGTGGCGGATCGCCAGGGCACTCGCCTCCAGGATGGCCCGGGTGATGTGGCCGCGGCCGTGCGCCAGCGTGAGGCCGGCGAGCACCCCGGTCGCACCCGGATCCCAGATCGGCGACCGCTCGCCCGCGAGGTACGGCAGGAATACCAGGCCGTCCGCCCCGGGCGGCGTCGCCGCAGCCTCGGCGATGAGCTGTTCCGTAGTCGTCGCGCCGTCGATCACGTCGTCGCGAAACCAGTCCAGCGCGCGGCCGGTCGCGGCCATCGCCGCACCCACGCTGAAGCGCCCGGCGAGGGGCGCCGGCGTGACGAACGCTCCGGGCACCTGCACGGCTTCGTGCCAGTAGACGCCGAACCCGCCGGCGGATCCGCCGGGGTCGTAGGCATCCCCGGGATCCAGCAGCCCGGCGCCCAGGTAGCTCGTGAAGGCGTCGTTCGTGCCGCTGGCCACGGGGATCCCTGGGCGAAGTCCCAGTGCATCGGCGGCGGCCCCGGTCAGCGTGCCGGTGATGGCGCCGATCGGCCCCGTCGGCGGCCGTCGTTCCAGGTGGAGGCCTGTGACCCGGCTGACGACGTCGGGGTCCGGGACGGCCTGATCGGGGACGAGCGGTGCGAGCGCCTCGCCGGTCAGACGGAACGCCAACCACTCCCAGGTCGTGAGATACCAGCGCGTGGCCGCGGCCGCCACTGGCTCGTGCCGTTCCATCCAGAGAGCCGCCGGCAACGGGCCCAGCGCCCAGCCAAGGACTCCGGTCGCGGCCTCCAGTTCGGCGGCTTCCGCGGCGGACCGGGCGTCCAGGAACGTGATGGCCGGCCGCGTCGCTTCACCTCGGTCGTCCACCGGGACCAGGGTCGGCCCGTGGCCGTCCACCCCGATCGCCACGATGTGCGGGCTGCCCGACCCAAGGGTGCCGACGTCAGACCGGTGCAGGGCACGGACCGCGCTGACCACCGCGGACCACCATGCCCCCGGGTCCTGTTCCGCCCAGCCCGGCCCGTGCCCCACCTCCAGCCCGTACCCGGCGCGAGCGATCGCGACGAGGCGCCCGTCGAGAGCCACCAGCCCGGCCTTCACCTCGGTCGTGCCGAGGTCGATGCCGAGGATGACGTCCGTCATCGGGAACTCCCGACGAGCGTGGCCGCGTCCAGCTGGACCACGGCCTCTGCCGTGGCCACGTCCGTGATGAGCGTGCGGACGATGCCGGCTCGCAGGGCACCCAGGATCGGCCGCACCTTGCTCTCGCCGGCCCCGACACCGATGGCCGTCGGCACCCGACCGAGCCCCCGCGCGTCGAAGGCCAGCACCCGGTCACGCAATTCCGGGCAGACGAACGCGCCGTCCAGGTCGAACGGGGCGATGAGCACCTCCCCGACCGCCTCGGCGGCCTGCAGGCGAGCCAGGACCTCGTCCCCGACGGAGGCGGCGCCCCAAGACGGCCCACCGATCCCGAACAGCACGACGTCCATTCGCGACCAGAGGTCGATGAGCGCGCGGACGCCCGCGTGCGCCTCCAGCGCGCGCTTCGTCGCGGCGTCGTCCAGCAGTCCCGGAGCCATCAGGCCATGGGCCTGGGCCCCGAACGCGTCGGCGATCCGACGGAACGGGTCGCGATCCGGGCCGGGCGACCAGTAGCCACCGGCCAGCGGGACGACGGTCGCGGCCACCGGCGTCGCGGCCTCGTCCAGCGCGTCCGCCACGGCCGTCACGGACGCGCCATCGCCGATCCCGATGATCTCCCCGTCGCGGACGGACGCGCGGAGGACCTGCGCGGCGAGCCGGCCGACCATCCGCCGAGCGAGGTCCTCCGGTCCACCGACCGTCGGCGCGACATGGACCGCATCCAGGCCGTAGCTCCGGCGCAGGGCGTCGGCCGCCGGCGACTCGGCGCTGGTCCGGTCGATGATGCGGATCTCGACGATGCCCTCCGCCCGGGCGCGCTTGAGCAGGCGGCTCACCTGTGGGCGCGTCACGCCCAGCCGCTCCGCGATGGCGTGCTGCGTCTCGCCCAGCTCGTAATACAGTCGACTGGCCTGCACGAGCAACTCGTAGTCGCTCACGCGGGATCCGGTCGTGGCTGCACAGATGTACTTTCCAGATGTGCACGCATGTTCGCGCATCATCCTCGCCCCTGTACCCGATGTCAAACCGGGTCGCGCAGACCGCCAGGACGTTCGGCGACTTGCCAGTCGCCCCGCGAGCGCGTCCAATGGCGTCATGCTGGACGTCACCGCCACCCCCGTGACTGTCCTCGTCGTGGATGACGAGCCGGGCATCCTCGAGATCCTCACGCTCGGGCTGCGCGGCGATGACATGACGGTCCGCACCGCCCGGGACGTCGCGGGCGGCATCGAGGCGGTGCGCGGAGGCTCGATCGATCTCGTCGTCCTGGACGTCGGGCTCCCAGGAGGCAACGGCTTCACGCTGCTGCGTCGGATCCGCGAGATCTCCGACGTGCCGGTCGTGATGCTGACGGCGCGCGGCGAGGTGGAGGATCGGGTCCGCGGCCTGGAGCTCGGCGCGGACGACTACGTCGCCAAGCCCTTCCACCTCGAGGAGCTCGTGGCGCGCATCCGGGCGCACCTGCGTCGGCGAGCGAGTGGCGCACCCGCGGAGGCGGAGGTCCTGCGATGCGCGGACGTGGTCCTGGACGTCGCCGGACGGCGAGCCACGCGGGCGGACCGGGAGCTGGACCTGACCGCGCGCGAGTTCGACCTCCTGCGACTCTTCGCCGCGCATCATGACGAGGTCCTGTCCAAGGCCACCATCCTGGAGCGCCTGTGGGGGTACGCCTACGACCCCAACCTCGTCGAGGTCTACGTCGGGTACCTCCGCCGGAAGCTTGGCGAGCCACCGCTCATCGTCACGGTCCGCGGTGTGGGCTACCGACTCCAGGGCGACGAAACGGTCGCCGGCCGATGACGCCCACGACCCGGCTCCCACTCGGCTGGCGACTGGCCATCGTGGCGAGTGCGATCATGGCCGCCACCGTCGCGGCAGTCGTCGTCGGCGTGGGCCTCGTGGCCGAGCGCGTCCTCATCGACAGCACGGCCGATCGGCTCGAGATCGGCGCGGGCCTGCTTGTGGACCGCCCACGCGCAGGGCCGCCCGTGACGGCGCTGGACGCGTCGGACGTCGCGCGCGTCCTTGGCGGCCAGGAGACGGCGGTCACGATCATCGGCGCCGACGGCGGGACCCTCGCCACGGCGGACAATGGCGCCGACCCGGCCATCGCGGCCGTCCGTCTCGACGCCTCCACGTATGCGACCGCCCTCGCGACCGGCGTCACGGTCCGCGAGGTCACGCGCACGTCCGCGGGGTCCGCCCTCGTGGTGGCGGCGCCGATCGAGCTCGCGCGCGTCGGGGGCGCCGGCCCAGGCCCAGGACAGGGCCGGGGCGGTGGTCCGCCGTTCGTGCCGCCGGGCCAGGTCGGGCGCGCCACGCCGGCACCGGGCGCCAGCGGGGATGTCGCACCCACCCAGGAGCCCGACGGCCAGGCGCGCGGTCAGGCCAACGCCATCGCCCAGCTCGCCGTCTCGCTGGCGCCGGTGGAAGCGACCGTGGCCACCATCCGCATGCAGATCGCGGCGATCGGGGTCGTCGCTCTGCTCGTGGGGCTGCTGGCCATCGTCCTGGTGACCCGCCGATCGCTCCGGCCGCTGGACCAGGTCGCGGCGGCCGCATCCCGTCTCGCGGAGGGCGATCTGGCGGCGCGGACCCACCTCTCGGGGACCGACGAGATCGGCGCTGTCGGCGGGGCGTTCGATGCGATGGCGGACCGCCTGGAGACGGCGATCCGGGCTCAGCGTGCCTTCGCGGCCGATGCGTCGCACGAGCTGCGCACGCCGATCGCGGTCCTGGGAGGCTACGTGGATCTGCTGGAGCGCGGCGACCTGCCGGAGGCGGACCAACGTCGCCTGCTGGAGTCCATGCGCCGCGAGGTGGA
>JBBEBL010000130.1:18479-23181 GCA_040882345.1 Chloroflexota bacterium
GGCCTCCCGATCGCCCGAGCCATCGTCCAGGCGAACGGCGGAGCCATCCAGGCCGGGAGCGAGGGGTCGCGGACGACGTTCACGCTCCGGCTGCCACTGGCGGGTTCTCAGCCCGTTCTCAGGGAGCGGACGGCGGAACCGCGCTAGGCTCGTCTCATGACTACTGAACCCGTCGCCGGCCCGACCTCGCGCCGACCGCTCTATCGATCCATCCTGGCGGTCGCCGGCCTGGCCGTGCTGGTCGGAGCACTCGCCCTGCCCACGCTCGCCGCCGACCCCACCGAGAAGCCGAGCCCACCCGCTGGTGTCCCGGGACAGGAGCGCGCCAAGGCGGCCAAGGTCCCCAAGGAACCCATCACGCTTCGCGGCACGGTCGCGGTCGTCACGGACGCCGACGGTCGCACCCGGTACACGATGACGGTGGGCGGCACGACCTACGAGCTCGGTGCCGGACCGCCGTGGTTCCATGGTGACAACCACCCCCTCAAGGGCAGCGTGGGCAAGTCGGTCACCATCGTCGGTGAGCGGGCTGCGGGCTCCACGGACGTGGCCGTCAAGACGGTGAACGGTACGGCGCTTCGCGAGGAAGGGCCGCCGCCGTGGGCCGGTGGCTGGATGCGCGTCGGTAAGGCGCATCCGGGATGGAGCCAGGACAAGGCCGATCGCTTCAAGGCGAAGTTCGGCGATTGCTTCCCGGTCGGCCAGTGCAAGAAGGACGCCTCGAGCGGTTCCTGACGCGCTGACCGCGCCCTGACGGGGTCAGCCTGGCGGAAGCACCCGACCCGGATTCAGTAGGCCCTGGGGATCAAGGGCGTCCTTGATCGCCCGCATGAACCGCACGGCGTCCGCGCCCCGCTGGGCGGTCAGCCACTCGACCCGGGCTGACCCGATGCCGTGCTCGCCGGTCACCGTCCCGCCTAGGTCCAAGGCAGCCTGATAGAGGTCCACCTGGACGGCCTTCGTGATCTCCTCCCCGCGCGGGTCGCCGCGCTCCAGGACCAGGTCCGGGTGCAGGTTGCCGTCGCCCGCGTGCCCGAACGTCCCGATGCGGACGTCGTGTTTCGCCGCGATCCGCTCCACCGCCCGGAGCATGTCCGGGACCCGGGACCGCGGCACGCCGATGTCCTCCATCTTGACGTCGCCCAGCCGTTCCAGCGCCCAGTGTGCCGCGCGCCGAGCCTGGCGCAGCATGTCCGCCTCCGCGACCGACTGGGACCGGACCGTGGTCGTGGCACCCGCGCCGACGCAGGCCGCCTCCCCGCGCGCCAGCTCGTCGTCGGCCGCGACCGCGGGCAGATCAGACTCGATCATCAGCATCGCGGCAGCATCGCGGTCCAGGCCGAGGCCGTGCATGTCGTCCACGGCACGGATCGTGAACCGGTCCATGAGTTCCAGGGTCACCGGCGACAGGCCGGCGGCCGCGATGGCGGCCACCCCATCGCCCGCAGACTCCAGTGTCGGGAAGAACGCGAGCAGCGTGGAACGCGGCGGTGGGGCCGGTCGGAGTCGGAGGGTCGCCTCCGTGATGATGCCGAGCGTGCCCTGTGACCCGATCAGCAGATGGGTCAGCGAGTAACCGGCGACGTCCTTCACGTTTCGGCCGCCGGTCCGGATGACGGACCCGTCTGCCATCACGACCTCGAGGGCCAGCACGGAGTCGCGCGTCTGGCCGTACTTCACGCAGCACAGACCGCCCGCGTTGGTGCCCAGGTTCCCCCCGATGGAGCACGTCTCGAAGCTCGCCGGATCCGGGGCGTAGAAGAGGCCGTGTTCCGCGACGGCCGCCTTGAGGCTCGCGTTGATGACGCCCGGTTGCGCGATGACACAGAGGTTCGCGGCGTCGATCTCCAGGATGCGGTCCATCGCCGTGAACGCGATGGTCAGCGCTCCCTCCAGGCCGGTGGCGCCGCCGCTCAGGCCGGTGCCCGCACCCCGCGGCACGATCGGGATGTCGTGCTCGGCGCACAGGCGCACGAGGTCCGCCACCTGCGAGGTCTCCGTCGGCAGGGCCACGGCTCCGGGCAGGCCGGCCGGGAGGTACGCCGTCTCATCGCGCCGGTATGACTCTCGGTCCAGCGCATCGGTAAGGAGGCGGAGGTCCGGCAGGGCGCCACGGACCGCGGCCGTGAATGCGTCGGTGACGGTGCCGCTGGCCATGGTCAGAAAGGATAGGTGGGCGCTGGCGCCGATGCGGGCTACGATGCGGGAGTGACCAAACCGATCCTCGCGCGGCTTCCGGCCATCCTGCTGGTGGCGGCCTTGATCTCTGGGGCGCTCCCGGCGCTGGCACCGGACCGCGCGTCGGCCCGGACTCTGCTGGATCCCCGGATCGAAGCGGCGTCTGCACCAGCTGCCACGGCGATCGTGCCGGGATCCGTGGATCGCACCAGCCTGCACCTGCGCGCGACGTACTCGACGACCCTCCGCCTGTCGTACTCATCCCGCTCCTTCCGGGTCCATTCGGCGGCGACCATCACGAACACCTCCGGCGGCCCGATCGACCGCGTGGAGCTAAACACGGCCGTCGCGCGCCTGGGCGGGATGCGCGTGACGTCGGCGCTCGTGGACGGGACGTCCGTCACGGCGAAGGTCAGCGACCAGACGATCGTGGTGCCGCTGGGCGGCGTGCTCCCCGACGGTGCCACCACGGTCGTTCGCGTCAAGTACACGGCGACGCTGCGCACCTCGCTCAGCGGGTCGTCGTGGCTGTTCACGAAGGCGAACGGCATCGTCAATGCCTACCGATGGCTCCCGTGGGTCAGCCGCGCCACGCCCTTCGACCGGCCCAACCACGGGGATCCATTCGTCACGCCGTCAAGTCCGCTCGTGCGCGTGACCGTGATCACGGACCGGCCGCTGGTCGTCGTCACCACCGGCGACCGCACGTTCCGCAGCGCCGATCGTCTCACGCAGCGGTTCGAGGCCCGCGACGTCCGCGACATGACGCTCGCCGCGGCCCCGGACTTCAAGACCAGGACAACCACGGTGGGCGATACCACCATCCGCTATGTCTACCGGTCCGCCACGAACGCCCAGGCCACCCTTGACGCGGCGGTCAACGCGTTCCGGCGGATCCAGGAGCGACTGGGCGACTACCCGTACCCGGACTTCAAGGTCGTCCAGTCGGCCGGCGGCTACGGGATGGAAGCGCCACGGATGATCTGGATCCCGTACGGCGTGTCATCGGCCAACCTCCGCTACCTCGTCGCGCACGAGACCGCTCACCAATGGTTCTACGGTCTCGTGGGGAACGATCAGGCCCGCCAGCCATTCGCGGACGAGGCGGCGGCGGACTTCATCGCGCGCTTCGTGACCTCGACCAAGCGGAGCAGTCGCTGCCCGACCGGGCGCCTGGACCTGTCCATCTACAAGTACACGGCCGCGTGCTACTACGAGAAGGTATACATCCAGGGCGGCAACGTGCTGGACGCTGCCAGACGGGCGATGGGCTCCACGGCGTTCTGGGGCGCGCTGCGTGCCTACGTGGCAGCCAACCGGCACGGGATCGTCACGAACCGGACGCTGCTCACGGCGCTTGATGAAGCGACCCCGATCGACCTCGGCGCGACCCTCTTCGGGCCGCGATTCCCGAAGATCTACTGAGGCGCCGGCGCCCGGGGCGATCCCACCTGGCCGGCTATCTCTGCCGGCGTCATCCGTGCTTCGCGTTCAACCTTGGTGAATGGCTGGCGTTCTGGCCCGTGACCCGGTCCGCCGATTCACCTGCCCTGAACGTCAGGACGCCGAACGCCCCGCGGCCGCACCTGGGCGTCCGCCTGGGCCGCCAGCATTCAGCCGCAGCGAAGCATCCGATGGGAAGCGCTGCCCCACAGGCCCCCGGGGCTCGTTCACCGTGTCAGCGTTCACCCGCAGCGAATCGGTGGCGGATGGACGCCTCAACGGTCCCGGCGCTTCACGGACGGTGAATGCGGGCGGCGAGACGGACGCCCGACGGCGCAGGCGTCCCGATCGGCCGAGCGCCGGACCCGCAGCCCGTTCGGCGTCAGCGATCCTCGGGCCGGCGACCGATCAGCCACCATGCCGCCGGGAACGCGGCGGCCACCACGGCGAGCTTCGCGGCATCCCAGACGAGGAACGGCGTGAGGCCGTTGCCCACAGCCTCCGACCAGGTCATGCCCGTGACGACCTTGAGCCAGGGCACGCCGATGGCATAGACGATGGCCGTTCCGGCGAGCATCGCCACGAAGGATCCGCCCAGGCGCCGATCCCAGCCGAGCTCCGCGAGCCGACCCACGACGGCAGCGGCCAGGACGAACCCGATCAGATAGCCGCCGGTGAAGCCCCGGATGATCTCCACGCCGGACCGCCCCTCCGAGAACACGGGCACGCCGATCATCCCGATCAGGAGGTAGAGCAACAGCGACGCGGCCCCGCGGCGGAAGCCGAGCGCCCCGCCGACCGCGAGCACGCCGAGCGTCTGGCCCGTGAACGGGACCCACGGTGTGGGGATGTAGATCTGGGCGCACAGCGCGACGATGGCGGCGCCGAGGGCGATGAGCGTGATGTGGCGAAGGCGGGTGGGTGTCCGTTCGGCGATCCGGACCGGGACGAGGAAGTCGCCGATGGTCAGGCCGCGTTCCTCTGCCGTGCTCCGGTCGAGTCGCGGGAGAGCGATCGTCATCTGGGCTCCGCTCATGGGCCGCGCGTCCGGCGGCCGACAGCGGGAGTCTAGCATCCGGCG
>JBBEBL010000130.1:23281-25312 GCA_040882345.1 Chloroflexota bacterium
CTCCGCTCATGGGCCGCGCGTCCGGCGGCCGACAGCGGGAGTCTAGCATCCGGCGCAGGGCGCTCGGCTACAGGGCGCTCGACTACTCGTGGCCCACGGCCCGCACGATGGAGACCCCGCTGGCGAGCCTCGCCGGGTAGGCCGCCGCGACCATCGCGAGGACCACGCCGAGCACCAGGGCCACGCCCATCGACGGCCAGGGCGGGCTGAGGGCGTCGCCGACCGCCCCGCCGGCGAGGATGACCATGAGTGCCCCGACGACCACCCCGGTGACGATGCCGAAGATGGCGCCGACGAGACCCGTGATCCCGGCCTCGATGACGACGGTCCGCCATACCTGGCGGCGGGTCATCCCGGCGGCGCGGAGGATGCCGATCTCGCGGACCCGCTCCATCACGTTCATCGTGAGCGTGTTGACGATTCCCAGGGCCGCCACGACGACAGCGACCAGCGCGAGCGCGTCGAACAGCCCGAAGACCCGGTCCAGTGCGTCGCCGATCGCCCCCTGGATACGGCCGATGGTCGTCGGCTCCAGGGCCAGCGCCCGGGCCTCGTCGACGAACGCCGCTCGCTGGTCCGCAGTCGCACCCGCGTCGAACCGGACGGCGAACGCATCCGCCCCCGCGATCCCGAGGCGCTCCGCATCCGACCAGCCGACGAGCATCGCCTCGCCGGACGTGCCGGGCAGGGTCCGTTCCGCGATCCCCGCGACGCGCAGATCCAGCACGGAACCGTCCGCAGCCGCCGCGGCCACGATGTCCCCGACCCGGATCCCGTCGCGGTCGGCCAGCCCGGCCGGGACGATCACCGAACCGCCGGCATCCAGACTCGTCAGGGCCGCGCCGCGGTCACCCTCGCGGAATCGCAGGCGTCCGTCCGCGGCGAGGTCGGCCCCGACCATGGCCGCCCCGTCGATGCGCACGCCCGCGACGGCCAGGTCGAACGTGGCGATGGGACTGAGCCTCTTGACGCCCGGCAGGTCCCCGAGCGTCTCGACCAGGCCCTCGTCCGCCGGCCGCGGGAAGATGGACGTCGCGACGAGGTCGCCGGGGACGACGTCGGCGACCCAGGCGCTGGCGGCCGCGCGGGCGTGCTGGGCCAACCCGCCGAGGGCCACGATGAGGGCGAGACCAACGGTCAACGCCCCGATGGTGAGCGTGGCTCGGCCGCGGTCGCGCAGGATCGACGCCCGGGCGAGGCGCTCCTCCAGGCGAACCACGAGGCCATACGGAAGCCCGGCGACGCGTGCCACGCCGGGTAGCAGGAAAGGGATGCAGAGCACGACCAGCAGGAGGACGCCGTAGACGACCAGTGCCCGGACCAGCGCCGCATCGCCGGCGGCTCTCGGCCACAGCAGCAGACCAAGCACGCCCACCACGGCGAACACCGCGACGAGCCAGCGCAGGCGGGCGCGGCGGGCGCTCGGCAGGTCAAGGCGCGCCTTGAGCGCTTCGACCGGCGGGACGGACCCGGCCCGCCGGGCGGGCTCTATGGCCGCGGCGATGGTCACGGCCAGCCCGATGAGCACGGCGGCGATGACGTCCATGGGCGCGATCACCGGGGTGCCCAGCGGCACTGATCCGACCGCCCCGACCCAGATCGCCATGAGCGCCGCCAGCAACGCCCCGACGGCCACGCCGAGCACGGACCCGACGATACCGATGGCCAGCGCCTGCACGAGGATGAACGACGTGACCTGTCCGCGCGACGCGCCGGCGGCCCGCAGCAGGCCCAGCTCGCGGACCCGCTCGATGACGGTCATCGACAGGGTGTTGAAGATCAGGAATGCCCCGGCGAACAGCGCGACCGCGGCGATGAGCGCCGTGGTCGCCGCGAAATCGCCGGTGGACGCCCGCATCGCCGCAGCCAGGTCCCGCGGCGACGACAGCACGTACGGTTCCTGGGTCAGCGACGCCTGGAGAACCCGCGTGACCTCGTCGGCCGCGACCCCATCGGCCAGGCCGATGTCCACCCGTGTGATCCCGACAGCGCCGAATGCCCGTTGAGCCATGGCGATGGGAACGACCACGG
>JBBEBL010000131.1:0-20814 GCA_040882345.1 Chloroflexota bacterium
GACCCCGGGGTCACTCATCATCTGACCCCCCTATGAGGCCCCGTTCACGGAGCAGCCGAAGTCGCGACTTGGCGGTATTGACGGGGATGCCGAGAGCTTCAGCTAGAGGCGCCTTGCTCGTCGCGCCGGCCGCGTATGCCGCCAGGGCGGCCGCAAGCGGTGGCGATAGCGGGGCCTCCGACGGCTCGGCGGTCACGGGTGCGGCGGCCGTGAACGCAAGGACCCCCGGATCGTCGCCATAGCCGAACTGCCAGGCGGCCGCGAATGCCAGCGGCGGCTCCTTCGGCCCGTGGTTGTTCTTGGTGTTGGCCAGGGTGTAGCGGCGGAACGATGTACCCACCACGGCGGGCTCGTCACGCCACGTCGCGCGCCACGCCATGCGCGACCGGTCCCGGTTGACTTCGGACCCTGCGATCCGGCCATCGGCCTTCGACCAGTCGCGGGCGTCGGCCCGGTTCGGGTGCGCGATGATGAACGTCGGCCGCTCCGATTGGTCCACGGCGTGCCAGAACAGGCTGTCACGGTCGCGGATGCCGCCGGACGCGTCCAGTTGCGCGAGCAGGGCTTGCTGCGAGTCCAGGATGACGGCCCCGAAGTCGGCGGCCCGTTCGGCGATGGCCCGGGCGATGCGATGCAGCGGGCGGCCCCGGGCGTCGAATAGCTCGATCGGCTCGGCCAGGTCGCGACGGTTCATGCCGATACCGCGACAGATAGCGTCGACGCTCCGACCGTGCCAGTACGCTACCGGGTCCTCGGCCGCCACGTACAGGACCGGCCGCGGTCGGCCGACCGGCTCGATGCCCGGGATGACGACGGTCCCACCCGCCAGGCTCACGGCCACGGCGCGCGCCATCGTTGACTTGCCGGCGTCGCCGGGCGAGGTCAGGACCACGGACCCCACCGGCCACAACGGCCGCGCCACGTGCAGCCCACCGGCCGGCAGGGCCAGCGCAGCGGTGCGGAGGTCGACCGGCGCGCCTAGTTGCTCCTCGGCCTCCAGGATCGCTTCCACGGCCGCGAAGGTCGCTAGTCGCCATGCCGCAGCATCGCCCCGCGACAGGTCCGCGGCGGTCTTGCCGATGCGGTCGCGCCCGGTCAGGCTCAGCGTCGCCGTCGTGCGGAACAGGTGCCGGCCGCCGATGCTCACGGCCACGTCCGCGGCGAGCTCGCGATCCGTCCGCACGTCGCGGAACAGGAACCGGGCTCCCAACGGGCGCACGTCGACGCGGTAGGACGGCCCGAGCCGTTGCAGACTCACGAGCGGCTCGGCGCCCGATGACGGACCGTTGACGCGGGGCGCTGGCCGGGGTCGGGCGTCCGGGATCATCGCGTCCAGCTCGGCCGCGGTCCTCATGCCGCGAGGGCCAGCATCAGGTCCAGCTCATCATGGCGGGACCATGGCCGGCCCCAGCATCCGCAGGCAGCCTGCCACGAGCCGGTACGGTCGACGGTGATGGCCGCGAACCGATCGCAGCGCGGACAGGTCGCGTGCCACGAGCCGGACGCGAACGGGTAGCCCGGGTCGCGGTCGATCCGGCGCGGCTCGGCGCCGAGCCGCGCCAGGATGTCAACGGTCCTCACTCTGCGCCGGCCAATCGGTCAATCTCAGAGCGCGGGACGCGGCGGGCGTTCGGGCCGCCGATGGTGCGGATCCGGCCGGCGTCAGCCCATCGCGTCGCGGTCGACCGCGAGATACCGATCAGTCGCGCAGCATCGGCCAGGGTCACGAGGGCCTTCGGCGGCTCCGGGTCGCGACGTTCGGCCAGGACGGCCGCCATCGCGTCGCGCAGGTCGTCCAGGGCGCGCAGTACGCGCTCGTCGGGCGTCATCGGTCAGCCCGGCCAGCATTGCGCCGGAGCGCTTGGATCAGCAGCCAGGCGGCTTGGTCGGGCATCGACCGTCGCTCACGGATAGCCGCATCGCGGAGGGCGTCCGCAATCGGCCCCGGAAGGTCGATCCGGATGCGGGCGGGACGTGTCTCGGTTGCCATGCCCGCACTTTGCGACCAGTGGCGGTACTACCGACCCCCCATCAATCGGACAACAATCCCGGTCACAGCCCGAGTGCCGCTCGCCTCGCAGCAACGAACGTCCGCCATGGGCCTCGGCCTTCGGCCTTCAGGTGCCGGCGGACCTGCCGCACGGACCATCCCTCAAATCCGCACACGATGCCGAGGTCCGTTGCCTCACTCGCCCGGATTCGCCTATCCACGGCCTCGGCGTATGCCGCGATCTCGGGGCCGTAGTTGCCGACAGGCCGCCCCGCATTCGAGGTCGCCCATCCCGCGAGGTAGCGGGCGGCCGTCCACAGTATCCCGACCTCTCGCGGTGAGAGGTCAAGTGGCAGGACGGCGGTCGCCGAGCGCGCGCCAGGGCCGACCGGGAAGGTGAGTGACGCGCCCGTATTCCGGTCTGTGATGGTCACGCTATCGAGGTCGATGCTCTTTGTCGTCATCCGACCGACGGCCGAGACGCCGTAGCGATCGCGATACTTGGCGGGCGGCATGATCGTCAGCGGCCGAGTCGTGCCGTCCGGTTCGCCGTAGCCGCCGATGCCGTGACTCCATACGGGGCGCGGCTGCCGCTTGGCGGTCATCCGAGGGCCTCGCCGATGGCGGCGGCGATGATGTCTCGACCGTGCTCGATCGGCCCGGCGTAGGTCCGCATCAGGACCGCGGGATCGTGCCCGAGTGAGTCGGCCAGGGCGGTCGGAGGGATGCCACGGGCCAGGGCCAGCGTCGCGACCGTCCCGCGCAGGTCATGGAACCGGAGGTCGGGTTGTCCAGCCCGCGCCCGGAACGCGCGCCATCGCTCGCCGGCCCGCTCCGGGATCATCGGTCGACCGTCCGCGGTGGCGATGACCGGACCCGTGCGCCGCGTCTCGGCCCGCAGGGCGTCCAGGGCGAACGGTGGCAGGGCGACCGTCCGTATCCCGCGGTCGGTCTTGGTCGGCCCGACACCGGACCGTGAGCGCGTGCTGTGGATGCTCACGGTCCCGGCCGCGAGGTCGACGTCCGTCCAGTCGAGGGCGAGCAGCTCGCCGATGCGGGCGCCGGTGCCGAGGGCCAGGGTCACGAGCAGCCCGGCCTCGGTGTCCTCGCGCGCGCGTTCCAGTAATGCGCGAGCCTCGGCCGCGGTCAGGGTGCGTCGGCGGGTCGTGCCGGCCACCTTCGGCGCGCGCGACAGTCGGGCGGCGTTCCGGGGCGCCTTGCCGTCCCGCTCGGCGTCAGTCAGGCACGCGGCCAGGACGCGGCGGCTCAGGGCGTAGGTTGACGGCTTCATGCCGCGTTCTTTCAGTCCGGCCAGCCATCGGTCCACGTCGCCCGGGCGCAGGTCGGCCAGCGGCCACGATCCAAGTTTCGGGATGACGTGTAGCCGGATCACTTGGGAATAGCTGCGGATGGTCGCGGGGCGGCGGTCGCTCAGTGCGACGGCCGCCAGCCATCGTTCAGCCCACCACGCGACGGTAGGGGAGTCGGCGGCTTCCTGCGACCGCGCGGCCTCGGCCATCGCGTCGCGCAGCGCGCGGTGCGCGGCGGCCCTGGAGTGACCGGAGACGTAGCGGCGCACCTTGCGCCGGGTGACGGGATCGGTGACGACGAACCGGCCGCGCCATCGGCCGCTGCCCTTCGGTGTCTCGTACAGGGCGCCATCGCCGGCCGATCGGCGGGTGGTGGTAGTCTCGGTCATGGTGCGGGCCTCCTACAGCGGCTCGTGCCTTGCGTCGCCCGGTCCTAACCCGGCCGGGCGTCGCGTCTGTATCAGAGTTTATCACCCTAGGGTGCAACGAGGGTGCACGGAGGGCATATCACGCACGAAAGCGGAGTACGCGAAGTAGGCGGGGAGGAGCACGCCGCTCCCGTCGGTCGAACGCGCCTGGGGAACCCGACGAACGGCGACGCGCCGCGGCCGGCCGGGGCGTGCCGGGTCCTGCTCATCGGCGACCTCATCGGCAAGCCCGGGCGCCTGGCCGTGGAACAGGTGCTGCCCGGACTCCGCGAGGAGCGCGGCATCGACTTCGTGACGGCCAACGGGGAGAACGTGGCCGGCGGCATGGGTCTGACCCCGTCCACAGCTGATGCCATCCTGGCCTCCGGGGTGGACGTCATCACCAGCGGCAACCACATCTGGGACAAGCGGGAGATCTACCCATACCTGGAGACCACCGATCGCGTCCTCCGGCCGCACAACTATGGGTCACACGACGTGCCCGGGCGGGGATGGGGAACGTACGACGCGCTGGATGGGTCGCAGGTCACGGTCATCAACCTGCAGGGCCGGACCTTCATGCAGCCGATCGACAACCCGTTCACGGACGCCGATGCCCTCCTGGATGAGAGCAGCGCCCCGGAACCCTTGCCGCCGATACGGCTGGTGGACTTCCACTGCGAGCTGACGTCGGAGAAGAACGCCCTGGGGCTGTACCTGGACGGGCGAGTCAGCGCGGTGGTGGGCACTCACACCCATATCGTCACGGGCGACGAGCGGATCCTCCCCGGGGGCACGGCCTATCAGACGGACCTCGGGATGACCGGCCCCGTGTGGAGCGTCATCGGGTTCGAGCCGCGGACGGTCCTGCCGCGCTTCATCAACGCCCTCCCGACCCGGTTCGAGGTGGGCAGCGGGCCCGTCATCTTCAACGCCCTGCAGGTGGACATCGACCCGGCGACCGGCCGGGCCCTCGCCCTGGAGCGCATCCAGCGGCTCGTCGAGGTCTGATGGCGCCACCGCGCAGGCGGCACGACCCACGACGCCCGGATGACGCGGTCGTACCCCCGTCACCGTCTCGCGTGGATCTCCACACCCACACGACCCGCAGCGACGGGGTTCTCGCCCCAGCCGACCTCATTCAGGCTGCCTGGGATGCCGGCGTCCGCGTCCTCAGCCTGACCGACCACGACAGCCTGGCGGGCTATCACGACGTCGTCGCCGCAGACGCCGTCCCGGATGGCATGACCCTGATCCCGGGGATCGAGATCAACGCGCTCGTGACGCGCGACCTCGGGTTGTGGGAAGGCGAACTCCACATCCTGGGCTTCGGGATGGATCCGCACGACGCGGCGTTCGAAGCCACGATCGCCGCCCAGCGCGAGCAGCGCCGCGTCCGCTTCGGGCGGACGGTGGATCGGTTGCGTGAGATCGGCCTGGCCATCGACGACCAGGTCGCGACGCTCGACATCGCAGATGACGACGCCCTTGGTCGGCCCACGATCGCCAGGGCCCTGATCGCCGCGGGCTACGCCTCGACGGTGGAGGACGCCTTCGCGCGGCTCATCGGCCACGGGAGGCCCGGCTACGTGCCCCGCACCGGCCTGGGACCCGAGGCCGCGATCGCGGCGATCCGGGCTGCGGACGGGATCTCCGTCCTGGCCCATTTCCGTGAAGCACCGACGCGGTCGGACGTCCTCGACGACCTTATCACCGCCGGCCTTGATGGCCTGGAGGTCTACTACCGCTCGTTCGATAGCCCGACGGTCGCCGCCATGGCGGCCGTGGCGCGGTCACGTGGACTGCTAGGGACCGGGGGCTCGGACTATCACGGCGATCTCGGCACGTACGCGGAGACGCATGCCCAGCTGTGGGTGCCGGAGGACGTCGGCCGAGCGCTGCTCGACCGGTCAGGCCGCTAGTCGCGGGGCCTGGCGAGCGCCTGGCGCGTCGGTCGCAGTTCGACCGGCTCCGCGGGACCGCGACGGCGGCGAGCCCACAGGTTCAGGCCCTCCACCATGACGCTGAAGCCCATCGCGGCGTAGATGTACGCCTTGTCGATGTGGAACCCGAAGCCGTCCGCGACGAGCGTGACGCCGATGAGCAGCAGGAACGACAGGGCCAGCATCTTGACCGTGGGGTGGGCCGCGACGAAGCGGGCCAGTGGTCCGGATGCCACGAGCATGACGCCGACGGCGATGACCACGGCCGCGATCATGATCGGCAGCTCACGGACCATGCCCACGGCCGTCAGGACGGAGTCGAGCGAGAAGACGATGTCCAGCAGGACGATCTGGATCAGGACAGACCGGAACGAGGCGGTCCCGGCGGCCGGCGGTTCGGCAGTGTGGGGATGTTCGCCCTCCAGCGACTCATGGATCTCCGTCGTCGCCTTGTAGAGCAGGAAGAGACCGCCGCCGATAAGGATGATGTCGCGCCATGAGAAGTCGTTGCCCGCCAGGCTCACGACGGGTTCGGTCAGGCCGATGATCCAGGAGATGGCGAGCAGGAGGAGGATGCGCATCCCCATCGCGAGCCCAAGGCCGATCAGGCGGGCCTGATCCCGTTTCTCGGCGGAGACCCGCTGGACCAGGATGGAGATGAAGATCACGTTGTCGATGCCGAGCACGATCTCCATGACCGTGAGGGTCAGCAACGCGACCCACGATGCGGGGTTCAGCAGGATGTCCATCGCCCGGCAGCATAGCGGTCCGCGTGCCATTTCCGACGTACCATGTCGCGGCCGTGTCTGACATCCGCATCGCGAACCGGTCGCTTCCGGTCCTGGACCTCCCCACCGCGCCGTCGCCAGCGCCGGCGGTCAGCCGCGCGCCCGTGCAGCCCACGGATCCTCGGCTCGGCGAGTACCGCCCGGATGCCATGTCGCTCCCGCGCTTCCACATCTGGACGCTGGGCTGCCAGATGAACCGGAGCGACTCGGAGGAGATGGCCGGGCGGCTGCGGGCGGTCGGTTGCGACGAGACGGACGCACTGGACGATGCCGACCTCGTGGTCATCAACACGTGCGCCATCCGCGAAGCGGCGGAGCAGAAGGTCATCGGGCGCCAGGGGCAGCTCGCCCGGTTGAAGGCGGCGCGTCCGGGGATGCGCGTGGTCCTGACCGGGTGCTCCGTTCGAGAGCCGGACCGGGCCGGGCTCCGCCGTCGCTATCCGGCCGTGGATGTCTTCCTCCGACCGGACGAGGAGCCGGAGCTGATCGACCGGCTCGGCCTGGCCTCCGCGCAGGGCGCCATCGGCGCGGTCCGAGCGGTCGGCGCGACGACCACGGTGGGACGGACGGTCGTGGGCGTCGCGGACGGCCTGGCCGCGACCCGCGCTACGGCCGTGGGGCAGGGGAGCGTCGCCCGCGGGTCGTCGATCAGCGCTTGGCTGCCGATCATCTACGGCTGCGACAAGACCTGCACCTACTGCATCGTGCCGTTCAGTCGCGGTCCGGAGCGCAGCCGACCCTTCGACGACGTCCTGGATGAGGCCCGAGCGCTGGCTGCGGCCGGCTATCGCGAGGTGACGCTGCTGGGCCAGAACGTGAACTCGTATGGCCACGATCTCCCTCCGGAAGCGCGGTTCGCGCACGTGAACGCTGAGCGTTGGGCGGGTCGCCGGCTGGATGTCCACGGTCGGCCGGACCTGGCGGAACTCATCCGCGCCATCGACGGGCTGCCGACCAGCGACGGGCGACCGGCGATCGGGCGGCTCCGCTTCGTGACCTCGCATCCCTGGGACCTGTCCGACCGGCTCATCGCGGCCCTGGCCGACTGCCCATCGGTGTGCGAACACCTGCACCTGCCCGTCCAGTCCGGGGACGACCCCATGCTCCGCCGAATGGGTCGCCAGTACACGATCGAGCACTATCGAGAGCGTCTCGACCGCATCCGGGCAGCCGTTCCGGACATCACCGTCTCGACCGACATCATCGTCGGCTTCTGCGGGGAGACGGACGAGCAGTTCCAGGCGACGCTGGATCTGCTGGGATCCGTCCACTACGACCAGGTCTATGCCGCGGCCTACTCGGAGCGACCCGGGACGCCCGCGACCCGCCTGGCGGACGACGTCGCGCCGGCGGTCAAGCGCCAGCGCCTCAACGACCTGCTGGCGGTCCAGGAGCGTATCGGGCTGGCGCGCAACCGGGCCTGGCTGGGGCGTGACGTGGAGGTCCTGGTGGACACGGTCACGCCGGCGCGGTCGCATGACCATGGTGACGCATCCCACGCTGCTGGCAGCGCCGTCGCGCTGTCCGGGCGGTCGCGGGGCAACAAGCTCGTGCACCTGATGGGCGATGCCGTGCAGGTCGGGGCGCTCGCGACCGTTCGGATCGAGCACGCGGGTCCGTACGCCCTGCGGGGGAGCATCGTCCCGACGACCTGACGGCCGGTGCGGCGTTGACAGCGCAGAGACGGCGCGAGTACCGTTCGCGCCTAGTCCGCCATGTCCGCCCTGCGACGCGGGCGTTCGGCACCGACGGCCCGAGGAGGGGTCGTCGGGAGTGCGCTTTCGGAGCCTGAAAGGAACACTGCCCGATGGATCATCGCCGTCTGGATCCCATCCGCCGCTCCGTCAACCCCGTCCAGCTCGATCTCGTCGAATCGTTCGTGCAGGGGCGCGTCACGCGTCGCCAGTTCATCAAGCGCGCCACGGTGATCGGCCTGTCCATGGCCTCCGTGTCCGCGATCATCGCCGCCTGCGGCCCCGGGACCGCGACCACGGCGCCCGGCACCAGCGGTCCGGCCCCCACCGATGGGGCGAGTGCGCCCCCCACGCAGGGTGCCGCCGGTGGGACCATCCGGGTCGCGATCCAGCGCCCGGTGTCCGTGGACCCGGTCGCCATGCAGGACCTCGGCGGGTACGGCATGACCGCCCAGGCCTTCGAATTCCTGTGCACGCTGAACAGCGCGGGTGATGACATCGCGCCGGGCCTCGCCGAGTCATGGGAGCCCAACGCGGACGGCACCGTCTGGACCTTCAAGCTGCGCTCCGGTGTGACCTGGCAGAGCGGCGGCGACTTCACCGCGGATGACGTCGTGGCCTCGATGGAGCGCCTGGTCACGGCGAACAACGCGGGCCTGTCCGGCGTCTTGCCGGCCGGTGGCGCCCGCGCCGTGGATCCGCTGACCGTGGAGTTCACGCTCGCCGGCGCGAACGGCAACTTCCCGTACCTCGTCTCCGTGTTCAACGCCCAGTCGCTGATCACCAAGGCGGACTACGTCGCCGGCACCACCCTGGACCAGATGCCGGACGGCACGGGGGCCTGGAAGCTCGAGAGCTACGACCCCGCCACCGGTGCCACCTTCGTTCGCAACGACGCCTGGTGGGGCGGCGCCACCCCGCTCGATTCGGTGGAGTGGACGTTCTTCGACGAGATCGGCCCGATGGTCACGTCCTACCAGGGTGGCCAGATCGACGCCATCGTCCAGTTCGACGTCCTGTCCGGTTCGGCGCTGTTCGAGGACCCGAACTTCAACGTCACCGCCACGAGGACCGCCCTCCACCGCCAGATCTGGATGCGCACGGATACGGGCCAGTTCGCCGATGTCCGCGTGCGCCAGGCGCTGGCCTTGAGCATGGATCGCGATGCCATGGTCCAGCAGCTGTTCCGCGGCCGTGCTGACGTGGCCAACGACCACGTCATCGCCCCGATCTACCCGTACTTCGACGAGTCCGTCCCGCAGCGGACCCGGAACGTGGAGCAGGCACGCCAGCTCCTGGCCGACGCCGGCGCTGACGGCCTGTCGGCCATCATCCATTGCGGCCAGCTGCTGGAGATCCCGGATCTCGCGGTGCTCATCCAGAGCAATGCCAGGGACGCAGGCTTCGACCTGCAGGTCGCGGTCGAGAGCCTGGACACCTTCTACGGCGCCCAGTGGTGCCCGCCGGAGCCGGCCACGCCGGCGTGCTCGGGCGCATCCGAGCTCGGCATCGTGGACTACGGCCACCGCGCGACCCCGGACGTCTACCTCAACGCGGCCCTCGCCACTGGCGGCGTGTGGAACTCCTCCCAGTACTCCAGCCCGGAGTTCGACGCGGCGTTCAAGGAATTCCAGGCGTCCGTCGGCGTCGACGCGCAGAAGGCCGCCTGCACCAAGTTGGAGACCATCCTCAATACGGACGTGCCGATCGCCGTGCCGTACTTCTACAACTACCTGGCTGGTGCCTCGACCGCCTTCACCGGTGTCTACTCCAGCGCGCTCGGCCAGATGTTCGTGTCGTCGACCTCCAAGGTGGCCTAGCCGGTCACGGACCCCGTTCTCGCACCTTGATCGACGGAGCCGGGTCACCCCGGCTCCGTCCGTATCCACCGGACTGCTGAGGGGCGCCAGCCGTTGATCCGCTTCATCGTCCGCCGCGTGCTCCTGTCGCTGGTGACCCTGTGGCTGCTGGCGTCGATCGTGTTCATCATCGTCAACGTCCTCCCGACGGATATCGGACGGACGATCCTTGGCCCGTTCGCCTCGCAGGAGACGGTGGACGCGCTCAACGAGCGCCTCGGCACCAACGACCCGCTCATCGAGCAGTACGGCCGGGCGATGCGCAACCTCGTGACGTTCGATTTCGGCGATTCGTACGTCACGCGCCAGGCGGTGATGCCGAACCTGATCGCGGCCATCGGCCGGTCGGCGCAGCTCGCGGCGCTCGCCCTGATCATCACGATCCCCATCAGCATCGCCGCCGGCGTCTTCGCGGCGCGACGCCGGGACCGGTTCGCGGACCGCGCCATCGTGCTCACCGGCGTCACCTCGTCGTCCATCCCGGAGTTCGTCACCGGGACGTTCCTGGTCGTCGTCGTTGGCGTCCAGTTGGGCTGGCTTCCGGTCCTCGCCAATCCGCCGCGCGATGCTGACCTGCTGACGACCATCCGGTACCTGCTCATGCCGGCGCTCTCCATGGCCATCGTCTACTTCGGGTACATCGCGAGGATGAGCCGCGCCGGCACCATCGAAGTCCTGCAGAGCGACTATGTGCGCACGGCCTCCATGAAGGGCCTGACCACGGGACAGGTCATGCGCCGGCATGTCCTGCGCAATGCCCTCGTCCCGACCGTCGCGGTCATCGCGGTCCAGATCGGCTACCTGTTCGGGGGCATCATCGGCGTCGAGAAGATCTTCAACTACAACGGGATGGGCCAGTTGATGCTCTTCGCGGCCCAGCGCAAGGACATCCCGACCCTCACCGCCGGCGTCATCGTCATCGGCATCGTGTACATGGTGGCGACCCTCATCGCGGACATGCTCATGGCCTGGATGAACCCGCGCATCCGACTGGAAGCGGAGCGCTGATGGACCCCACGACCGCTGCGGGGACGACCGCAGACCCGACGGACGTGCCGGACGCTCCGTCAGGGCCGACGCCGGTCTCTGAGCGCGCCCAGGCGCGTCGTGAACTGCGTCGCCTGCTGTTCCGGCGGCCGGGCTTCATCATCGGCAACATCATCATCGGCACGATGGTGTTCTTCGCCATCTTCGGCGAGTGGGTCGTGCCCTACGACCCGTTCAACGACTTCAACGTCGGGCACGTACCACCCAGCCCGGACCACTGGTTCGGCACGGATCGCCTGGGTCGGGACGTCTTCTCGCGGGTCGTGGTAGGCGCCCGTGACGTGTTCCTCATCGCCCCGCCGGCGGCCTTCATCGGCGTCTCCGTAGGGACGATCCTGGGCCTCATCATGGGCTTCTACCGCGGGCTCGTGGACGATGTCATCAGCCGCGTCGTGGAGGCGTTCCTGTCCCTGCCGGTCATCCTGGTCGCCCTCCTGACCCTCGTCCTCCTGGGCTCGTCCACGATCGTCGTCATCTCCGTCGTCGGGATCCTGTTCACCCCGATCGTCGCACGGACGGTCCGCTCAGCCGTGCTCAGTGAGGCCCAGCTGGACTACGTCACGTCGGCCAGGCTGCGCGGCGAGTCCGGCCTGTTCATCATGGTCCGCGAGATCTTCCCGAACATCCTGGCGCCGATCGTGGTGGAGATGACCATCCGGTTCGGGTATGCCATCTTCACCGTGGCGACCCTGTCGTTCCTGGGCGTCGGCATCCAGCCGCCGTCGCCGGACTGGGGTCTGTCCATCAGCGACGAGTACGCGAACATGATCTCCGGGATCTGGTGGCCCACGTTCTTCCCGGCGATGGCTATCGCGATCACGGTCATCGCGGTCAACCTGATCGCGGACGCCCTGCAGTCGGTGACGAGCGAATGAGCATCTCCACCGCCCCCGCGCCGCCGCCGGCCCCGGGGCCTGCCACCAGCGCCGCCCTGAAGGTCGAGGACCTGTCCGTCGCGTACGTCGTGCGCGGCATCCCGCGGCCGGTCCTGCGCAACGTCTCGTTCGAGATCGCCCCGGGCGAGTCGTACGGCCTGGTCGGCGAGTCCGGTTGCGGCAAGTCCACGACCGCCTACGCCGCGGTCCGCTACCTGCCGCGCAACGGCCGGATCACCGGGGGGCGGATCCTCGTGGCGGGGGACGACATCACCGCGATGGACGACGATCAGGTGCGCCGCTTCCGGATGCACCACGCGTCCATGGTCTACCAGGATCCGGGCGCGGCCCTCAACCCCTCCACCCGGATCGGGCCGCAGGTCATCGAAGCGTTCACGGTCCTTGGGCAGAGCGCCAAGGAGTCCTCGGAGAGCGCGCTGGCGGCCCTGCACCGGGTCCAGATCGCGGACCCCATGCGCGTCTTCGACCGCTATCCGCACCAGCTGTCGGGCGGGATGCAGCAGCGTGTCGTCATCGCCATGGCCCTCGCGTCAGACCCGAAGCTGCTCGTCCTGGACGAGCCGACGACCGGCCTCGACGCCACCGTGGAAGCCGGGGTCCTGGATCTGGTCCGGACGCTTTCCGCGGAGATGAACGCCGCGGTCCTGCTCATCGCCCACAACCTCGGGGTCATCCGCTCGCTGTGCGATCGCGTCGGGGTCATGTACGCCGGCAAGATCGTGGAGGAGGGTGACGCCGTCGGCGTCTTCGAGGATCCCAAGCACCCCTACACGGTGGGGCTGCTCCAGTCGCTGCCACGCCACGGCGTGCGCAAGGGCCAGCGACCACTGTCCACGATCCCGGGCACGCTGCCCCAGATCGGCACGCCGTTGCCGACCTGCGTCTTCGTTGACCGCTGCCGGCTCGCGACGGACCTGTGCCGGACGGAGGTCCCGCCGGTCGTGCCCATCGGGAACGGCCAATGGTCGCGCTGCCACCACATCGATCGCATCGGGGAGCTCGTCGAGCCGCCCCCGGGTCCCGGTCAGGAGTCCACGCACGGGGACACGACGTCGCTGTCCCTGACCAACGTGTCCAAGACCTTCCACCAGGCCGGCCACGATGTGCCGGCGCTGGTCAAGGTGGACCTGGATCTCCTGGAGGGCGAGACGCTTGGCCTGGTGGGCGAGTCCGGCTCGGGGAAGTCCACGCTGGCCAAGGCCATCCTCGGCATCGAGGGGCCGGACGCCGGCAGCCAGATCGAGCTGGACGACCACGTCCTGCAGTCCCGGTCCGCGCAGCGACCGACCAGCGACAAGCGGTCCATCCAGATGATCTTCCAGAACCCCGACTCTGCGCTCAACCGCGGCTGGAGCGTGCGCGCCATCCTGTCCCGGTCCGTCAGCAAGCTGACGGGTCTCAAGGGCACGGCCGTCGACGACCGGGTTGACCGCCTGGCGGACGACCTGCGCCTGACCCAGCGCCACCTTGACCTCAAGCCGCGCCAGTTGTCCGGCGGCCTGAAGCAGCGCGTGGCGATCGCCCGCGCGTTCGCGGGTGACCCACGGATCGTCGTGGCGGACGAGCCCACGAGCGCCCTGGACGTGTCCGTGCAGGCCGCCATCCTGAACGTCCTCTCAGAGCTGCAGACACGGAGCAACACGGGGTACCTGCTCATCTCGCACGACCTCGGCGTCGTCCGCTACCTGGCGGATCGGATCGCCGTCATGTACCTCGGCCGGATCATGGAGGTCGCGGAGTCGGAGGTCCTGTTCAACGGGCCGCACCATCCGTACACGGAGGCCCTCCTGTCCGCGGTCCCGAGCGTTGACGGCGAGGTGCGCGCCAGGATCCGGTTGGATGGCGAGATCCCCAGCCCGGCCAACCCGCCCAGTGGCTGCGTCTTCCATACCCGCTGCCACCGGTTCATGGCCGGCATCTGCGAGGTCACGGAGCCGCCGCTCATCGAAGTGGAGCCAGGCCACCGCATGCGCTGCCACATCCCGGCCGATGAGCTCCGTCGCCTGCAGACAGCGGACGAGGCCGCGGCCGAGGCCGCGAAGGCGAGCGGCGAGGTAACGCCCGTCGTTCCGTCCGTCGCGCCCTCGCAACCCGCCGCGAACGGCTCCTAGACGTCGGAGTCCGGGAAGCTTGCTTTCCGCGCCGCCATCCAGGTACGCAGTTCCTCGTGCAGGGCCGGGTCCAGGGCGGGCTCCTCGTACTCCGCCAGGGTCTGCTTCCAGCGCGCGTTGGCGCGGACCGCGGCATCCCGCGAGCCCTCCAGCTCCCACTGCTCGAAGCTGTTGTTGTCCGAGAGCTGGGACCGCCAGAAGGCATTCTCGAAGTTGGCCAGCGTGTGGGGCGACCCCAGGAAGTGCTGGCCCGGGCCCCCGTCCAGCATCGCCTGCAGGGCCATGCCGTTGTCCGTCAGGTCCACGCCCTTCAGGTACGCCTCCGCCATGGACGCCTGGTCGGCGTCCAGGATGAACTTCTCGTAGCCGATGGTCAGCCCGCCCTCAAGCCAGCCCGCCGTGTGCAGGTTGAAGTTCACGCCGGCCTGCATCGTGGCCATGAAGCTGACCGCGCTCTCGTAGGCCGCCTGGTAGTCGGGCACCTTGGAGGCCGTGAAGTTGCCCCCGCTCCGGAACGGGACACCCAATCGCCGAGCGAGCGCGGCCAGCACGAACAGGATGAGCTGCGGCTCCGGCGTGCCGAACGTGGGCGCGCCGGTCTGCATGGACATGGAGGAGGCGAACGAACCGAAGATGACCGGGGCCCCCGGGCGGACGATCTGGCAGAACGCCATCCCGGCCAGGGCCTCCGCGAGCGTCTGGGTGGCGGCCGCCGCCACCGTCACCGGCGCCATCGCACCGCCCAGGATGAACGGTGTGATGAGCATGATCTGGTTGTTCTCCGCGTAGACCTTGGCGGAGCCCAGCATGTTGTAGTCCCAGGCCATCGGCGAGTTGGCGTTCGCGAGGCCCATGATCACGTGCTCGCGCTCCATCCTCTCCGCGCCGAACACGATGCGCGCCATGTCCACCGAGTCCTGGGCACGTGACGGATGCGTCACGGAGCCCATGAACGCCTTGTCCGTGTAGCGGATGTGGCTGTAGACCATGTCCAGGTGGCGCTTGTTGACCGGCAGGTCCACCGGCTCGCACAGCGTCCCGCCCCCGTGATGGAGCGTGTGGTTCATGTAGGTGAGCTTCACGAAGTTACGGAAGTCCTCGATCGTCGCGTAGCGGCGGCCGCCGTCCAGGTCGTGGACGAACGGCGAGCCATAGGTCGGGACGAGGACCACATGCGGATCGCCGATGACCACATCGCGGGCAGCGTTGCGGGCCCGCTGCGTGAAGACGCGCGGCGCGCTGGCCCGGATGATGGACCGGCACATCCCCCGCGCGAACCGGACGCGCGTCCCGTCCACGTCGGCGCCGGCGCCGCGGAAGATCTCGACGGCCTCCGGGAAGTTCCCGATCTCGATCCCTACCGTCTCCAGCAGCGTGTCGGCGTGGTGCTCGATCTGCTCCAGCCCCTCGACGGAGACGACCTCGACCGGGGGGAGGGACCTGGTCAGGTAGGGCAGCGTATCCGTGGCCCGGGCGAGCCGGGCGGCCTGGCGTGCGTCTCGACCGCGGCGGACGGTCGGCTGGTCCGTGGGCTGCATCCGGGCACGCTAGCACGCCGGGACAGGGCAGGGAAGTGCGCTAATCCGTAGGCTTGGCGGACCGTGACGACCACCACCAGACCCCCACTGCTCGTCGTGGCCGGCGCGACCGCGACCGGCAAGACGGATCTGGCCATCCGACTCGGCGAGGCCCTCATCGGCGATGGCCGTCCCGTGACGATCATCTCGGCGGATTCGCGCCAGGTCTACCGGGGCCTGGACATCGGGACGGCCAAGGTGAGCGCGGCCGATCGGCGCCGCGTCCCGCATGCCGGCCTGGACCTCGTGGATCCGCCAGAGCGATTCACCGTGTCCGACTTCGTGCGCCACGCCGATGGCATCCTGGCGCAGGCGAGCCGCGAGACAGGTGTGGTCATCCTGGCCGGTGGCACCGGGCTGTACCTGCGCGCGGTCGCCCGGGGGCTGCCAGTGGGGGACCTGCCGGACGATCCGGCCATCCGTGCCCGGTTGGAAGGGGACCTGGCGCGCGACGGCCTCGCCGCCCTCGTCGGACGCCTGGGTGCCACGGCCCCCACCCTCGCCACCAGCGTGGACCTCGCGAATCCGCGACGGGTCCTGCGCGCCCTGGAGATCGCCGAGATCCGCGGCGACGGACCGCGGCCCGCGGCCCGCGGCTATGACGGACCGGTCGCCTGGATCGGCCTGGAGGTGGGTCGGGCCGAGCACGCTCGCCGGATCGCCGCCCGGGCCAGGGAGCAGTTCGCGGCGGGGCTGGTTGACGAGGCCATCGCCCTGCGTGCGCGCTACGACCCGAGCCTGCCGTGTTTCTCCGCGATCGGATACGCGGAGGCCTGGGCGGTAGCGGACGGGCGCCGGAGCCTGGAGGAGGCCGTCACGGACGACACGATGCGCAACGTCGCCTTCGCGAAGCGGCAGCGCACGTGGTTCCGGTCGGAGCCGGACATCACCTGGGTGGACGCGACCTCGTCCGACCCCTTCGACACGGCCGACGCGATCGCGCGGCGCCTCGCGGGCGCGGCGACCCAGGGGCGTCCGGGGCGATCAGGCGGCCGATGAGGCAGCGCGCTCCGTCGCGGGCACGACGGCGTGCGTCCCGCGAACGGGAGCATCGGTTTCCGGTGCTCCGTCGGCGCGTCGGCTGGTCGCCGTGACCCCGAAGAGGGCGAGGGCGAGCCGAGCGCGGGTGTCGTACTGGCCATCGGCGAACTCGAAGCCGATCATGGAGCGCCCGTCCGGGCCCGTCCACCGGGCGCGCACCGTGCCGGCCAGATCCAGCGTCTCCCCGGACGCGACCTCCACGACGAGGCTGGTCTGTGACGCGACGGCCGCGGACGCGGCGACCTCGACCCGACCGCCGGTCAGCGACAGGTCGCGGACCCACACCTCCAGGCCATCCAGCCGCCCCGGAAGGTCCGTCTCGAAGCGCACGCTCGCGCGCCGTTCCGCGGCGAAGCGCGTGGACCGGATGCGCCGGATGGCGAGCCACACGAGTCCGACGTTGACGAGCATCCACGCGACGGCCGCGTGGATGGCCCACGGGACATCGTAGACGGTCGGCGTCGCTCCCATGAGGGTCAACGCGTACCACGCGAGGCTGGCCACGGACATGACGAGCACGGCCGTCAGGAGCAGGGGCACGTGCGTGGAGGTGCGCCCGTCGGACGTGCGGCCTTTGGGCGTCACCCGGAACGCGGCCTTGCGGTTGGTCACGAGGGTGAGGGTCGCGAGCAGGTTCGGCGTCATCCGCACGAACTCGAACAGGATGGACAGGACCGGCCGATGGCAGCCGCGTGACAGGACGCGCAGGGCCATCTGGCCAAGGACGAAATTGGCGCCGAAGGCGACGAGGAACGTCGCCGGATCCGTCCGGATGGGGATCGCACCGGTGGCGATGACGACCACGGGCAGGAGCAGATAGCCGAGCGACCGCCACGCGTCGAACCAGCCGAGCAGGGTGGCCGCGTAGGACAGTCGCTGGGGCAGGGTCAGGCCGGACACGATGAGCGGGTTCTCCGAGCGCAGGACCTGCATCGCCCCGGTGCCCCAGCGATGGCGCTGGAGCTGGTACGTTGAGGCGTCTGATGCGGCAAGACCGCGAGCCAGCACTTCATTGTGGTAGACCGTCCGCCAGCCACGCCGATGGAGTCGGATGGTCGTGTGGATGTCCTCCGTGATCGTCTCGGTCGCGACGCCGCCGACCTCGGCCAGGGCCGTGGTCCGGACGACCGCGCCGGTTCCGCACCAGAAGGCGCCTCCCCAGCGGTTCTTGCCCGGCTGCAGGACCCGATAGAAGAGGGCCTGCTCGTGGAAGTGCTCGCTCCGCGCGCCGTCGGCAGGATCCGCGGCCTGCTCCACGGCGCCGTCCTCGTGCTCGAATGACGAGACGTTGTAGAACTCCTGCGGCGTCTGGACCAGGGCGACCCCCGGGTCGCCGAAGTAGCCGAGCGTGCGGACGAGGAAGTCCGGCGAGGCCACGTGGTCGGCGTCAAGGATGGCCACGAAGTCGGCGTCGATGATGCCCAGCGCGTGGTTGACGTTGCCGGCCTTGGCGTGCTCGTGGGTGGGCCGGGCGATGTACCTGGCGCCGAGCGTCTCCGCTAGCCTGGCGATCTCGGGGCGGTCACCGTCATCCAGGATCCACGTCTCGTGCGTGACGCGCATGGCGAGCGCGGCCGCGACGGTCGGCATCAGGACCTCGATGCCCTCGTTGTAGGTCGGCACGAGGACGGCGATCCGCGCGTCCGTCTGGGTCACGTCGCGCGTGGTCGGTCGGCGGTCCACGTCCCACAGGGAGAACGTGAACAGGGCCAGGCCGATCGTGGCGTGGATCTCCAGGACGAGCAGCGGGATGGACACCCACCACACGTCCAGGGCGAGCGTCCAGCCCACACGCCAGGTGAGGTAGACGGCCGCCACGGCCAGCGCGAACAGGGCGATGGACCGGATCGCCAGCCGGCGCGTGAGGGTCTCGGGCAGCGGCAGGTCACGCCCGGGCACGGACGGGCGGAGCCAGCCGATGGTGGGGGCAGTGCGGGCAGGGTGGGACATGCGGCGAGTCTGTCCGCCGGTGCGCGGGCGCGACATGGCCCGAAAGGACCCCCTGCCGGCCCCGAACGGGTCACCGCGCTATCCTGCTGGCCCATGGCTCGACATCTGATCGACACCGAGACCCCCATCGAGAAGGTCTTCCTGGTCGCCGTCGACACGGGCTCGGAGGACGGCTGGACGGCCCAGGAGTCGCTGGCCGAACTCGCCAACCTGGCGAACACGGCCGGCGTGGACGTGGTGGGCGCCGAGTGGCAGAACCGGCGCCACGTGGACCCCAACTGGTACGTCGGCAAGGGCAAGGCGGACGACCTCGCCGCCGCGAAGCGCGAGACCGGCTTCGACGTGTTGATCGCCGACGACGAGCTGTCGCCGGCCCAGCAGCGGGCGCTGGAGGAGCTGCTCAAGGTCAAGGTCATCGACCGCAGTCGGCTGATCCTGGACATCTTTGCGCTCCACGCGCAGACCCACGAGGGGCGCCTCCAGGTGGAGCTCGCCCAGCTGGAGTACCAGCTCCCGCGCCTGACGAAGATGTGGACCCACCTGTCGCGGACCGGCGGCGGGATCGGGACGCGGGGACCAGGCGAGAGCCAGCTGGAAACGGACCGGCGGATCATCCGCACGCGGATCGCCAAGATGAAGGAGCGCGTGGAGCACGTTCGCCAGCAGCGCGAGACCGCCGCCCGCGGTCGGGACCGGCGACTGTGGCCGACCGTCGGCATCGTGGGCTACACCAACGCCGGCAAGTCCACGCTGCTCAACTCGCTCGTCGGCAGCGAGGTGGCGAAAGCGGAGGACAAGCTCTTCGCAACGCTGGATCCCACGTCCCGCCAGGTCAAGCTGGGTGACGGCCAGACGGCCATCGTGACCGACACCGTCGGGTTCATCCACAAGCTGCCGCATCAGCTCGTGGAGGCCTTCCGGGCCACGCTGGAGGAGGTCAACCGCGCGGATGTCCTGCTGGAGGTCGTGGACGCCGCCGACACGCACCTGGACGAGCATAGGGCGACGGTCCAGACCGTCCTGGACGAACTCGGGGCCGGCGACAAGCCGCGGATCGTCGTGCTCAACAAGGCAGATCTTCTGGAACCCGCCGCGCTGGACGGCAGCGGGGTCGCCCCGGTGGTCGGCGGCGCGGTCCTCGTCTCCGCGAAGACCGGCTTCGGGCTGGATGCGTTGCGAACGGAGATCGCCGCGGTGCTGGCCTCGATGTGGGTGGAGATCGACGCCGCCCTGCCGTATTCGGCGGGGGAGCTGCTGGCGCGTGTGCGCGAACGTGGCACGGTGGAGGTCGAATACCGCGAGCGC
Source organism: Chloroflexota bacterium (assembly GCA_040882345.1). GTDB lineage: Bacteria > Chloroflexota > Limnocylindria > Limnocylindrales > CSP1-4 > SPCO01. The sequence continues at coordinate 19,919 of JBBEBL010000131.1, forward strand.
GACGTCCGCATCGTGGGTCGAGTCGCTCCGGCCCTGGCCGGTGAACTGGAGGCTGTGGCGTCGCGCTGGGCTGAGGCCGTCGCGGCCGACGCGCCGGCCGCCGTCAGCTGAGGCGCTCAGCCGTGGGCACGTGGTTCCGCCGGGCCGGCACCGGCACCCTCCACGACGGGCGGGTGGTGACCTGGTCGGTCGCAGAGGGCGGACGCGGTCGGCGCTGGCGCTGGACCCTGGCGACGGGGGAGGGGACCCTCCTGCGCGCGGTGCTCCTGGAACTGGATGGAGACGGGCGGTTCGCGCGCCTGGAGTACGAGAGCAGTGACGGGATGCTGACCCTCCACCCGGAGGAGGGCGGGCAGGCCGCGCACGGGAACGTCGTCGGGCGCCGTGGTGTCCAGCCGCTCGCGATCGCCTGGAGGCCCGACGCGACGGTCGGCCTCGCGGACGACCCGTTCGGTCTCGTGGTGGCGGGCTGGACGGGCGAGGGCTGGATCATCCAACCGGATCTCACGCTCCGACGCGCTGCGGGCGGCTCCCGGGATGACGGGCCTGGCCTCCTTGCCCGTGACGAGCGCGGGGTGCCGGTGCTCAAGAACGCACGGGAGTGGCCGCTGGAGGTCTGACCTCGTGGATACGGTGTGGACAACCGTCGTGATATCGAGGCATCTGCGAGACAAGTCGTGGATAAGTGCCTTGCGCGTGCAACGCACGGTCGCGTAACGTAGTCCTTGCCTGAAGGGGCTGCGAACATCTACTGATCTTGCCGGTGTTTACATTGGCGGGACCATCTAGTGATCGGGGTTCCTTCGGGCGTTTCTCTTTGCGCGACGGTTCGCACCACGGGGCGCGACGGTTCGCACCACGGGCCGTCGCAGCGTGGCGCTGACGGCCCCAGGCAG
>JBBEBL010000131.1:20914-25173 GCA_040882345.1 Chloroflexota bacterium
GCGCGACGGTTCGCACCACGGGCCGTCGCAGCGTGGCGCTGACGGCCCCAGGCAGCCCACCATCCGCGTACCGTGGATGAGCTGTGGACAAAGCCTCCGCAGAACGGCCATGAACGCCGGAGTTGGTGGATAACCCCCTTCCCACGAGGGTCGCGCGCGTCCTATGATATGGGTGCTCGAAGGGGCGACCAGACCGAAAGCGGCGACGCAGGTGTTTACATCGGCGTTGAAGGCTACGGACCGGGAGTTCCTTCGGGCGTTTTTGTGCGCGCTGGAGGGCATCACGTGATCTCCCATCCCGACCTGACCGTCGGCGCCATCCGCGCGGCACACGCCGCGATCCCGCCCGTCTTCCGGGACAGCCCGCAGTACATCCACGAGGGCCTCAGCGCGCGCCTGGGGGTCCCGGTCGTCGTCAAGGTGGAGACGGCCAACCCCATCCGCTCGTTCAAGGGCCGCGGCACGTGGGTCGCCGTGTCGGCCCTCGCGGGGGAGGGGAGGATCGGGCCGGAACGACCCATCGTGTGCGTGTCTGCCGGCAACTTCGGCCAGGGCGTGGCCTATGCCGCGCGAGCACTCGGCATCCCATCCATCGTGTTCTGCTCCACCCGAGCCAACCCGGGAAAGGTGGCGCGGATGCGCGCGCTCGGCGCGCAGGTGATGGAGGTTGGGGAGGACTTCGATGCGGCCCGCGGCGAGTCCGAGGCGTACGTGGCCGCGCACGATGCCGAACTGCTGGTGGACGGCGACGATCCGCGGATCAGCACCGGGGCAGCCACGCTGGCGCTGGAGCTCACGGACGCCGTGGCAAGCGGGGTCCTACCGACACCGGTCGCGATCATGGTCCCGGTCGGGAACGGGGCGCTGCTCAACGGGGTGGGGTCGTGGCTGCGCGCGGCGACACCCGCCACGCGGATCATCGGCGTCCAGTCCGCCCTGGCTGACGCGATGACCCGCTCGTGGCACGCCGGCACCCCCATCGACACGGCCACCGCCGCGACGTATGCGGACGGGATCGCATCGCGCGTCGCCATCCCGCGGGCCGTGGAGCTCATGGCCGGTCGCGTGGACGAGATGCGCACGGTGTCAGAGGACGACCTGCACGCCGCGCAGCAGGTCCTGATGGACGAGCTCGGGATCACCGTGGAGGGCGCCGCGGCGGCGGCGTGGGCGGGTGTGCTGGCCGGGCCGCGCCCGGATGGACCGGTCGTGGTCATCGTCACCGGCAGCAACGTCTGAGTCGCGATCCCCTGCCTGACTCGGGGTCGTCTGCCATCATCGGCCGGTGAGCCAGCAGTTCGCCCGGATCCCGTCCGACGCCGGCGCCGTGGTCCGCGAGGTGCGCGGGCTGGGTGGCGTGCCGTGGGGCCGCCTGTTCGGCTATCTGCGCCCGCACTGGCGCATCTTCTCCAGCCAGCGAGTGGCGATCGCCCGGGCCATCCTCAAGGACCCGCCGATCCTGTTGCTGGACGAGGCGACCTCGTCGCTCGACAACGAGTCGGAACGACTCGTCCAGGAGGCCCTGGATCGGCTTAACGTCGGGCGGACGACGATCATCGTCGCCCATCGGCTGTCCACCATCCGCGCGGCCGACCGGATCGCGGTGCTGGACGACGGGGTGCTGGTGGAACTTGGGACGCAGGACGAGCTGCTGGCCCTTGACGGTCTGTACGCGCGCCTCCACCGGACACAGTTCTCCGAACGCGACTTGGATGAGGAAGAGGTAGAGACATGACGGCGGACGCGTTCGACCTGGAGCGCTTCGTCCGTGCCCAGGAAGACGTCTATGCCGGCGTCCTATCCGAACTCCGGGCGGGCTGCAAGACGGGCCACTGGATCTGGTTCATCTTCCCCCAGCTGCTGGGCCTGGGCCGGAGCCAGACCTCGCGCTTCTACGCCATCACCTCGCTCGAGGAGGCGAGCGCGTACCTCGCGCACCCGGTCCTGGGTCCGCGCCTTCTCGAGTGTGCGGACGTGATTCTGGCCGTGCGGGCCGGCGTCGCGGCGGAGGACATCTTCGGTGACCTCGACGCCCGCAAGGTCCAGTCGTCGATGACGTTGTTCGGGCGGGCGGCGCCGGATGAGCCGCGGTTCGCGGCGATGCTCGAGCGGTTCTACGACGGCACGCCCGATGCCGCCACGGACGCGGCACTCTGGGGCGAGCCGGGTCAACACGGCGCGCCCTTGACGGTGGTTGACTAACTCGGCCTAAGCACATACGCTCCGGACATGGATACCGTGAACATGCACGAGGCAAAGACCCACCTGTCGCGGCTCGTCGAGCGCGTCGAGGCCGGGGAGGAGGTCGTGATCGCGCGGGCTGGCCGTCCGGTCGCCCGCCTCGTGCCGTTTCGTCGTCGGACGGAACCGCGCGTGCCAGGCGCCTGGCGCGGGCAGGTTCGTCTGTCGCCCGATTTCGATGCCCCCGACGACGACCTCATCAGCGCGTTCGAACGGTGATCCTGCTCCTGGATGCCCACACGCTGCTGTGGTGGCTGGCCGATGATGCCGGCCTCGCGCCGGCGGCCCGCCGGGCGATCGCCGACCCGGAGTCAGACGTCCTGATCTCGGCGGCGACCGTCTGGGAGATCGGCATCAAGCGGAACCTTGGGAAGCTCACCGCCCCAGGGGACGTCCTCGGCGCCATCGAGGCGGCGGGCTTCGACGGCCTGCCCGTGACCCTGGCCGACGGTGATGCGGCCGCTGGTTTGCCGCCCCATCACCGCGACCCGTTCGACCGGATGCTCGTGGCCCAGGCGATGCGCCTGGGGGCCGTGCTCGTTTCGCGCGATACAGCGTTCGCGCCGTACGGCGTCGATGTGCTGCCCGCGTAGTCACGGTGGGAGATGTTGTAGTATGCGACAACGATGTTGACCGTTCCTGAGGCCGCGCGACGCGCCGGCAAGAACCCGGAGACCATCCGCCGCTGGATCAGGGAAGGGAAGCTTCGGGCCCATAAGGTCGGCACGCAGCATGTCCTGGAGGAAGAGGACTTGGCGGAAGCCATGGGGGAGTCGACCGGCACCCTTCCCTTGCCGCCCGAGTGGCGCGAGACGTTCTGGGGAGGTCCGATGCCCGACTGGACCTCCATCGTCCGCCAGCAGCGGGATGAGCATTGACCCAGGACGTGCGACGCCCGAAGTTGGTGATCGATGCGAGTGCAGCGCTCTATGTCGCCGCAGGAGCGCGGCAAGCGTCAGGACTCGAGCGCTTTGACCTGGTAGCCCCTCCGAACTTCCCATCCGAACGCACGTCAGCTCTCGCGGCCGCGATCTACCGCGGTTCGTTCCCGGAGGCGGTACTCGACGACCTGTTCACCCGCCTTGAGGACATGCCGGTGACCATCATCGACGATGGCGGCGGGCACCGGCGGGCTGCGCTCGATCTCGCGCGGTCGCTCGGCTGGGCGAAGACCTACGACGCCGAGTACGTCGCATTGGCCTCTCGGCTCGAGTGCGAACTCCTGACGACCGACGAGCGACTTGCGCGGGGCGCGAGTCGAGTGGTGCGGATTCGCCACCCGACGTCATTGTTGACCCAGGCCGAGCCGGGCTGAGCCCCGACTCGTGTAGAACGGCGTAGCATCGCGTCATGGCCCGTCCGACCACCAACGTCAACATCCTCCTCGACGACGAGCACGCAGCCAAGCTGCGCCGACTGGCCGAGCGCGCTCATGCCGATCCAGGCACGATCGCGCGTTCGCTGTTGTCGTCCGCGATCGACCCGGATGCGCGAACCGTCACGGAGATCCTCGATGGGATCCCTGGTGCCTTCGAGCGGGCTGAACGCGGTTCGGCGGTGGCGGCCGCGGGATTCGGCGTGCACCTCGAGGATCTCTAGCACGTGGCGACCGTCGTGGTCGCGCCGACGGCCGTGAGTCCCGGGGGGACGACCCTGATCGGCGCGTTGGGGCATACGTCGTGACGTATGAACAGTTGTTGGCGCTGGCGCGCGACCTCGAGGACGTCCCGTTGACGACAGTCACGGGTAGGGCCTTCACGGTATCGACGTACCTTGACAGTCTCGTGTTCACACCGGCGTCGAGCGGCCTCGGCCAGAGCGACGGCCGGCGGGCCGCCGAGCGGTTCCTGGAACGCTACAACGCGACGGGTAGCCTGCGGCCGGGCGACTACTCGGACGTGACCCGCAATGCGTCGTATCTCGTAGGACTGCTGCGGGTGGCGCAGGGGCGCAAGCGAGATTGATATCTCCGGCGGAGAGGACCTTTAGCCACTTCCGATAAGGTGAGTTATGTCTGC
>JBBEBL010000132.1:0-25021 GCA_040882345.1 Chloroflexota bacterium
CCTAGAACCTCCTGATCCAGAGTCAGGTGCTCTACCATTGAGCCACGCGCCAACGGCGGTGCCGAGTCTAGCGCATCCCGCCCACACGGACGACCGGGCCGGCCGCAGGACCGCATCGTTGCACAGCGCCGCGGAACCCGGTCGCTAGTTCGAGACGAGCTCGCGGAGCTTCCGGCTGCGGGATGGATGGCGAAGCTTGCGCAACGCGCCGGCTTCGATCTGGCGGATCCGCTCGCGGGTCAGGCCGATCTCGCGGCCGATCTCCTCCAGCGTCCGGGCATGGCCATCGTCAAGGCCGAAGCGCAAACGCAGCACGCGCTGCTCACGGCCATCCAGGCTACCCAGGATCTTGCGGACCTGGTCGCGCATCATGACGTCGCCGACGGCGTCCTCCGGGGAGATCGCGTCGCGGTCCTCGATGAGATGCCCCAGTTCCGAGCCGTCGTCATCCCCGATCGGCGTCTCCAGTGACACGGTCTGGCGCGCGAACGACTGGATCTCCTCCACCCGTGCCGCGGTGAGCGTGGCGTCCTCCGTGGAGACCGCCTCGGCGATCTCCTCCGAGGTCGGTTCACGACCCAGCGACGCCGTCAGGTCACGGGTCGCGCGCGTCACGCGGGCCATCGTCTCCACCATGTGGACGGGGATCCGGATGGTCCGGGCCTGGTCGGCGAGTCCGCGCTGGACGGCCTGGCGGATCCACCACGTGGCGTACGTGGAGAATTTGAACCCACGCTGGTACTCGAACTTGTCCACCGCCCGGATGAGCCCGGCGTTGCCTTCCTGGATGAGGTCCAGCAGGCCCATCCCCCGGTTGGCGTACTTCTTGGCGACCGACACGACGAGGCGCAGGTTGGCCGACGTCAGGTGGTCGCGCGAGCGCCGTCCCAGTTCGACCAGATCGCCACGCACCGCGGCGTCCTCGTTCCCGTCCGCACGGTAGCCCATGCGCGCGAGGAGGTCGGCGTCGTGGCCGGCGTCGATCCAACGGCGCAGCGCGGGCAGGGTGACCTCGTCCCGGAGCCAGGCCAGGAGCCGGCCCATCGCCGGTACGTCCGCCAGGACGTACGGCCGACGGCCAGTCACGAGATGCGACCAATCGAGCAGGACGACGAACGAGTCGATGTCCAGTGCTGCGTCGTACTCGGTCCGGAGAGACTCGGCACGCGCCAGCAGCTGGCGGACCTCTTCGTCTTCCGCACCATCGCGGGCGTCAGGCAGTCCGACCTCTGGCGACGGGACCAGGAGGTCCGCTGCGTCGTCGGCGCTCAGGGCGTCGATGATCATGCGCTGCGACTCGGGGCCGAAGGGCAGCTCGTAGCGCGCGGTGGCCGTCCGCGACTTCGACTCCGTGCCGTGGAGCGTCCACTCCCGCAGGCTCAGGATGGCCACGGCCGGATCCGCCTGGATCTGGCGACCGAGCTCGATGCCCTTGGCGAGGACGACCTCTTCCTCCGCGCTCAGGAGCTTCACGCGAGCGATCTCGCGCAGGTACATCCGGATCGGATCGTCCGTCTCGAGCGCCGTGTCGTCGACTACCGGCTCGTCCGGCTCGTCCGGCTCGGCCGAAGTGGCCGCCGTGGTGGGGGCGGGGGCGGCCGTGTCATCGGCCGGGATGATGGTGGTGGGATCGACCTGGATCAATGTGCCTCCGGTGGCGTGGACGCACGCACGAGCGCCAGCTCGTCGTACTTGGGGAGCATGTTCGCGACCCGTAACCGGACTCCGCCGACCGGACACAGGGAGAGGCGTGTCAAATCGACACGCCGTCAAGAGTGATAATCCTACTCCTTGAGGGTTATCTTGACAAGGTCCCTCCGGGGCGCCGTTCCCGCGCACGCCGGTCCACACGAAGGCGTGCGAAGCCCCCACGACTGGAACGATCGCCGCTCGGACGACGGGCTCCGTGAAGGCGATCGTCTGCCAGTGCCGGCGCGGGCTCACCGGGGCCTTTTCTTCACCCCATTCGACCCTTGCGACAGGGCTGATCGGCAGTGTCGCCGTACGACGTTTGAGCCATAACCTGCGGTGGCAAGGAGGCGACCGATGGCCGCAATGCAGACACTCGATCCCGTCGCAAGCGAGGGCGTAGTTCCAAGCGCGGTTGTGTGGATCAACGGACGAGAGGCGAGCGTGGTCGCCATGAGCGGCGAGGGGCGCATCTCGACGTGCGAGATCAGGCGAGGGTGGCTGCCCGAGCTATCGTACCTGGCGCAAGTGGTCCGGGTGATCGGCGATCGTCAGCGAGTGATGATCCTCGGTCCGAGCTCCGTTCGCCTGGCTCTTGAGCGAGAGTACGTCGCCGTCTACCAACGCCCCGATCGACTGGTCGACGTCGAACCCGCAGGCCGCGTTTCTCCCGAGATGCTGGTCGACCGTGTGCGCGTGCTCGCGGCGTGACGAGCGAAGGACGACGACGGTCGCTGATCCTTTGCCTCGTGGCGTCGATCTCCGCTCGGAACCCTACAGTCGGTGAGCCGGCGCCGGCAGGTCGCCGCGGCCCTTGGCGATCGTTGGCGCGACGGCCACAAGATCGTCCTGGACTGCACCACGGAGGATGAGTACGGACCCGAAGCCTGTCGTGGCACGGGAGGACGATGGTGTTCAAGGATCGGCGTGATGCAGGTCGGCAGCTCGGCCGGAGGCTGTCTCCGTACGGTCACCTGCGACCCGTCGTCGTTGCGCTCCCACGGGGCGGCGTTCCGGTTGCCGCTGAGATCGCCGACTGCCTTGGTGCCCCGCTCGACGTCATCGTCGTCCGGAAGATCGGCCTGCCGTGGCATCCAGAGCTCGCCATCGGCGCGATCGCCGAAGGCGACGTCTGCCTGCTGAACGATGCCCTTATCGCCGAGGTGGGCCTGAGGCGTGAGGAGCTCGACACGGCGATCGCCCGGGAGCGGGCCGAGCTGGATCGTCGCGTCCATGCCTACCGCGGCGAGCGGTCGCCAATCCCCCTCGACGGCCGCATGGTGATCCTCGTCGACGACGGGATGGCAACGGGTTACACGGCGCGCGCAGCGATCGAACTGATCCGGCGACGACGCGCCAGCCGCGTTGTCCTCGCCGTTCCGGTTGCGCCCGAAGACAACGTCGCGATGATGCGTGGTGTAGCCGATGAGGTCGTGGCGCTCCAAACCCCGACGTGGTTCCTCTCGATCGGCGAGCACTACGAGGACTTCAGGCAGACCTCAGATGACGAGGTAGTGGCGCTCCTCGAACAGTCCGCTACGGCGAAGTCCGGCCTCGCTGCTGCGGGCCAGTCTGAGCGTCGGACTTGACGGATGCCACCAGAGCGGGCCCCATCTGCGTCAGGCACCCAGGACGCACGAAGCGCTCCCGACCGAGCCAGGTGGCCGGCAGGCCTACCGCGGGCCGAATGGAATCACCTGATCGAGGCCCGCGGGCTCCAGCGTCCTGTCGTCCATCGACCAGGACACGGACGCGTGGACGTCGACGACCCCGGGAACCATCCTCACCGAATGCTCGATCATCTCGGCCGTTGAGCGGCGTTCAACCCGCCCGCTGATCGAGGCCACGCCGTCCTTGACGACGACCGTGAACCGTGACGGATCGAGCCACAGGATCCTGAGGATCACGTCTTGGCGGATCGTCGCCTCGAGCTCGTCATCCGAGCGCACATATGCGCGCACGAGATCGGCACGGCTGACGATGCCGACGAGCCGTCCGTCGTCCACGACCGGCAGGCGATTGACGCGGCGGGCCGTCATGATCGCAGCAGCTTCATGGATCGATCGGCCCGGGGTGATGGTGATCGCCGGAGCGGTCATTGCCTCGGCGGCGATGATGGCCCCGAGCTTGACGAGTTGGGCACGCGATTCCCTCGACTCGCCGAGGAAGCGTGCGAGCGGGCGGTGGCGGATCGCATCGGCGCCCTGCTCCTTGACCAGCAGATCGGCCTCGGATACCACGCCGAGAACCGCGCCGTCCACGTCCACGACAGGCACCCCGCTGATGCCATTGTCGATGAGCGCTTGCGCGACCTCCTTGAGAGGCGTACTGCGGTGGACCCAGACCACTGAACGGGTCATCACGTCGCGGACAGTCAACATGGCGATCACCTGGCCCTTCATGGACATGCTGGCTCCGTCGCCCCCTAGGCGACAGGGTCGAATGTCACCTCATCGGGGCCGCCGGATACGGGTCGGGATGGTGGGTCAAAAGTCTGGTCGTTGCGTCACGAGGTACTTCAGGAGGTGGCTTCGCACGTTCGTTCCTTCGGCTCGCATGTCGCGTCGCAGCCATCAAGGGATCGCGGCGAACTCGCGGCCGTCGGCCTCCTTCTCGGTGACCGCGGCTTCGGTGGTCAGCAGCATCGACGCCGTCGATACGGCCGCATCCAGCGCGGCGTGAGTGACTTTCGCCGGATCGATGATTCCCGCCTTCACCATGTCGACGTACCTGCCGGTCACCGCGTTGAAGCCCAGGTTCGGCTGTCGGCGTTCCCTGCCCAGGCGTTGGACCGTTGCGACGATGACTCCGCCGTCATAGCCGGCATTTGCGGCGATCTGACGCATCGGTTCCGCGAGGGCTCGTCGCAGACACCGCGCGCCGACCGCTTCATCTCCCTGCAAGTCGAGCCGATCGATCTCCGGAGCAGCGGCCAGGAGCGCCACCCCGCCGCCCGGAACGACGCCCTCCTCGAGGGCCGCCCGAGTGGCCGCAAGCGCGTCCTCGACGCGATGTTTGACCTCAGTGAGTTCGGTCTCCGTGCTTGCCCCGAGGCGGATCACCGCCACGCCGCCCGCCAACTTGGCCAGCCGCTCCTTGAGCTTCTCGAGATCGAAGTCGCTGGTGGCTGCCTCGACCTGCGCCCGGAGCTCGGCGACGCGTGCCTTGATCAGCGCCCCGTCACCCTGACCCTCGATGATCGTGGTCCGGTCCTGCGTGGCGATGACCCGTCTGGCCGCCCCGAGATCTGCCAGCTCCAGCCTGTCCAGACGTTTGCCGACTTCCTCGCTGATGACCGTCGCCCCCGTGACGATCGCGAGATCACCGAGGATCGCCTTGCGCCGGTCGCCGAAGCCGGGCGCCTTCACCGCGACGACATTCAGTGTTCCCCGAAGCCGGTTGACGACGAGCGTCGCAAGGGCTTCGCCCTCGACGCTCTCGGCAACGAGCAGGAGATCCTTCCGACCGGCGGCGACCAACTTCTCGAGGATGGGGACGATGTCGGCCAGCGAGGTGACCTTGCGGTCGGTGATGAGGATCGATGGCTCGTTGACCACTGCTTCCATCCGGTCGGGATCGGTCACGAAGTACGGCGACAGGTAGCCCTGATCGATCTGCATGCCTTCGACGTACTCCACCTCGTTGGTCAGCGTCTGCGATTCCTCGACGGTCACCGCGCCGTCGCGCCCGACGCGTTCCATGACGGCACCGATGAGGCGGCCGATCGCCGCGTCGTTCCCGCTGATCGTCGCGACCTGTGCGACCGCCTTGGTCCCAACGACGGGGATCGCCCTGGCGGTGATCGCGTCGTCGACCGCGACTCGAGCACGGTTGAGCCCGCGGCGCAGTGCCATCGGGTCGGCCCCTGCGGCCACGTTCCGGAACCCCTCGTGGACGATCGCCTGCGCCAGGACGGTCGCCGTGGTCGTGCCGTCGCCGGTCTCTTCCTCGGCCTTCTCCGCCGCCTGACGCACCAGCCGCGCGCCGAGGTTCTGGAATGGATCCTGAAGCTCGATGTCCTTGGCGACGGAGACGCCATCGTTCACGACGAGCGGCAGCCCGTACTCGCGACCGAGTGCGACGTTGTGACCGCGGGGTCCCAACGTCGTCTTGACGGCGTTGGCCAGGATGTCGAGCCCGTCCTGGAGTGACTGGCGGGCGTCGTCACCATAACGAAGAGCGTGTGCGGTCATTGCGATCGCCCTCCCGTTGCGGCCTCGTCGACCGCGGTCTCGAGCAGCGGGATGAGAAGCCGTTCCTCGCGCTCGATGCGGGCACGCAGCAACGCCTCCAACGCGAAGAGGTGGCCGTGCAACTCGATCCAAGGCGCCAGATCACGACGCTCGTGCTCCGCGAATGCGTGCTCTGCGGTCGTGCCGCCCCGGAACTCGGCCATCGATTCGTGTCCCATTCCGGTCCGCGCTGTGTCCGGACCCACGGGGTAAGGGTCGTCGCCTGTGTCACCCGTGCGTAGGGCCATCGGTCACGTGGACGGTTGCGGGATGGCCTGTCCCAGCCCAGGTTCGGGCCGATCGGGTCTGGGGACGGGACGCCGAAGGATGTTGATTGGCGCGCTCTGGACCGGCCTGTACGAGCTGAAGATGGCGGCGATCTACCTCCGTCGGGGCATGGCTGGGCCGGCGACGTTCAGCCTGTTCGTGCGTCATCTGCCGCCGGAGCGTGGATACCTCGTCGCCGCCGGACTGGCGGACTGCATCTCATGCGCCGTGGCCGGCGCGTCGATGAGGTGGACGATCTGCACTCTGCGAACGGACCCATCGAAGCGCTGCACAGGAAAACCCACGCACGGACGCGCGCAGCCCTGGGGGGCCGCAGGTCACGGTCTTCGGTGACTGCTGGGCCTCGACCCCAGGTTGTCGGCCAGCCAAGATCAACACGAGGAGGCATCTCATGGCCGCCCCAACGAGAAGAGCCGCCGGCACAGCAAGACGAGGGACGCACCGGGAACTGCCCCACACCGCGGATGCCGGCTTCACGGCCGCTGCTTCGGAGCTCCCGGCGCTCTTCCGTGAGGCAGCGACGGCGCTTTCCGAGATCTCGGCAGAGATCGCGCCTGGCGTTGCAGCGTCCATCTGGCAGGCGGTCGAACTCGAGGCCGACGACTTACCGGCCCTCGCATATGCATGGCTCAACGAGCTCATTGCGCTCCGTGACATCCATCACGGTGCCGTCTTGGCCACCAGCCTCGTGCAGGTCGACGGTCCTTCGAACGACGACGCTGGCCGCACATGGAGCCTGCGTGGTCGGGTCGGCCTTCGCCCATACGTCGAGGGAGGCGTCCGCGTCCTGCAGGAGCCCAAGTCCGCGACGTACCACGGTCTCGTGCTGAAGCGAAGCGATGGTTGCTGGACCCTCCGGGCTTACCTCGATCTCTGATGGCGACGATCGCCGCGGGCGTCCGAGGATCACATCGACGGCAAGGCGCACACTTCTCCCGCCCGCCGAAGCAGGATCGCCCAGCACCGGTCTTCGTCGAACGGATTGACGAGGTCCGCTGGCGCATCCCACGCAGCCAACGCCCTGACATGCGGGTTGACGGGCTCGTCTTCGCAGACGAGGGCCTGATGGCCGCCATCCGGGGCGATCCGGCGCTCGAGCAGGTGGCCAATGTCGCGACGTTGCCCGGAATCGTCGGCGCATCCCTGGCCATGGCGGATGTCCACTGGGGCTACGGCTTCCCGATCGGTGGCGTCGCGGCCGTGCGTCGCGATGGTGGCGTTATCAGTCCGGGCGGGATCGGATTTGACATCAACTGTGGCGTCCGCCTCCTCCGTTCGGACCTCACGAGAGCCGAGCTGGCTCCGCGGTTGGACCGTCTGGCCGACGCGCTGTTCGCCGCCGTCCCATCGGGGCTTGGCGCCTCGATCGGGCACCGCCTCTCGGCGGCAGAGCTCGACGCGGTCCTGCTTGACGGTGCGGCATGGGCAGTCGAGCACGACCGTGGCTGGGCGGAGGACATCGATCGAACCGAGGAAGGCGGGCAGCTCCTGGACAGTGATCCGTCACACGTTTCTCCGCGGGCGCACCAGCGCGGCGCCGATCAGCTCGGCACACTCGGATCAGGCAACCACTTCCTCGAGCTCGACGAGGTTGATGTGGTGTATGACGCGAAGGCCGCGGCCTCTCTCGGCCTGTTCAGGACGCAGGTCGTCGCCTTCATCCATTGTGGCTCGCGAGGGCTGGGGCATCAGGTCTGCACCGATCACGTGGCGGTCATGGATCGAGCGATGGGACGCCTGGGAATCGAGATCCCGGACCGGCAGCTCGCCTGCGCGCCGCTTGATTCACCCGAAGGTCGGGCCTATCTCGGCGCAATGGCCGCAGCCGCGAACTTCGCCTGGGCCAACCGGCAGACCATCAGTCATGCGGTACGACGCGCCTTCGAGCGCGTTCTCGGCCTGGACGCACGCAGCATGGGGATGGCTCTCGTCTACGACGTGAGCCATAACATCGCGAAGTTCGAGCGGCATCTGGTCGACGGTGAGGCGGTAGATGTATGTGTCCATCGCAAAGGCGCGACGCGCGCGTTTCCGCCCGGCCACCCCGACGTACCGGCAGCCTACCGGGCGGTCGGCCAGCCTGTCATGGTGCCCGGCGACATGGGCCGCTGCTCCTTCGTGGCAGTCGGTGCGACGGGCTCGATGACCGACGCGTTCGGCTCCACTTGTCACGGCGCCGGCCGCGCCATGTCCCGACACGCTGCGCTGAAGGCGCTACGGGGCGTGGACATTGCCCGTCAGCTCGCGATCGGCGGCATCATCGTCCGTGCCGAGCGGCCGAGCCTGCTCGCCGAGGAAGCCTCGCTCGCCTACAAGGACGTGACCGATGTCGTCCGGGTCGCCGAGACCGCCGGTCAGTTGCGACGCGTCGCCCGCCTGCGGCCGCTGGTGGTCATCAAGGGATGAAGGTTCTGGTACCGGGGCGAGCTGCGCGCGCAGCGTCCACGTCCCCCCCTCTGTCGCCTTGATGCGGAGCCCTGTCGTCGCGCGCAGATCGTGACGCACCGGCCCGTGCCGTCCAAACAGTCGACGGAGCCCGACCCGACCGTGCAGTCGCCAGCCGTCTCCTGTCCCACTTTCCGGCGCAGCCACCGTGTCCACGGCGACGTCAACGAGTTCAGCTCGATGATCGTCCGCCTCCCGCATCAGCTCGTTCAACCACGTGCTCGCGAGACCAGCCAGGTCAGCAGCCTCAAGGTCGACCGGCTCCCATGAAGATGCCGGTGCACCTGCGTCAGCCTCAGCCGTCAAGTCGGCAAGCGCCATGCCGCTCTCGTCAAAGAGGATCGGAAGACACGGGGCCGTTGCCTCGATGACTGCCTCATCGGCCGTCCAGGAACAGCGATGACCCACCCGGAAGGCACCCGATCCAGTGCATGCGGGCCGCCCAGTCGCGGGCTCGATCTCGACCATCACGGCGTAACGACCTGCGGCGGCGCGCGTCGGGTTGGGGTTTGACGGCCGCCCAGGACTCGTCGATACACGGCGAGGTAGTCATCGACCATCCGGGCCGTGGAGAAGCGACGGATCGCCCGGTTCCGGATGCGACGTCGGTCGAGGGACGTCGCAAGCACGACCGCACGCTCGGCACCCTCGAGATCGTCGACGAGAAAGCCGTCGACTCCGTCCTCGATGATCTCGGGAAGCGCGCCGCGGCGCCACGCGATGACCGGGGTTCCGCTGGCCAGTGATTCGATAGCGACAAGCCCGAACGGTTCGGGCCAGTCGCCGAGCATGAGCGTCGCCGCCGCGCCGGCGAACAACGGGTCGCGGACCGCCGGCCCGACCTCGCCCAGATACTCGACGTGTCCCGGACGCAGAGCAGGCCCCACCTCAGTTTGGAAGAGATCCGACTCCGTCGTATCGAAGACCTTCGCGGCGATGACCAGGCGCTGCCGAGTCCGGCCCGCGACCTCGATCGCCTCGATGATCCCCTTCTCGCGCGCGATCCTGCCGACGAAGAGGAGATAGTCGCCTGCTGTCGAGCCGAACGGCATCCGATCCAGGTCGAGGCCATGGCGAACCAGGCCGACCCAGTTCGCCCAGGGGGCGAGACCTTGTTGGTTCTCGCTGATGGCCACCAGGGGGACCGTGGAATGCGCCAGGAGCGCAGCCCGGGTGAGCCGGTCATCAAGCCGGCCGTGCATCGTCGATACGACGGGTGTCCGGCTCGATTCAGCCAACGGGAATCCCTTGCTCTCGAGATGCGAATTGATCACATCGAACCGGCCATCATGACGTGACACCGCTTCGAGCACGCGCTCGAAGCTCGCTTCGACATCCGGCGAACCGCCCGTCCAGCACGCCTGCGGGACCGTTGCGACAAGTCGACAGGAGACGTCCGACTCGGCGGATGCGAAGACCGTGACGTCGTGACCCAGCCGGTGCAGTCCTTCCGCGAGGGCGTGGACCACGCGCTCTGTGCCGCCGTATGCGGGCGGCGGCACCGGGAGGAGCGGCGGCGCGACGAGTCCGATGCGAAGGGCCGGCCCGGACAAGCGGCCAAGGGGTCGAGTCACGAGCGCGGCGCGATCCCCGCGCCGATCGGCTCGACCTTCTCCTCGGCCTCCAGGTCGTCAAGCGACCGCCAACGGTCGGAGAGGCGCGCGCCAACCGACGGCATCGTCGTGTACTCCATCTCGTCGAGGCCCAGACGGTGCGGCTCGAACGGACCGTGGCGTCGGAGGTAGTCCATGACTTCGTTCGCCTGGTCGCGGGCACGGTCGAAGCCCGGGTCGTCGAACATGTCGCGCGGCCCGATGAGCCGGCCGTCCTTGATCTGGAACCCGAGGCACGCGACCCGCGGTGGCCCGTCGAAGCGGCTCGGGTGGGCGGACGCGACCGACACGGGCATCAGCGGCGCATGGTGCGAGCCTCGCATGCAGCCGGCAACGGTGTGTGGGAAAGCGAAGGGCTCGAGCGCCTCGCCGACCGCGGGCAACCCGGACTGGCAGCGCACGATCATGACCGGGTCGTCCTTGCCCACGTAACGACCTGCGATCAGCGACAGGCGTTGGGTGCTCGTAGCAGCGGCGATTTCCCCGAGCGCCGTCGAGGTCACCTGTCTGACGACGTAGCGAGAAGGGGCGCCGATGAACAGCAGGAGGTCGTAGAGCTCACTCGGACACTGCAGCTCGATTCGTTTCTGCTCGTGTAGGTCGAGAACCTCGAACATGAAGCCGCCATGCATCTTCGGGTCGATGATCAGGCCTGGCGTGTTGAATGGGTCAGCGAAGATCTTGTAGAGGGGCAGGTTCCAGGCGCCGGGCTCGGTCTTGTCGGCGAGGAAGCACAGGACCGGCTCGGACGGACGCTCCTCGAACTCGAGCTCGGCGTAGCCGGGGCCCATGCCCCGCAGGTTGCCTGAGAAGGCGTCGGACAGGAGGTCCTGACCCGCGCCGTACAGCCCAAGGTCTCGGGCAATCTCGGTCGTGGCCAGGAAGACATCCCAGGCGAAGGAGTGGATGGCCGGCGCGTCGGCCCCACGGGTGTGGGTCATGATCAGAGACAGGTCGTCTCCGCAGGTCGCGACCTGGCCGTCGATGAGGAGTTCTCCCCGCGCTCGGTCGATCGCGCGACTGGCCTCGGCGATCATGTCAGGGTGTACAGCCGTGTGGCCAACGAACCCGCCGGTGTCGGCTTTGATGATGCTGAGCGTCGGCATGGCGCCCTCCTCGCTCGGAGACCGCGACTGTCGATCTGCTGCGGCTCCCCGTCAGGTGAGGCTAGGCGCGGAGCCCACGACTCGACAACGGCCGAGTGGCCCCAAATGGGACCGCCGGCTGAGGACAGAAGGCCGAGGTCTGACGGGCTCCTCCTGCGTTGCGTTGTCACGCCGCGATCCGCGATTTGCCTGTCGACCACCGCGAGCGTGAGCGGCGGGGGAGGTCCCGCCCCCCTGGTGCGGGACCTCCGCGGGGCGGTCGTCAAGTGAATCGCGTCGTCCAGGCCTCAGGAAACCTTGACCTTCACGTGCGTTGGCTTGACTTCCTCGGTCTTCGGGATGGTGAGCGTGAGCAACCCGTCCTTGAACTCGGCCGTGGCGGCGTCGGCCTTGATGGCCGTCGGCAGTGAGAAGGTTCGGCTGAACGTCCCCTGACTGAGCTCCTTGTGGAGGTAGCCCGCATCGCCGGTTTCCTTCTCCTCCTTGAACGCGCCGCAGATCGTGACCAAGTCGTCGGCGATGGTGACGTCGACGTCTTCTGGTTTCACCCCGGGCAGAGCGACCTTGGCGATCACCGCCTCAGGCGTGGTGTAGAGGTCGAGCGCGGGAGCAGCCTGCCGCTCGCCACCGCCGATCCACATCGGCCTGAAGATGCGGTCGTCGAAGAGCCGCTCCATCGCGTCCCGGAACGAGACGAGGTCCGCGAGCGGCGTCGGACGCCGGATGAGTGTCATGGAACCACCTCCGTGTCGGCGGGCGGATCGGTGGCACCGTTTGAGCACGGCCCGCGTCGACCCGTCCAAGACCTCGAGTCTTGGCATTCTGCACGGCGAACACGAGAGCCATCCGATCCGAAGGCGCCGAGCCACTCCGACCGAAATTCCTCACGGATGCGACCCAGCACGTCGTCGTTCGGGCCGTTCGGCACGCGTGACCGCGTCCAATGGCGGATGTGGTCCGGCACCCATCGCGCCACGCTCTGGCCGACGGACACGCTCAGGAGGTCACGACGGATGAACGCAGAGACCAAGCTCGACCGACCCTACCAACCCCTCCTCGACTGGCTCGCCGGGCACGACATCGAGTACGAGATCCACCTGCATGAGCAAGCCTTCACGGCTCGCGCCACGGCCATGGCCGAAGGCGTCGACCCGCGAACGTTCGCCAAGGTCCTCGCGGTCGCGACACCAGATGATCGCCGCATCCTTGTCGTCCTCGACGCCCCTGACCAGCTCGATTTGGGCAAGGCCCGCCGGGTCCTCGATATCACGGACGTTCGATTGCTCAGCGAACCCGAGCTGAGGGCGCTCGCGCCCGGCTGCGAGATCGGCGCGATCCCCGCGGTCGGGTCGTTGTTCGGTCTGAAGACGTACGCGGACTATGCCGTCCGCGATGACTTCGAGATCAGCTTCAACGCCGGCAGCCACCGTGTCAGCGTCCGGGTCGAGCGAGCTTCCTGGGAGCGCGCCTGCGATGTCACCTATGCTGACCTGGCGGCTGACGCCGATGCCGGTCCGGCATGGGCGCGTTCATGACCCTGTTGCGTCCCATGGACCGAACGGACGTGGACGAACCTCCACCGACCACCCTCGTTTGGATCGATTCGCGGGATGCCGTCATCGTCTGCTTGCGGGGAGGCCGGACTCGGCTGGAACGCGTGGAGTCCGAGGTCCCGGCTCATCACCGGGCCACCGGCCACGGTCGGCACGAACCCGCCGTCCGCAACGGTGGCGGGGGCAGCCCGCAGACGGCCGGCGAGCCTCACCGACTCGAGCACCTCAAGCGGTTTGTCACGGAAGTCGCCGGTCGATTGGCCCCGGACGATGTTCTGCTGGTCATCGGTCCGGGCACCGCCCACGAACTCCTGGCGCGTCTGCTTGCTGAGAGCGACAGGCACCGCGGACATCCTCGCGACATCGCCTGCGAGGCGTCGCCGCCGCTGTCCGATCGTCAGCTCGTCGCGCGTCTCCGCCAGTTCGCCGGCGTGAGGCTCGCCTGACACCGCATACGTCCACCGGAGCGGGTCGGGTGCTTGTATCGCGTGACGTGGCCGAGGTCCGGCTCAACGTCCATGATCCAGCGTGCAACCGTCGCGGAAGCCCGCGATGAAGCCGCCGATGCGACCAACGCCATGGTAGCCGCGCTCCGCGATGTCGGCGTCCCTGGGGCCGACATCCAGACCTCGACCGCCCCGCCCGGTCCCCTAGGCGGTCACTACCTCCAGGAGCTCCAGCTCGGCGGTGCGCGACCGTGCGTGGACATCCCCGCATGACGGGCACGCCACGAGCGTCGGCGAGATGACGTCATCGTGCCCCAGGGCGCCGTCGAATCCACACGGGCAGGTCAGCCCGACGGCGAACGGCTCGGTATCCAGGGCCACGTCGGCGAAGGGACCTCCGGTCGCCACGAGCTGGAAGGCCTGGCGCAGGGCGTCCTCCGGGAGGCTGCTGGCGTGGCGCACCCGGAGGCGAGTCACCGCGGCCCCATCCGCCCGGAGCGTTGCGGCGTCCAGCAGGTCCGCGACGAGCGAGAGCTCATGCACGGACGGGGGCCTGCACGTTGCGCACGATCCGCACGACGGCCTCCACGACGTCGTCCACGACCGCGGCGACCACCGGTGACAGGGCCTCGCCGGCCTCCAGCGACGCCACGCCGACGCTCACCAGGGTGGCGCCGGGCGCCGCGCCGTACAACTCCGACGCCATGGCCACGAGTCGCTCCGGCGTGACGTGGTGGGTCCACGCGGACCCACCGGTCGCCGGTGACAGCCGGCGGACCACGACCTGTCCAGCGGGTACGGCCGTGCTGGCATCGATGAACACGACGTGCGTGGACTTACTCACGTCGAGGGCGAGCTCCGGCGTCAGTTGATGACCGGCGATCACGATCGCGTCACGTAGGCGCGCATCCCGCGCCAGCCGCGCCGCGACCTCCGGGCCGACTCCGTCATCGGAGCGCAGGCCGTTGCCGTAGCCGATCACGAGATGGCCTGCGGTCACCGCCGCAGCTCGTCCAGGATCTCCCCATGCGGCCCCAGCAGCTGGAGCTGGAGCGGCATCTCCCCGATGGCGTGGGTGGAGCAGCTGAGGCACGGGTCGTAACAGCGGATGACCGCCTCCACCCGGTTGAGCATGGGCTCCGTCAGCCGGGCGCTCTTGACGTAGTGCTTCGCCACCTGCTGGACGCTGCGGTTCATCGCCAGGTTGTTGTGCCCGGTCGCGATCACGAGGTTCGCCCACTGCACGATGCCGTCGTCATCCACGCGGTAGTGGTGCAGGAGCGTCCCGCGAGGCGCTTCCGCCACGCCGATCCCCTCGTTGCGATTGATGCCGGCCATGGATCGGACCCGTGGGGACAGGATGTCCTCGCCCCGAAGGAGCTGCTCGATCCGCTCAGCCGCGTGGAGCATGTCGATGAGCCGCGCGTAGTGGTAATGGAACGACGACCCGGGCACTCGGCCCAGGCGCGCCCGGAACGCCATGAGCTCTGCGTCCGCCAGCGGCGTGCCGAGCTGGTCGGCGACGATCATCCGCGCCAGCGGACCGACCCGGTACACCCCGTCCGGGTAGCCCAGGGCTTTCCAGTACGTGGACTTGAGGTACGACCATGGCTCCACGGCCTCGCCGAGATAGTCCTGGTAGGAGCGCGGGTCGATCCGATCGGCCAGCATCGCGCCGTCCGCATCCATGACTCGCAGCTTCCCGTCGTAGTGGTCCACCGTCCCGTCGTCACTGACGAGGCCCATGAACGCCGATCGGAAGTCCCCGAACGTCGATGCTTCCTCCTCCCAGCGCAGCAGTGACGACGTGTACCAGGTGATGGCGCGCTGGATCGCGGCGATGGCGTCCGGGATGCCCGCCAGGATCCGGTCCCGGGTCTCCGCCGACAGCGGCGCCTCCACGCCCCCGGGCACGACCCACGCCGGATGGATCCGCTTGCCGCCCAGCCACTCGATGATCTGCTGGCCGAACTTGCGGACCGCCACGCCATCGCGGGCCAGCTGTGGGTCCGCCTGGGCGACACCCAGGATGTTGCGCCTGGCCACGTCGGCATCGAATCCGAACAGCAGGTCCGGCGACGAGAGGTGGAAGAAGCTCAGCGCGTTGGACTGGACGATCTGGGCGAGGTTCATGACGCGGCGCAGGTCCGCCCCTGTCGGCGGCGGCTCCACGGCCAGGATCTCGTCGCATGCCTTGGATGAGGCGATCAGGTGGCTGACCGGGCAGATGCCGCAGATGCGCGCCATGATGGACGGCATCTCGTGGATGGGGCGGCCCTGGACGATGCGCTCGAAGCCTCTGAACTGGGTCACGTGGAAGTGCGCGTCCGTCACCTCGCCGCGCTCGTCGAGGGAGATGGTGATCTTCGAGTGGCCCTCGATCCGGGTGATCGGGTCGATGACGATCTGGCTGGTCATGGCTGGCTCCTAGCGTCCGAACCGGGCGCCGCGGTCGGCCGGCATCCGACCCTCTATCAGGTCCACGACGGCCGCGTAGATGAGATCGGCGGAGGGCGGACAGCCCGGCAGGTAGACGTCCACGTCCACGACTCGGTGGACCGGCCGGGCCGTCGGCAGCAACCGCGGGACGACCTCGGACGGATGTCCATGGTTGAGCGTCGCGTTCTCCACGTAGGCGCGGTCCAGGAGGGGCAGCACCCCGATGGGATTGCGCATCGCCGGGACATTGGCCGTGACGGCGCAATCGCCGAACGAGACCAGGATCCGGGTTCGCTCCCGGACCAGGCGGATCTTGTGGAGGTCCTCTTCGCTGGAGACGGCGCCCTCGACGAGGCAGACATCGACGTCGGTCGGGTACTCCTTGACGTCCACCAGGGGGCTGTACACGAGGTCGGCGCGGTCGGCGATCTCCAGCAGGCGCTCATCCATGTCCAGGAAGGACATGTGGCAGCCGGAACAGCCGTCCAGCCAGACCGTGGCGAGTCTGGGCTTGCTCATCGTTCCCGCTCCCCTCCGTGCACCTGGAGGTACGGGAGGTACGGCCGCCGCTCCTTGCTGCCCTCCGCGATGGACCGGCCCTTCTCGAACAGGGCGCCCGTCGGGCAGACCTGGACGCACTTCCCGCAGCTCGTGCAGGTGGTGGATTCGCCCCACGGCGTGCCCATATCCGTGACCACCCGCTCGGCGAGCCCGGAACCCATCACGCCCCACGTGTGCGCGCCCTCGATCTCGGCGCAGACGCGGACGCAGCGCACGCACATGATGCAGCGGTTGTGGTCGATGGCGTACAGCGGGTGGGTGGCATCTATCCCGACCTTCGGCTCGATGACCGGCAGCTCGAAGTGGTCCACGCGGAGCTCGTCGGCAAGGTCCTGGAGCTCGCAGTGGTTGTTCGCCACGCACACCGCACAGATGTGGTTCCGCTCAAGGAACAACATCTCCGTGGTCATCCGACGGTAGTCCGCGAGCTGGTCGGAGTCCGTGGTGACCGCCATCCCCTCCGTCACGGCGGTGGTACATGCCGGTGTCAGCTTGGTGGACCCGGCCACCTCCACGACGCACAGGCGGCACGAGCCCGTATCTGACAGCCCATCCAGGTGGCACATCGTGGGGATGTCGATGCCATTCTCCTGGGCGACCTGAAGGATGGTCTCGCCCTCGCTTCCGGCCACGTCGGCGCCGTTGATGGTGAGGGTGTGGACGGTCGTCATGCCGGCACCGTCTGTGGGTCGATCGAGCACACGCCGGCCGGACACCGTCGTTCCTGGATGTGGGCAAGGTATTCATCCCGGAAGTAGCGCAGCGTGCTGAAGATGGGGTTCGGCGCGCCCTGACCCAACCCGCACAGGCTGGTGCGCTGGACCATGCCGCCCAGACGCTCCATCTGGGCCAGGTCTTCCATCGTGGCCTCCCCGCGGGTGATCTTGTGCAGGAGCATGTACAGCTGGGTCGTGCCGACCCGGCACGGGACGCACTTGCCGCACGACTCCTCGCGACAGAAGTCCATGAAGAACCTCGCCACATCTACCATGCACGACGTCTCGTCCATGACGATCATGCCGCCGGAGCCCATGAACGAGCCGACACCGATGAGTGACTCATAGTCCACCGGCATGTCCAGGAACTCGGCCGGGATGCAACCGCCAGACGGACCGCCGGTCTGGACGGCCTTGAACGCGCGTCCGTCCACGATCCCGCCGCCGATGTCGTAGACGATCTCCCGCAGGGTCGTGCCCATCGGCACCTCGACGAGGCCGGTATTGACGACGCGGCCAGCCAGGGCGAAGACCTTTGTCCCCTTGCTCGTCTCCGTGCCGATGCCGGCATACCAGTCACCGCCGTTGCGGATGATGGGTGCGACGTTGGCGAAGGTCTCGACGTTGTTGATGAGGGTCGGCTTGTCCCACAGGCCGGAGACCGCGGGATACGGTGGCCGGGGGATGGGGGTGCCCCGTCCGCCCTCGATGGAGGCGATGAGCGCCGTCTCCTCGCCGCAGACGTACGCGCCGGCGCCGAGTCGGACATCGACCTCGAAGGAGAACGTGGTGTCCATGATGGTCGTGCCCAGGTAGCCCGCACGCGTCGCGTCGCTGATCGCCTTGCGGACCCGGCTGACCACGAGCGGGTACTCGCCGCGGCAGTACACGTACCCGAACCTGGCACCGATGGCGTACGCCGCGATCGCCATCCCCTCCAGGACCCGATGCGGGTCGCTCTCGAGGACGCTCCGGTCCATGAACGCGCCGGGGTCGCCCTCGTCCGCGTTGCAGATAACGTACCGCGGCGCGCCTGTGGCCTTGGCGACGGTGTTCCACTTGAGGCCGGTCGGGTAGCCGGCGCCGCCGCGGCCGCGCAGGCCGCTTCGGGTGATCTCGTCGCGCACATCGGCGGGCGTCATGGTCGTCAGGACGGAACGAAGCGCT
The DNA here is from genome assembly GCA_040882345.1 of Chloroflexota bacterium. GTDB lineage: Bacteria > Chloroflexota > Limnocylindria > Limnocylindrales > CSP1-4 > SPCO01. The sequence continues at coordinate 18,256 of JBBEBL010000132.1, forward strand.
TCGTAGCCTCCGGCCGCGGCGTAATCCTCCAGGTTTTCAGGGTCCACGATGCCGGAGTACTCCGTCGCGATGCGCAGCTGCCGGCTGAAGAACGGCATCTCCGGCCGGCGTACCCCGTCAGGCTGGACCGCGGCGAGCGCCTCGACGATCCCGCCGAGACCGTCGGGCCGGACGTGCGAGAACAGCTGGCCGGTCTCCGGGACCCGGACGAGCGGACCCTGGGCGCACAGTCCAAGGCAGCCGACGCGCTTGATCTCAGCGTCCGTCATACCGCTCTGGGCGATCTGCTCCTCGAGGCCCAGCAGCACATCGTGCGACCCGGTCGACAGACAGCTGACGGCCTCGCAGACGTACGCCGACGCCCGTGCCCGTCGCTCAGGGATGGCTGCCGTCATAGCGCCTCCAGCCGCGCTACGATCTCACGCGGGTCTACCCGGCCCTCTACCTCGCCGTCGATGATCACGGCCGGCGCGAGACTGCACGACCCAAAGCAGCGGCCGGTCTGGAGCGAGAGCTCGCCGCCGGCGGTCGTCTCGTGCGGCGCCACATCGAATCTCGCCTGTATCGACGCCAGGATCTCGTTGGCGCCGTTGATGTAGCAGGCGGTGCCGGTGCACACGACGCAGGTGTGCTCACCCTGCGGCTTGAGGTTGAAGTAGTGGTAGAACGTCGCGACGCCGTAGACCGTGGACGGGGGTACCGCGAGACTGTCGCTGACGTATCGCAGCGCTTCGTCGTCGATGTGGCCGAACGCTGCCTGGACGGAGTGGAGTGCCTCGATGAGCGCCTCCGGTCGATTGCCGAGGCGGCGCATCCGGGTCTCGACGGTCTTCCAGCGCTTGTCGTCGCTGGGAGCCTCCGGCCTTGGGCTCATGACGGGCATCTCGACGGCCCTCCCGGGGGACATCGCAGGGTTCGCATCGGCTCGGATGACTGCTGGGTCAACGCTATCACAGGGCCGGCCGCGCGGCTCGGTCAGGGGCTGGGGACCCGGGCGGGCTGCCGTGGTCGCGCGGGGAAGTGGGTTGCGCTGGGGTCCGGGCGGCGGTCGGGTGGGCCGTGGCAGCGCCGTGGCCTTCCGCCCTTCTGCCCATCCGCCCATCCGCCCATCCGCCCTTCCGCCCTTCGACTTCACCGTCACCGAAGCCCGAGCTTGCAGGCGGCATTGAAGCTCCTGGGCGGACCCGCGGTTCACCCACCGCGAACGCCCAAAGGTCGAAGGCTGGTTTCGGGTACGGATGGAGCCGCCCGGCGCGTGATCCTTCACCGCGGGCGAAGGGGTCGGAGGGAAAGGCGGCCGGCGACCGCCGCACGGGGTGCCGCATCGCCCTTCACCCTGCAAACGTTCATCTGCAGCGAACTCGCCCGGAGCGGGGCGTAGCGGGGGCCGGAAGCGGGGGGCGGGGCCGGCCGGGGGCGGGGTCGGAGGACGTACGCGGCTGGGCCGTCCCAGCGGCCCGGGCGGTCACCCGGCCAGCGATCGCGTCTCGTCGGCCTCCGCCTGGGTCAGCTTCTGGAGCGCGAACCCGAGGTGGATGAGCACCCAGTCGCCCGCGGCCACGGGGTCACCGTCCAACAGGGCCAGATCCACGTCGCGGAGCACGCCCTCAACGTCCACGCGAGCGCGCGCCGGGCGTCCCGTGGGCACGTCCTCGCGCTCGCCCGGGAGCGTGACGATCCGACCCACGACGCCAAGGCACATGTCAGCCCGGGGCGAGGCGCAGACGCAGGACGGGACGGGCCGGACGAGACCCGGTGGGGCGGACTGCATCCTGGGCCGCGATAGGCGCCGACCGAGGCTGGGCGGTCTCGCCGACACCCGCGGACCGGAGCGCCTGATCGATCGCGGCCTGTCGCCAGCGGATCACGCGCCCCGTGCCGATGGTGTCGATCGGCGTGTGGTCGATGAGGGTCGCGCCATCCGGCGACGAGAAACGGTGGCCGGTGAAGCTCCCGCGCAGGACGATCCCGTGGTGCTCGGTCAGGCACGGCTGATCCAGTCCCGTCCCGGCCACACCGCCGGTCGGCAGATCGGCGAGGACGAAGGCGACCGGCCCGAACAGGGAGTACCGGGTCAGCATGCCGGCTCGGTGCACGGCCTGGAGCTCGCCCGGTGAGACCCTCATCGCACACTCCCTCGTCCACCGCGCGCTCGTGCACGGCATCGGCGGCAGTCTAGCGCGTCGCGTCAGCCGCTGACGCCACGGCCTCATCGTCGGTCAGGATCGGCAGGCTGAACCCGAACTCGGATCCTCCTTCGTCTCGGAGGCGCGCCCAGATCCGGCCGTGCATCGCCTCGATCAGCGTCCGTGCCACGTACAGGCCGACGCCGGACCCTGATCGCGCCTTGGCCGTCCTTCCGGACCGGAAGAAGATGTCGAACAGCCGCTCGCTGTCCTCTTCGTCGAACCCCGGCCCCTGGTCCAGCACCACGACTTCGATCGAGTCGCCGGCGCGGCGCGCGATCACGGTGACATCGCACGGCGTGGCCGGGCTGTACTTGCCGGCATTGCCGACCAGGTTGCGCAGGACCTGCGACAGGAGCGTGCGGTCGCCGTCCACCGGTGGGAGGTCCCGTTCCAGATCGGCCCGGAAGGTCACATGCGGATATCGCCGCGTTTCCGCCCGGATGACGTCAGAGGCGACGTGCTGCACGAGGACCGGCTCGGGATCGTAGGCGACCTGTCCGGTCTGGGCCCGGCTGAGCACGAGCAGGTCCTCGATGAGGCTGTTGAGTCGTTCCGCCTCCGCGAGGATGTCGCCGGCCAACTCCTCCAGCGGCGGACCATCCGGGCCGTCCGCGCGTCGCGGCCGGCTGATGAGGTGCGCCAGACCCAGGATCGTGGTGACCGGGGTCCGCAGCTCGTGGCTCAGGACCCCCATGAACGCGTCCTGTGCGGCCAGCGCCTCCCGCTGCGCCGTGACATCGCGGATCACCACCAGTCCTGACCCCTCCTCTTCGTGGACCCACAGGTCCAGCCAGCGCCGCGATCCGGGCAACCAGACCTCACCGCTGGCGATGTCGACGCCCATCGACTCGGCCATGGCGGTGCGGGAGGCGACCGGCCCGCCGGTCAGTCGGGTCATCGCGTCGTTGGCCATCGTGACCTCGCCATCGGGACCCAGCACCGCGACACCCGCGTCCATGGAGCCGAGCAGGGTCTGCAGCGTCTGGGCGGACTGGCGCTCCTCCGCGGCCAGTCGGATGAGGCGGATCTCGCTCTCGATCCGCTCCGTGACGTCCCGGGCGGACACAAGGATGGCCGGTCCGGCGGTCGTCGTCAGCTCGCGGTGGTGGACCTCCACCATCGTCTCCGAGCCGTCGGTGGCGAGGAGGGCCAGAACGGCGGTACTGCCGGATCCGTGGCGGAGCACGTCGCTTCGGATCCCCGGGATGATGTCCTCGATGTCCCGCCCCAGGATGGTGTCGGCACCCCAGCCCAGGTCCTCCACCGCGGCATTCGCGTAGTCGATCCGGCCGGTGCCACGGTCCGCGAGGATCGCGAAGTCCGGCATCGCGGCGATGAGTCCCCGGAGCCGGTCTGCCTCGCGCGACGCCTCAGCACGAAGCCGGGCCAGGGAGCCGACCAGCCAGGCGACCCACAGGCTGACCGGCACGAACAGCAGGACCTGCACAGCAGCCGCCGGATCATCGATCGCCATCGAGCCCACCGGCGCGTGGAACAACAGGTTGTCAACGGTGGCGCCCGCGATCGAGACCGTCACGCCCGCCCACATGCCACCGTAGAGCGCCGCGATGGGCAGGACCGCCAAGAGGGTCAGGTAGGCGACGTCACCGCCGGTCGTTGCCGCGATGACGGACTTGGCGACCGCGGCCACAACGACCAGGCCCGCGCCGAGAGCGATGCTCCGCGCCAGGGAGGCACTCGGGACCGGCCAGTGCCGTCCGGGGGAGGCCGGGCCCACACGACGAGGCGCGGTCTGAGGCGGCGGTGGCGACGGCGGCGTCATGCTCCAAGTCTGACGGTTCGGCGGACCGTCGGGGGTGATCCGCCGATCACGCGGTCGTGGGCGCGGGCTCCAGCCAGTCGATGGGCGCCTCGTCCAGGAGCGGCAGCAGGAACCGCTCCTCCCGCTCGATGTGTGCCCGTAGCAATGCCTCGAGACCGAACAGGTCGGCGAGGAGCTCCGCGGTCTGGTCGTGCGAGGGCTCATGGCGGAGTCGGTCGCGGTCAGCCTCCAGGCGCGCGGCCACGTGGCGGATGTGGTGATGCTCGTAGCGCTCGGCCTTGGTCGCCCAGGCCGTGCCGGCAAGGCGGTCCAGTTCGGGATACAGCCATGCCTCTTCCCAGGCGATGTGCGGCTCCACGACGCGCTCGAACCAGTCGAGGACATCAAGCAGGACGAGGGAAAGGTCCGGCGCGGCGATCGTCCCGACCCACCGGCCGACTTCGTGGACGCGGTCGATCCCCGGCCGCAGGTCGCGGTGCTCGAGACCCGCGAAGGCGCGCTCCGCGGACAGGCTGCGGGCGGACTCGGTCATGGCTTGGCCCCTTCCCTGCGCTGGATCGTGCTCGGATCTGGTGGTCCTAAGGTCGCGCGGGCCGCGGGCGTTGGGTAGGGCCGTCCGTCACCTCCGCGCCAGCGCGATGGCCCGATGGTGCCGAACGTCACCTTTCAACGGGCCGGTGGACCGATGCCGCGCACCCGGTCACGCGCACAGCATGGATGCCATGGACAACGACCTCGAGACCCAGGATCGCCACCTGACGGTCGGCACGGTGATGACGCCCTTCCCGGTCGTGGTCGCCCAGGACACCGCGCTGGATGAGGTCGCCGAGCTGCTGGCCCAGAACGATATCTCCGGGGCCCCCGTGGTGGATGCGGATGGGCGCGTGATCGGCGTCATCAGCCAGACGGATCTCGTGAGGACCGTGGCGGCGCCGTCGTCCGATGGGCGACGCTGGCATGGCTTCACCGCTCGCCACGTGATGAGCCGTCATCCCGTCACGGCTCCCGCGGATCTGCCACTGGCGGATGCCGTGCGTCGCCTGGAGCGCCACGGCGTGCATCGACTCGTCGTCGTGGGCGACGATGGCGCGACGCCGATCGGCATCGTATCCATCAGCGACCTGCTGCCGCTCCTCGTGGACGCCGCGGACGTCTGACCGTCCCGCCCGTCCGCATGACGGATGGCGGCGCCGATGGTGCCGAACGGCACGCGGCTGATGCCCGCCTTGCCCGTACGGTTGGTGGCGAAGGAGGTGCCCATGTGGGCCCGGCAGGCCAGGTCCAGCTGTTCGCCGGCGGTCGTCGCGCGATGACGCTGCTGCCGCACCCGACCGTGCGTCTCGTCATCTGCGGCAACGCGGATCGCGGTGACGACGGTGCCGCGCTGGCGGCCGCCGCGACCCTCCTGCCCACCCTCTCCCGCGACCTTGGGGCGCGGCTGGAGATCCGTCGCCGGCCCGAGCTCCATGTCGAGGACCTCGTCGACCTCCGGCCGGATGAGCGGTGCCTCATCGTGGACGCGGTGAGCGGCGTGGCTCCGGGTGAGATCGTGGTCACTCCCCTCGCGGCCCTGTTCGAGGATCCCGGGTTCACGCCCCGCTCCTCTCATGAACTTCCGCTGGATCGTGTCCTTGCGCTTGCGGCGATCATCCGCGAGCAGCCCATCGATGGCTCGTTCGTCGGCATCGGTGGGCACCGGTTCGGCTACGGGACGCCGCTCAGCCGTCACGCGCGTGCTGCCCTGCCCGGGTTCCGCGACGCGATCACGCGCGAGCTCATCCGGCTTGCCGCACCGCAGTCACGCGCCGGTCCCGGGATGACCTTGTGACCGCCACCGTCAGCCCGGGCGGTGCGCCCGGCGAGGTCGCCGCCCCCGATCCGCGCGCCGCCGCGACCCTGCTCGCGGACTGGGGTTTCCTGGCCGAGCCGGACCTCCCCGACCGGCCGGGCCCAGCCTATCTGCTGGTCGCCCTGCGCGACCGACCGACGCTCCGCCACTACGACCCCGAAGTCGTCGACTACTGGGTCAGCGACGCCGGCCGCGGCGTCCGCCGCTCGCTGACGCGGGCCACGCGGATGCCGGTCGAGATGCCGTTCTCGTGGGGAGTCATCCGGATCGTGGACCGGCTGGGGGTCTCCAACGAGTACGTCTCGTTCGGCGGTCAGCTACGAGCCGCCGAGGTGGACGGCATGACCGTGGCGATCTTCAGCTCAGAGGTGCCGCTCCTCCGTCGTGGCGGCCACTCTCAGGGCTGGGACGATGGCGCGGACACACTGGCCGCGTACTTCGGGCGGGTGCTGCTGGCCGTGGACGTGGAGCCGGGCTACGAGGAGCGGGCCGCCGCCGCGGACCCATCGACGCGGTATGCGGCATTCATCGACGACCTGGTGGGGCGCTATCGTCGCTCGCCGGCGCTCCAGGACCACGATCCGTCCCTGTGGCGTCTGCTACGTGGCGAGGTGGTTCGAATCCAGCGGTCGTTCCCGGACGCGTGGGCTCGCCGCGGATCCCTGCGCCGGGCCCGGGACCCCGTGCCGCGCTGATCGCGGCGATCACGGCGTCGGAAAACCGCGGCCACGCGTCCAGGGCCCACGGGCCGTAGTCGCGATCCGTCAGGCATACCAACGCGCGGTCCAGTTCCGGGTCCACCCACAGGAATGTCCCCGACCCACCGAAATGCCCGAACGTCGCGGGGCTGTTCGTGCGACCCGTCCAGTGCGGATCCTTGCCGTCACGGAGCTCGAAGGCCAGCCCCCAGTCCAGGACGTCGAACCGCCCGACCCCCGGCAGCAC
>JBBEBL010000133.1:0-18105 GCA_040882345.1 Chloroflexota bacterium
GCGAAGCTCGCCGGCGTCTCCACGGCGACCGTCTCGCGGGTCGTGTCTGCGGCGCCGTACGCCGTGAGCCCGGCGACGCGCGAGCGCGTCCTGGAAGCCGCGCGGGCGCTGGACTACGTCCCGAACGCGCTCGCCCGCGGCCTGCACAAGAGCCACGTGCCGGTCGTCGGCGTCATCGTCCACGACATCACGGACCCGTATTTCGCGGAGGTCGTTCGGGGTGTGGAGGATGCGGCCGCGGTCGGCGGGTTCCTTGTCGTCACCTGCTCGTCGGACCGTATCGCGGAGCGGGAGCACTCCTATGTCCGCCTGCTCCGCTCCATGCGTGCGTCTACCCTGATCTTCGCCGGTAGCGGTCTCGCCGACCCTGCACTGAACGCGGCGGTCCGTGGGCACCTGGCCGCGATGCGCGCTTATGGCGCCGCCATCGTCCACCTGTCACCCCACGCCGACGGCGAGGCGGACATCGGCATCGACAACGAGACGGGGATCGCCCGCATGATGGCCGCCCTGGTGGAGATGGGACACCGGCGGATCGCGTTCCTGGCGGGACCGGCATCCCTGTACGTGTCGCAGCGTCGGATGGCTGGCTACCGGCGCGGGCTGGATGAGGCGGCCATCCCGTTCGACGAGCGGCTCATGGTGAGCACCGGCTTCAACCGTGAGGGTGGCGCCCTCGGCATCGACACGCTGCTGGCGGGCGACGCCTCGTTCACGGCCGTCTGCGCCGCCAACGACCTGCTTGCCATCGGTGCGATGCAGCGCCTGGCCGACCTCGGCATCGCGGTACCGGGCCAGGTGTCCGTCGCGGGCTTCGACGACATCCAGACCGCGGCCATGGCCAGCCCGGCGCTCACGACGGTCCGATTGCCGCTCCACGAGATGGGCCGCCGCGCCTTCGAGTTCGCGGAGCGGGTGCTGGCGGGCGGCGAGCCGGCGCGCGAGATCCTGCCGACCCATGTCGTCCTGCGCGGGACCACCGCGCCGCCGCCCATCGAGCCGGTCCCGACCGGTGGGGCGGCAGCGCCGGCCGGCGGGAGCGCCTGATGGCCGGGCGACTCGCGGAGCAGGTCATCCTCGTCACGGGCAGCAGCCGGGGCATCGGCGCCGAGGTGGCGGCCAAGGCCGCCGCGGAGGGCGCGACGGTCGCGGTCCACTACCACCGTGGACATGACGCGGCCGAAGCGACGCTTGAACGGGTGCGTGCTGCCGGCAGCATCGGCGCCACGTTCGGCGCCGACCTCGCCGACGGTGCCCAGGCGGAGTCGCTCGTCGAGGCCGTCATCACCCGGTTCGGTCGCCTCGATGGCCTGGTCAACAACGCCGGCCGCACGCTGGTGGGCCCGTTCCTGGAGATGACGTCCGCCGAGTGGGACGAGGTGATCGCCACGGATCTCACGGCGACGTTCCACACGAGCCGGGCCGCGATCCCGGCGATGCTGGCGCAGGGGAGCGGGTCGATCGTGAACATCGCCTCTCGTCTCGGCCAGATGGGCGTACCGGAGACCGCCGCGTACAGCGCCGCGAAGGCCGGGCTCATCGGCCTGACGCGCGCCCTCGCCCGCGAGTTCGGCGGTCGCGGCGTCCGAGTCAACGCCGTCGCGCCCGGCGTGATCATCACAGAGATGACGGCCGATCTCGTGGACACGGACGCCGGCCGGGCGCGGCTTCGTGACATGCCACTCGGGCGGTTCGGCGAGGCCCACGAGGTCGCTGACGCCGTGATCTTCCTGCTCTCCGACGAATCGGCGCTGTTCCTGGGACAGACGCTCAATCCCAATAGCGGGGGCTACATGCCGTGACCAAGGTGATGGGTGTGCGCGAGGCCGTCGGGCTGGTCCGCGACGGCAGCACGCTCGTCGTGGGCGGCTCCGGGGCCGGGCACGCGCTCCCGCAGCGCTTCATCGACGAGCTCGCGGCGGTGTACCAGGAGGAGGGGCGGCCCCGTGACCTGACCACGGTCCGGGTCGTGGGCATCGGCGACTTCGCCGACCGCGGCTTCAGCCAGTGGGGTCTGCCCGGGCTGCAACGCCGGACCATCGGCAGCAACATCGGCAACGAGCCGCGTCTGGGCGCGCTCGTGGAGTCGAACGAGATCGAGGCGTACTCCTTCCCGCAGGGCGTCCTCAGCCAGCTGATGCGCGAGATCGCGGCCGGACGACCGGGCCTCGTCACGCACGTGGGCCTGGGCACGTACGTGGATCCGCGCCAGACCGGCGGCAAGCAGAACGCCCGGACCACGGAGGACCTCGTGGAGGTCGTCACGCTCCGTGGCCGCGAGTGGCTCCTGTTCCACGCCTTCCCCATCGACGTCGCGGTCATCCGCGGCACCACCGCGGACGAGGACGGCAACCTCACCATGGAGGGCGAGGCCGTCCAGGGCGAGATGCTGGCCATGGCCATGGCCGCCCACAACAGCGGTGGCATCGTCATCGCGCAGGTGAAGCGCCTGGCGCCGAGGGGCAGCCTGCCGCTGCGCGACGTCAAGGTCCCGGGCGCCCTGGTGGACCACGTCTACGTTGACCCCGACCAGTGGCAGACCTACATCACCCAGGATTCGCCGTACTACGCCGGGGCGCTCCGTCGCCCGGTCACGCCGGAGCCGCCGCTCGCGCTGGACGTCCGCAAGATCATCGCCCGGCGATCACTCCTCGAGTTCCCGCGTGGTGCCATCTGCAACCTCGGCTTCGGGATCAGCCAGCTCATCGGCCGGGTGGCCTGGGAGGAAGGCATCACTGACCAGCTGGTGTTGACCGTGGAGCAGGGGATCTTCGGCGGTGTCCCGGTCGCCGGTAACGAGGGCGGGGCGGGATTCAACTACCAGGCGATGATCGACCAGCCGTACATGTTCGACTTCTATGACGGCGGCGGCCTGGACGTCGCCAGCCTGTCGTTCGCCGAGGTGGACGCGCAGGGCAACGTCAACGTCCATGCCTTCGAGGGCCGCGTTCGCGGGCCCGGCGGCTTCCCGAACATCTCCGCGCGGACCGGGAAGATCTGCTTCGTCGGCACGTTCACGGCGCAGGGCCTGGAGCTCGACATCGACGGCGGCGTCCGGGTCGTCCGCGAGGGCAGCCTCCAGAAGTTCGTGCCGGCCGTCCGTGAGATCTCGTTCAACGGGCAGCTGGCCCGCCAGCGCGGACAGGAGGTCCGCTACATCACGGACCGCGCGGTGTTCGCCCTGGCGGATGACGGCCTGGTCCTGACCGAGATCGCACCCGGCATCGACGTGGAACGCGACATCCTGCGCCAGATGGGCTTCTGGCCACGCGTGGCCGGTGAGCTGAAGCCGATGGACGCGCGACTGTATGCCCTGGGGCCGATGGGTCTCGCCGCGGACTTCGGCGGGGCGACATGAGCGGGCTCGTGGAGCTGGAGCTCGGGCGAGTCGCGCGCCTGACGCTCGTCAACCCGCCGCTCAACCTCGTCACGGAGGAGCTCCTGCGGGAGCTTGCGCGCGCGCTGGACACGCTGGCGGCGGCGGCGCCCGGCGATGTCCGCGCGCTGGTCGTGACCGGGTCCGGCGAGCGGGCGTTCTCCGCTGGCTCACACGTCGGGGAGTTCGAGGCGCAGCGAGGACCGGGAGGGCGGGCGCGCCACGAGCTGGAATCCGGGGTCGGCCATCGCCTCGCCGAGCTGCCCATGCCGACCATCGCCGCGATCGAGGGCAACGCCCTGGGCGGCGGCCTGGAGATCGCGTTGTGCTGCGACCTGCGGGTGGCCTCGGAACGCGCCCGCCTGGGGCTGCCGGAGGTGCGCCTGGCGGTCACGCCGGGCGCTGGTGGCACGCAGCGCCTGCCACGGGTCGTGGGCGTGGCCCGGGCGAAGGAGCTGATCCTCACCGGCAGGGTGCTGACCGCCGCGGAAGCGGAAGGCATCGGCCTCGTGCACGAGGTCGTGCCGGCAGGACAGGCCGTCGCACGGGCGACGGCCATCGGGGCGGAGATCGCCCAGCGCGGACCCCTCGCGGTTCGCGAGGCCAAGCGACTCATCGATCTCTCGACCGACGCCGACCTGGCCATCGGCCTGGCGGCCGAGATCGACGCATCGGAACGCGTATTCGCGAGCGACGACCTGCTGGAAGGCGTCCGCTCCTTCTTCGCCAAACGCGACCCGGACTATCGCGGCCGCTGACGCCGCACCATATCGGGAGGTATCTGATCCATGGCTGATGTGGAACGCTTCGGGGTATTCCTGCCCTCGTACATATGGGAGGGTGATGGACCCGAGCGCGCCCGCGGGATCAAGGACTTCGCCCGTCGCGTGGAGGAGCTGGGCTTCGACAGCCTGTTCATCACGGATCACCTGCTGGTGGGCAAGCGCTTCTACTCGGTCAACTGGCTGGAGCCCCTGACCACCCTCGCGGTGGCCGCCGGGGCGACGGAACGGGTCAGACTGGGGACGTCCATCCTGATCATGCCGCTGCGCAACCCGGTGATCCTGGCCAAGGAGCTGGCGACCCTCCAGTTCCTCAGCGACGACCGCGTGATCCTTGGCGCGGGCGTCGGCTGGAACGAGGCCGAGTACGAGGCGGTCGGGGTCAAGAAGTCGGAGCGCGGCCGGCGCACGGACGAGATGCTGGACATCATGATGCCGCTACTGGAGGGTGAGACGGTCACCTATCGCGGGCAGTTCTACTCGGTGGACGACATATCCATCGAGCCCCGCTCGGCGCAGCGCCCGCTGCTGTGGATCGGCGGCGGCTCGCAGCTCGCTTCACCCAAGTCGCCGGACCTGCCCAAGTTCGTGGACTCGGTCAAGGCGCGCACGGTCAAGGCCGACGGCTGGATCCCGCGGCCCACCTGCCCGCCACAGGACATCGCCCGCGACTGGGAGGAGCTCCGGACCGCCATGCGCGCCGCCGGGAAGGACCCGCGCGACACCCTCGTGGCCCACGAGAACTTCCTGCACCTGGTCCTCACGGACGATCCGGCCGAGGCGCGCCGCCAGCAGCACGAGGCGTTCCTCAAGGTCATGAGCGCGGAGCGCGGCCCGGAGTACCTCGAATCCGTCTACCTGTTCGGGACGCCGGACGAGGTCATCGCCTCGCTCCAGGCCCGCGTGGATGCCGGCGTCGAATACTTCTTCCTGCACACGATGACGCCGGATCCGGACCAGCTCCAGCTGTGGGTGGATCACATCATCCCCAACGTCACGTTCCCCGACACGGCCGGGCCGGTCCGGCGTCCGCCACAGCCCTGGCAGCGATGACCAAGCGGGTCGGCCTCCTGGGCAAGCCTCTCAAGCGGCGCCACTCGTCGGTCATGCACGACGCCGCTTTCCGCGCGGCGGGCATCGACGCGCGCTACGTGCTCATGGAGATCGAGCCGGACGAGGTCGGTCCGGCCGTCGAGGCCGCCAGGGCCAGCGATGAGTGGCTGGGACTCGGCGTGACCGCGCCGTACAAGCGACTGGTGGCCAGGCTCGTGGATGACGTGGAGGCCGATGCCCAGGCCATCGGCGCGGTGAACAACGTCGTACGCCGGCCCGACGGCCGTCTGGTGGGCATCAACACGGACGGACCGGGGTTCCGCGTCGGCGTGGAACGCGCGATGGGTCGGTCCCTGGCCGACACGGCGGTCGTGGTCGCCGGCGCGGGCGGGGCGGCGCACGCCGTGGTGTATGCGTGCCTGACCGGCGGGGCCGCCCGGGTCACGATCGGGAACCGGTCGCTGGAGGGGGCCGAGACCCTCGCGGCCCGCTTCGCGTCCGTCGGGGCCGCGCCGCCGATCGCGACCGCCCTTGACGACGACGCCTTCGCCGCGGCCCTGGGGACGGCCGATGTCGCGGTCAACGCTACGACGGTCGGCATGATCCACCCGGGGATGACCATCGATGTGGATCGCCTGCCCGCTGATGCCACCGTGTTCGATCTCGTGTACGTGCCGCCGGAGACGCCGCTCCTGCGGGCTGCGCGGGCGCGCGGCCTGCGCGCGGCCAACGGGTCGGAGATGCTCATAGCCCAGGCCGCCATCGCGTTCGAGCGCTGGACCGGCGTGAGCGGCATGGCGGACGTGATGCGTGAGGCCGTGGCGCCGCTCCTCGCCGATATCTCCGGTCAGGCCTGACCGGCGATGCGTCTTGCCACGGTCCTCGTCGATGGCCGGCCACGGGTGGCCATCGTGCGCGACGACGACACGGTCGTTCTCATCGACACCCGGGCGACCGGGCTGGCCGGCATCCGGGCCATCGCGGCAGGCGGTGAGGCCGCGCTGGAACGGCTCCGGGTATGGGTGGAGCGCCAGCCGCCCGACGCCGGGACGCAGCTCTCGGCCGTGACCCTGGGTCCGGCCGTCCCGGATCCCGGGGCCATCTACACGGTGGGCCTCAACTACGACGGCCCGGGCGCCGAACCGCGCCCCGAGCGGCCGCTCATCTACGGCAAGGCGGCGGGCGCCATCGCGGGACACGGCGCCACCCTGGACTGGGACCGCACCGTCACGGACGACGTCGATGCCGAGGTGGAGCTCGGCGTGGTCATGGGCGCCGGTGGCGCCATCTTCGGCTACACCTGCGTCAACGACATCTCCGCCCGTGACGAGCGCCTGGACGGCGACCAGTGGCTGCTCGGGAAGTCGATGCCGGGCTTCTGTCCCGTCGGCCCGTGGGTCGTGACCGCGGACGCCTTCGATCCGGCCAACGTGGCTCTGCGCTGCACCATCGACGGCGTGCCGATCCAGGACGGCCGCACGACCGCGATGCGCTTCGGCATCCGGGAGGTCATCGCCTACCTCAGCCAGCACCTGGAACTGCGGCCGGGCGACCTCATCGCGACCGGCACGCCGCCGCGTCTGGCCACGCCGCCCGGACCGGGACGCCGGCTGCGCGCCGGCGATGCCGTGACGGTCTCCATCGAGGGGATCGGCCGACTGACCACGACCGTCGCCGGACCACGTCCATCGCCTGACCCCGACGAAGGAGCATCCACATGACCAGCAAGCCCGCCACCGTGTTCCTCGGCGAGATGACGGACCCGGAGGTCCGCGCCGCCCTGGAGCGGACCCGGACGATCATCGTCCCGACCGGTTCCACGGAGCAGCACGGCCCGCATGGACCGCTGCTGACCGATGCGATCATCCCGACCGAGGTCGCCCGCCGCGTCGCCGAGCGGATCGGCGCGTTGGTCGGCCCGCCGATCAACTACTCCCTGTCGTACCCGCACGTCGGCTTCACCGGGGTCGTCCACATCCGCATCCCGACGTTCATGTCGCTGATCGAGGACCTGTGCGCCTCGTACGCCGCCATCGGATTCACCCGGATCGTGTTCCTCAACGGCCACTACGACAACACGTACGCCATCGCCTATGCCTGCGCGACCGCCGCGGAGCGGATGCCCGCCGACGTCCGCGCCTTCCCGGTCAACTACTGGGACGGTATGACCGCCGACGAGGCCGGCGAGTTCTTCGGCCCGACGACGGGCCTGCACGCGAACCGCGGCGAGACCTCCGCGGTCATGGCCATCGATCCCGGGCTCGTGGACCTGGACGCGGCCAACGCGGAGTTGCCGCCCTTCCCGGAGGTCACCAACCAGGCGCCGGTCCACACGGCGTTCTTCTTCTCGTCGCCGGGCTCCGTCCATCGCGCCAGCGCCTCCGGCACGTGGGGCGACGCCCGCGAGGCCTCGGCCGAGTACGGCGAGCGCTATCTCTCGGTGGTGACGGATGCCACGACGCGGCTCATCGACGACATCGAGCGCACCTTCGCGGCGATGCCGAACCGCTGATCGCGGGTCAGGCCGGCGAGCCGACCTGCCAGGCGCCGGCGCGCATCACGCGGCGCACGGTGAAGTCGGCCGCGAGTTCGACAAGGTCAGCGCGCTGGCCGACGGCGATCCGGCCGCGATCAGTGATACCCAGCATCGCCAGCGGATTGCGGCTGGCGGCGGCCACGGCGGCCGGCAGTGGGATGCCCGCCTGGACGGCGTTCCGGACGGCAACGTCCAGGCTCAGGACCGAGCCGGCCAGCGTTGACGTCCCGGCCAGCGTGACCCGACCGTCGGTGACCTCCACGGGCAGGCCACCGATCCAGCCCTGACCGTCGCCCATGCCCGCCAGCGCGATCGCGTCACTCACGAACATGAGCCGGTCCGCGGGCTTGAGGCGGGCGATGAGCGCCCACAGCGACGGGTGGACATGGATCCCGTCGGCGATGAGCTCGACCCAGGCATCGTCCTCCAGGAGGGCGGCCGCGGCGACGCCAGGTGAGCGGTGATCGATGCCGCTCATCGCGTTGAACAGGTGGGTCGTCGAACGGGCGCCCGCCGCAAAGCCCGCCGCAGCCTCAGCGATCGTCGCCGCCGAGTGACCCAGCGAGACGGCCACGCCACGCTCGGCGAACCAGACGACGAGCCCCAGCGCGCCCGGCAGTTCCGGGGCGATGGTGATGAGCCGTAGCCCGTCCAGCAGCGGCTCCAACTCGCCCCGCGGTACATCCGCCGGGGCGACCAGGACCGCCGGGTCGTGGGCGCCCCGCCGCTCAGGCGCAAGGAACGGCCCCTCAAGGTTGGATCCGAGCGGCTCGGCACCATCCGTCGGCGCGTCCGGCATCCACGTCCGTACGCGCTCCGCGAACCTGACGAGGTCCGCCAGTGGTGCGGACACCGCGGTCGGCAGGAACGAGGTGACACCGCGGCGCAGCAGCGCGCGCGCCATGCCGTCCAGGGCCGCACTGTCGCCCATCGCGTCGTGGCCGCCCCAACCATGGACGTGGACATCGACGAACCCGGGAGCCAGGATCGGGCAGTCGTCGGGCGCGTCGTGCATGTCGTGCACCAGCTCGACGGCCACGATCCGGTCGTCCTGGACCGTGACCTGGCCGCCGGCCACCCGGTCGTCCAGGACCAACCGTCCCTGGACGACGAATGGCGCCCCGCCGCTCATCGGATCGTGGCGTCCAGGTCCGGCACGTCCACCTCGAACTGCACGACCAGGCCGTACCGGTCGGCCGGATAGCGCGACTCGGTCGATTCGACGCGCCGGCCGTGGACGTCCACGATGATGCGCCGCTCCACGAGGAGTGGGCTCCCGAGTGGGATCGCCAGCGCCTTTGCGTCGTCCGCGGTCGCCGCGGATGCCGAGATCGTGCCCGTCCCTCGACGGAGCGCGATGCCGGCGCGGCCCAGCGTCTCGTGGAGCGAGCCGCGAGCGAGATCGGCCGCCATCACGGCATCCGCACAGGCGCTGATCAGTACGCTCGACTCGAGGGCGACGGGCTCGCCGTCCGCGAGCCGCAGGCGCCGCAGCTGGACGACGGGGTCGCCGACCGTGATCGCCAGGCTGATGGCCTCGACGGAGGTGGCCGGTCGCAGGTCGCGCGCCAGGACCCGCGAGCTCGGGACGCGGCCGGCCCGCAGCATCTCCTGGGTGAAGGTCATGAGCCGGTTCGCGCGCCGGTAGGTCGGCGGCTCCGCGACGAAACTGCCGCGCCCCGGCTCCCGGGCGATGAGGCCATCCTCCGCCAGGCGCTGCATGGCGTTCCGGGCGGTCATCCGGCTGACCCCGAACTCCTCGCACAGTTCCGCGTCTGACGGCAGGCGCGCGCCGGGCCGCATCGTCGCGATCCGCTCGCGCAGGGCCTGCTCGATCTGTCGGTACTGCGGCTGGTAGGTCACGTCCGTCATGGGCGGACCACGACGACGGACTCGGCCATCTCCGCCCCGTGGACGGCCGCCCCGATGGCCCCGGCCCACGTGCCGAGCTCTGCGGTCACGACCTCCACCGCCGCGAGCGAGGTCGTGCGCACCCGCTTGCGCAGCTCCTCGCGGATGGGGTCCAGCACCAGGTCCGCGGCCGCCGACCAGCCGCCGCCGATGACGACCCGGTCCGGGGTGATGACCGTGATCATGTTGGCGATCCCGATGCCCAGATACCGACCGACCCGCGCCATCCCCTCCGCGGCGCGCGGATCCCCGTCCCGGGCTCGTGCCGCCGCCTCCGCGACCGTTGCCGTCCCGCATGCTTCGGCGACCCGATCGGCTCGCACGAACGCCTCGAGACACCCGTCGTTGCCGCAACCGCACGGTGGTCCGTCCGGGTCGATCGTCTGGTGGCCGATCTCACCGGCCGTGCCGTCGTGGCCCTGGTAAACGCGCCCGTCGATGGCGATCACGCCGCCGATGCCAGTGCCAAGGGTCAGGCCGATCATGGAGGCGGCACCACGGCCCGCCCCCAGGCGCAGCTCCGCGAGTCCGAACGCCCGCGCGTCGTTGATGAGCGCGGCCGGCAACCCGAGCGCCCCCCCGACGGGCCCTGCGACCGGCCGGTCCGCCCAGGCTCCCGGCACGTTGACCAGGAAGCGGGTGGTGCCCGCGGCAGGATCGTACAGCCCTGGGACCCCGATCCCGACCGAGGCCACACCCGGCCAGCGCGCGATGGCCTCCGCGCCCACGCTGGCCAGTCGTTCGACCACGACGTCCGGACCTTCCGCCGCCGGCGTCACGACCTGGTCGCGATCCAGGGTCCGCCACGTCCCGGCGTCGTGCTCCACGACCGCCCACTTGATGTTCGTGCCGCCGAGGTCCAGGCCCAGGTGCCGGGTCGTCGAAGGGCCTGCGCTGGCATCCATCAGGACTCGTCGGTCACCCGCGTATACGCGGCCGCGACCACGACGATGATCGCCCCGAACAGGATCTGTCGGACCGCCTCCGGGTAACCCAGCGACGACAGCAGGGAGATGACCACGGTCAGGATGAGGGCGCCGACGATGGTCCCGCCGTACCCGCCGCGTCCGCCCATGATGGACGTGCCGCCGATGACCGCTGCCGCGACCGACGGCAGGAGCTGGCTGTCCACCAGCGACACGCTGGCGACGTTCGTCTGGCCGGAGTACAGGAACCCGGCGATCGCTGCGAGCAGGGCCGAGATCACGTACAGCAGGATCAGGACCTGCCAGGACTTCGCCCCGGCCAGGCGGGCGGCGATCGGGTTGTCGCCGACCGCGTAGAGCATCCGGCCATAGCCCGTCCGCCGCAGCCCGAGCAGGATCCCGGCCGCGACCGGCACGAACACGAGCAGGCTGTACGGGACGATCCCGCCCAGCATCTGGGATCCCAGCGTGCGCAGCTCCGGTGCGACGCCGACCCCGGTCTGGACCATCTGGATCTGCCAGACGTTGGCCAGGCCCAGGACGACCAGGCCCATGCCCAGGGTCATGATCAGGGGATGGACCTTGAACACTCCGACCCCGATCCCCGACAGGAGACCGGCGAGCGCCGCGGCGATGAGGGCGATGACGATCCCCGCTCCCAGGCCCAGCCCGCCGACCAGGGTCGCGAGCACGAACCCGGACATCGAGGCGACGGCACCAACGGACAGGTCGATGCCGCCGGTCAGCATCGTCAGCGTCTGCGAGGCGGCGAGGATGGCCAGGGGCACTGCTGACCGCAGCATCACCCCCAACCACTCCGCGCTGACGATGCCCGGGCGGGCGAGCTCGCTCAGGACGACGAGGCCCGCCAGCAACACCAGCAGCGGCAGGATCGGCCGGTCGCGAAAGAGCCGGCGCAGCCACGCCCACGGGCTCTCCGTGGAGGCGGCGTTGGCGGTCCCGGCGGCCTGGCTCATGCGCGGTTCCGCCGGAGCTGGATGAGGCTACCCATCATGACCACTCCGATGAGGATGACGCCCTGGGCGACGACGGCCAGGTTCGTGTCGATGTTGAGGAAGGTCATGTCCGTCCGGATCAGCTGCAGGATGACCACCGCCACCAACGGACCGAACACGCCGCCGCGGCCACCAGCCAGGCTCACGCCGCCGAGGACGACGGCGGCGACGCTCATCAGCGTGTATGGCCCGGGCACCGGGGTGCCGATCCCCGTGCTGGCCGTCAGCGCCAGGCCACCGAGCGCGGCGAACAGCCCGGTCAGCATGTAGGCGAGGACGCGGGTCTGCCTGACCGGCACGCCGCTCCGGAAGGCCGCCAGCCGGTCGCTGCCCACGGCGTAGATGGACAGCCCCCAGCGCGATCGCCGTAGCGGCAGCCAGATGATGGCCACGATGACCACCAGCACGACCGCCGCCTTGGGGATCCACTCGCTGACGAGCGAGCCGGTGACCAGGTCCTTGAGCCACTGGGCCGCGCCCCCGCCCGGCGTCCTGAGGACCAGCAGGGCACAGCCGGCCCACACGAACAACATGGCCAGGGTGACGACGATGTCCGGGACGCGGGTGAGCACGGCGAGGACGCCGTTCACGGCACCGATGACGATGCCCAGAAGGAGGACGCCGAGGACGACGACCACCGCGAATTCCGGCGGCTGGTCCTTCATCAGGGTCGCGGCGGTCACGCTGGTCAGGGCCATCATGGAGCCGATGGACAGGTCCAGGCCGCCGGAGATGACGACGATGGCCTGGGCGACGGCGGCGAGGGCCAGCGGCAGCACGGAGATGGCCAGGCCCTGGATGCCGGGGATGCCGTAATTGGGCTGGATCAGCTTGGTGAAGACGAGCAGCAGGGCGAGGAACCCGACCAGGCCAAGGGTCCAGGCATTGCGCGTGGCGAACGTCGTCAGCATCTCCGCCGCCGTGGGGCGGTGCGCCTCCACCGGCGCGGTCGCGACACTCACCGCGCCACCGGCGATCCGTGGTCCGCAGCGAGGTGCTCGGCGACGACCTTCTCCGGCATCTGGGCGTCCCCGTGCAGGTTGTACGCGGCGCGCAGGAGGGCCGGCTCGTCGGCAGCGGCCACGGCCACCTCCGCGACCACCCGTCCCCCGAAGATCACGATCGCCCGGTCGCAGGCGAGCTGGATCTCCTTGAGCTCCGAGGTGTACAGCAGGACGGCCGCCCCGGCCTCGGCGAGGTCGCGCAGCAGCACGTAGATCTGCTGCTTCGTGCCGATGTCGATCCCGCGCGTCGGATCGAAGCAGAGCATCGTCTGGACGCCGCCCGCGACCCAGCGGGCGATCGTCACCTTCTGCTGGTTGCCCCCAGACAGCCGCCGAACCTCGCCTTGGGCGCGGGTATCGATCTGGAGCGCCTTGATGGCTCCGTCCACCTTCGTCCGCTCCGAGCCGAGGTCGATGGCTCCCCAGCTGCGCAGGCGTGCGGTGAATGGCAGGGCGATGTTCTCGCGGACGGACCGTTGCATCAGGAGCGCCTCCGCGCGGTCCGCAGCGACGTACACGAGCCCCGCCCGGATGGCGTCCGCCGGGTGCCGGAAGGTGACGGGAGAGCCGTCGACCTGCAGCTCCCCGCGGCTCGGGCGCTCGGCCCCGGCGAGGACGTTGAAGAGCTCGTCCTGGCCCTGCCCCTCCAGGGCGACGACCCCCAGGACCTCACCCGGGTACAGGTCGAACGAGACGTCCTGCAGGCGGACCCCGGCGGCCAGGCCGCGAGCGGAGACACGAGGCGTCCGATCGCGAGTCGTCGCATCCGCCCCGACCCCACCAGCGCCTCGCTTCGGCAAGCCCTGGACCACTTGGCCCAGCATCAGCTCGACGATCCGTTCCTCGGAACCCGAGTTCACGTCCACGACGCCAACGGTGACGCCCTCGCGCAGGACGGTCGCCCGGTCGCAGACGGCGGCGATCTCGATCAGCCGATGCGAGATGAAGATCACGGACTTGTCACCGCCGCGTCGGCGGGCGACCACCTCCAGGACGCGCTCGGTGAGGTTCGCGGGCAGGGCCGCGGTCATCTCGTCGAGCATCAGCACGTCGGGGTCGATGGCCAGCGCGCGGGCGAGGTC
Source organism: Chloroflexota bacterium (assembly GCA_040882345.1). GTDB lineage: Bacteria > Chloroflexota > Limnocylindria > Limnocylindrales > CSP1-4 > SPCO01. The sequence continues at coordinate 13,687 of JBBEBL010000133.1, forward strand.
GATGAGCCGGAGCGACGCCAGCGGGACCCGCCTCGCCTGAGTCGACAGGTCGAGGTCGGTGAGGCCCAGCTCGCTCAGCCAATGGCGGAACGGCTCGATGGGCGTCTGGGTGAGTCGGAGGTTGTCACGGATGTCCAGGTCCGGGATGAGCGCCGGCTCCTGGTACACGGAGACGAGGCCGCCGCGTCGGGCCTCGCCGGGGGAGTGGACTGTGCGCTCACGGCCGCGCACGGCGATCGTGCCGCGATCAGGGTGCACGGCGCCCGTCAGGATCTTGACGAGCGTGCTCTTGCCGGCGCCATTCGCACCCATGAGCGCGTGGACCTCGCCGGGCCGCACGGCCAGCGACGCCGACTTCAGCGCGACGACCGCGCCGTAGGTCTTGGCGATCCCCGTCGCCTCGAGCAGCAGGTCAGGGGTGGTTGGGGTCATCGCGTCCTGATGATGATGGGTGAGGAACGAGGGTGTCGGCCGAAGCCGACACCCTCGCGTGATCTGGGTCCTGGGGGGAGGGTTACTCGCCCGGGCCCTTGCAGGCGACGGCCTGCTCTGGGGTATAGGTCGTGTAGCCCTCGATCTCGAGACCAAGCGGCCAGTTCGGGTCGAGCCCGTCGACCTGCCACGAAGCCAGGAGGGCCTTGCCCGCATCCGACGTGTTGTCGGCCGGCACCGGATCCAGGAGGACGGTGTTCGGTCGGTCACCGGCGGTCGTCACCGACTCGCCACGGAGGAGCTTGAGGGCCAGGGCCACACCCGCACCGCCGACGGCGGCGGTGTTGGTGACGGCCACGCCCTGGAGGCCCGGATAGCCGGTCTCATCGAGCAGCTGCGCAACGAACCCACCGAGGTCGGCGCCGACGATCGGCACGAACGGCTTGTTGGCCGCCTTGATGGCGTCAACCACGACCGAGTCGATGCCCGACGTCCAGATGCCCTGGATCTCGTCGTACTGACCACTGGCGATGAAGTCGTTGATGAGCTGCGTGCCCTGGACCGGGTCCCATCCGGTGTGGACGCCGTCCGCGGAGGGGACGATCTCGATGCCCGGATAGTTGGCCAGCGCGTTCTTGAAGCCGATGTCGCGGTCGGAGTCGGCCGGGTGGCCGGCGATGCCGCGCATGTAGTAGACCTTGCCCTGGCCGCCGAGCTGCTCGAACAGCCACGTCGCGCCGAGCTCGGCGTACTTGATCTGGTTGTTGTAGAGGTTGTAAGTGTCCGGGTCGGTGACGTACGCGTCGACCGAGACGGTGATGATGCCGGCGGCCTTCGCCTCGGCCAGGGCCGGGTTCAGCGCGTCGGGATCGTTCGGGTTGAAGACGATGGCGTCGACACCCTTGGCGATCAGGTCACGGAGGTCCTGCAGCTGGCCCGCGGCATCCGTGTTGCGATGGATGGTGGTCAGCTCGGAGACCGCGCCGGAGGCGAGTGCCTCGGCCTTCGCCGTGCAGACCTGCTCCTCGCGGAAGCCGTTGCCCACGCCACCACCGTTCGCGTAGCCGATCGAGTACGACATCGGCTCGGCGTCCGTCGGGGCCGCATCCGTGGGAGCCGTGGTCGGCGCCGTGGTCGGCGCGGTGGTCGCCCCGCCACCACTGGTGCACGCGACCGCGAACATCGCGACCGCTGCAAGGACCGCGAGCCACCTGGCCCGGGGCTTGCTGAGTTCCGTCATCTAGTTCTCCTCCTCGACGATATGACGCGCCGATCGGCGCGCCGTTTGAACGACGCTCCCCCGTCCGTGGGGGTGTTGGTCCTGCATCAGGTCGGGGTCACCTCCTGGCGCGGGTTCGACCGCCCATCGTCCGTCTCGCGGATGATGGCACGGGCGATCCGGCGCGCGTGTTCTCGATAGGCTGAATCGAACAACGTCCGCGAGCGTTCGGCGCCTACGACCGAAGCTCGGGTGATGGTCGGCGGCAGCGCGCCCCGCTCCACGAGGAGTTGGGCGGTCCGGACCTTGATGCTGTTGACGACCGCCACGGCGGCGATCGTGGAACCCGGCCCCACCGGCGTATCCACCCCGTCGAGGTCGACCAGGGCGTCCGCGTGCGGCGTGCACAGGTCGATGACGAGGTCCGCTTCGTCCATGAGGCGGCTGCCCGTGACCGGGTCGGGGTCACCGGTCATGGACTGGGCCACGGACGTCACGGCGATGACCCGCAGGCCACGAGCCCGGGCGCCCCGGGCCATCTCCACCGGCACGGCCGTCGCGCCGCCTGCGGAGAAGACCATCATCACGTCCCGCGGGCCGAACGAGAAGTTGTCCAGGATGACCGCTGCCAGACCGGGCATCCGCTCGATGAACATGGCCTGACGCTGGCCGTTGGCGCCCACGACCTGGGTGTGGAACGTCATGGACAGCTCGACCAGCGGATTGAACCCCGGGTATGAGCCGTAGCGGGGGAACATCTCCTCCACCGGGATGCGCGAGTGGCCCGTCCCGAACAGATGCACCAGGCCGTCCGCCGCGATCGCCTCCGCGCACCACTGGCTGGCCTGCTCCATCGCGTCCGCCTGGGTCGCCACGAGCCGGTCCAGGACGTCCTGCGCGGCGGACATCCAGGCGAGCACGGGGACCGAGGCCGCGGTCGTCATCAATAGCCACCATCGGCGGCGCCGGCGGCGCCGACCGGAGCGTGACCGGCCTTGCGGGCGCGGAAGTCGTCGATGATCGTGGCGGTCGCGGTCGCGCCGATCCGCGTCACGCCCAGGGCCATGACTTCCAGCAGGGCGTCCAGCGTGCGGACACCGCCGGCGGCCTTGACCGCGATGTGCGGCGATGTGTTCGCCCGCATCAGGCGCAGGTCATCATGGGTCGCCCCGGACGGGGCGAACCCGGTGGATGTCTTCACGAAGTCGGCACCCGCCGCCTCCGATAGACGACAGGCCCGGACCTTCTCCTCATCCGTCAGATACGCGTTCTCGAAGATGACCTTGACGATGGCACCGGCCTCGTGGGCCACGTCCACGATGGCCTTGATGTCCGCCTGCACGTCGGTATCGCGGCCGGACTTCAGGGCGCCGATCTGGATGACCATGTCCAGTTCCGTGGCGCCGTCGGCGATCGCCTGGCGGGCTTCCGCGACCTTGATCGCGGTCAGGTGGTTGCCGTGCGGGAACCCGATGGTCGTGCCGACCTTGACGTCCGTGCCGTCCAGGATCGCCCGGGCGCGGCGCACGTCCGCCGGGCGCACGCACACGGACGCAACGTCGTACTCCGCCGCGAGCTGGCAGCCGTCCTCGACGAACGCGTCGTCCAGCTCGGGTCGGAGCAGCGAATGGTCGATGGTCTTGGCGATGTCGCGCTCGGTCAGGGTGTCGAAGTCGATCACGGGGTCTCCAGGATTTACTTGCAGAACGGGCGCAGGACGTCCCTCGCGATGAGGAACCCCTGCTTGACCTTCTCGTCGGTACCTTCGAAGCGGCGGTCCTCGTGCTCGATGATGCAGTCGCCCTCGTAGCCGCCGCGGTACAGCTCGCTGAAGACGAGGCTCCAGTCGGTCTCGCCGAGGCCCGGGATGCGCGGGATCTGCCAGCCCATGCCCATGGAGAAGACGCCGCGCTCGTACAGGCCGTCGCGGTCGATCTGGAGGTCCTTGGCCTGGAAGTGCAGGATGTGCGGCGCGAATTCCTTGAGGAACCGGCGCATGTCGATCATCTGGAGGACCAGGTGGCTCGGATCGAAGTTGAGCCCGATGGTGCCGCCCCACTGCTCCAGGATCCGGCGCCACATGCGCGGGCTCGTGGCGATGTTGTGACCGCCCGGCCACTCGTCGTAGGAGAACAGCATCGGGCAGTTCTCCAGGGTGATCTTCCGACCGTGATCCTGGGCGAACCGGACGATGTCCGGCCACACCCGCTGGGCCTCCTCCCAGTTGTCGTCCTGGTTCCGTGCGCCGTCGCCACCCATGAACGTGTTGACGAGCTCGAGGTCCATCTTCTCGGCGGCCTCGATCACGAGCTTGAGGTGGGCGATGACGGACGCTCGATGGGCCGGGTCGGGGTGCAGCGGGTTGGGGTAGAACCCAAGACCCGAGATGGTCAGCCCCTTGGACTCGATCTCCGCCCGGATGTCCTTCGCCTGGGACGCGCTCAGGTTCGCGACGTCGATGTGGCTGGTGCCGGCGTAGCGACGGGTGGGGCCGGTGGCCTTCGGCCAGCAGGCGATCTCCAGGACCTCGAAGCCGGCGCCAGCCGCCCAGTCGGCGACGTCCATGAGCGGCGTTTCGGGGAACGGGGCGGTCAGGAAGCCGAGCTTCATCGGGATGCCTCCGTCGTGACGGGGTGGGGGAGCGCGGCAGCACGATCGACATCCACCCAGCGTCCCTCGCGGGCGCTGCGCAGGATCGCATCGCCGACCAGCATCTCGTCGTGACCGTCGGCGAACGTGGGGTAGCCGGGGCGAGAGGAGGGCGCCCC
>JBBEBL010000133.1:18115-24892 GCA_040882345.1 Chloroflexota bacterium
CCCCGGCTACCACGTCCGCGTACACCGCGCGGAAGTGCGCGGCGAACGTATCGAAGAAGCCCTCCACGTGGCCCGCCGGCAGCGCGGTCGCGGCGCGTCCGGATGGGCTCATGAGGGCCGGGTTCTTGAGCAGGATCTCGTTGGCTCGCTCGCGATGGCCCACCCAGATCTGGTCCGGCTGTTCCGAGTCCCAGGCGAGTGCCGCCAGGGAGCCATCGATCTCGTACTGCAGCGAGTTCTTCCGGCCGGGGCTGATCTGGGAGATGCTCACCGCGCCCCTCGCGCCGTTCTCGAAGCGCAGCAGGATGGTGGCCGTGTCCTCCGTGGCGATCTCGCGGACGACGGTCTCGTTCGCCCGCTCCGTGGAGAACGTCTCGACCGGCCCGGTCGGTTCGTGGCGGGCCTGGATGAACGTGGCGAGGTCGGCCATCACCGCGACGATCCGCTGGCCGGTGACGAAGGTCATCAGATCCAGCCAATGCGACCCGATGTCGCCGACCGCCCGCAGGGCCCCGCCGCGGTCCGGCTGGAGGCGCCAGTTCCAGTCGCTCTCCAGGAGCAGCCAGTCCTGGAAGTAGCGCCCGGTGACGAGGCGGACGTCACCCAGCTCCCCGGCGGCGACGGTGTCGCGGGCGTGCTGGTTGAGCGGGTAGTAGCGGATGTTGAAGTTCGTCGCGTTGACGAGGCCGGTGCGGGCGGCCAGGGCGACCAGCTCCGCCGACTCCGCGGCCGTCATCGCGAGCGGCTTCTCGCACACGACGTGCCGCCCGGCCTCCAGGATGCTCCGGGTCTGCGAGACGTGGAGGTCGTTGGGAGAGGTGACGTGGACCACGCGAACGCGGTCGTCGTCCAGGAGCGCGTCCAGGGACGGGTAGGCCAGCGGGACGCCGAGCACCGTCGCCCGGGCCGCGCCGCGCTCCGGAGTACTGCCCAGGACGCCATGGACCTGCACGCCGATCCGCCGCAGGGCCTCGATATGGACGGTGCCGATGAAGCCCGTCCCGATGACCGCGACGCCGACGCCGGCGAGGCCGCTCACGTGGCTGATCCCATGGTCCGTGGGTTCTCCTCGATAAGGCAAGTATGCCCTTGGCATCAGTCTAGACAGTCTAGATGGTTCGGGCCGATCACGGCGCGCGTGCGTGGCCATGCCGACTGGATACGTGCACACAGATAGTACTTCGGCGTGTCAAGTGCAAAAGTGGCCGGCACGTCCAGCGACGCGTATCATCGCGGGCCATGGACAAGGAGTCGCGCGCCACGTTCGATCCGGACAGCCCGGGCCCGCTCCCGGACGAGGTCCTGGACGACCTCGTGACGGTCCTGGATGAGATCCGCCTCGGTCGATCGCGATCCCGCTCCGAGTTGGTGGAGCGGACCGGTCTCGGGCGGGCCATCGTCGCTCGACGCGTCGGCGAGCTCATCCACCGCGGCCTGGTGGCGGAGGGTCCGGTCGGGCCAAGCACCGGCGGCCGGCCGCCGCGCCAGCTGACGTTCCAGGCCACGGCGGGTCACGTCCTCGTGGCGGACCTCGGCGCGACGAGCATCGATGTCGCCGTCACGACCCTTGACGGCCGGATCCTCGGCCACCACGACGAACCAGCGCGCATCGAGGACGGGCCGGAGGTCTGCCTGGGCCGCGTCGATGCGCTGTTCGCCACGCTGCTGGCCACGACGAACGGGATCCCCGGGCGGCTGTGGGGGATCGGCATCGGCGTCCCCGGCCCGGTGGAGTTCGGGTCCGGCCGGCCCATCGCGCCGCCGATCATGCCGGGCTGGGACGGCTTCCCCATCCGCGAGCGCTTCGCCGAGCGCTACGGCTCCCCGGTCTGGGTGGACAACGACGTGAACGTCCTGGCCCTTGGGGAGTGGCGGTCCGGGGTCGCCGCGGGCCACGACGACGTGGTCGTGATCAAGGTCGGGACGGGCGTCGGAGCCGGGATCATCGTCGGCGGGCGGATCCATCGGGGCGCCCGGGGGAGCGCCGGCGATGTCGGCCACATCCAGGTCACGGACGACGCGTCCGTACTGTGCCGGTGCGGCAACATCGGGTGCCTGGAGGCGCTCGCCGGTGGCGGGGCGCTGGGTCGAGCGGGCGAGGTGGCTGCGCTGGAAGGCCGGAGTCCGCGGATGCGCACCGCCCTTGACCAGCACGGGGCGGTGACCGCGGAGGACGTCGCGCGAGCGGCGTCGTTCGGGGATCCGGTGGCGGTGGCGCTGCTCCAGGCCGCCGGTCGGCGCGTCGGGTCCATGCTGGCGAGCGTCGTCAACTTCTTCAATCCATCGCTCATCGTCATCGGCGGCGGCGTGGCCAATGCGCCGGACCTCTTCCTGGCCGCCATCCGTGAGACGGTCTACCGGCGGTCCCTGCCGTTGGCGACACGGGACCTGCGCATCCAGCGCTCATCGCTCGGCGGCCAGGCCGGTGTCATCGGGGCGTCGGCGATGGTCGTGGACCAACTGTTCTCGCGGGCGTCCATCGGCATCTGGCTGGACGCCGGCGATCCCGCCGGGACCCCGGAAGTCGTCCTGGCACACGCGGGTTGACCGCCCCGTCGCCGGCGCGGCCGCGCTCCACGTCTCGGTCCCTGTCGATCGCCCAGGCGCGCCGCATCGCCATCGCCGCGCAGGCCCTGGACGGGTCGCGACGGTCATCTGCCGACCGGCCGGTCACGCTGCGCGATGTCGCGTCCACGGTGGACCGCGTCGGCCTACTCCAGATCGACTCGGTCAACATCCTGGCCCGGGCGCACCTCATGCCGCTCTTCTCGCGCCTGGGCCCGTACGACAGCGCGCTTCTGGGGCGGGCGGCCGGCGTGCCGCCGCGGCGCTTCATGGAGGCGTGGGCGCATGTCGCGTCGTTCATCCCGATCACCACGTACCCGCTGCTGGGGTGGCGGCGCCGCTGGTTCCGTGACCGTTGGGCGGCCGACCCCGACGCCTGGGTGCACGCCCACGCGTCAGAGTTGGACGAGGCGCGGGCGATCGTCCGCGACCAGGGCCCCGTGACGGCGCGCCAGGTCCACGCTCTCTTCGAGTCGCGGCATCCGCGCGCCGGCACCGGCTGGTGGGACTGGTCCGTCGCCAAGGAGGCGCTGGAGCGGCTGTTCTTCGTGGGCGAGGTGGCCATCGCCCGGCGCACCTCCACGTTCGAGCGGGAGTACGACCTGACCGAGCGCGTGCTGCCCCGGCGTGTCCTCGCCGCGCCGGAGCCTGCCGAGCCCGACGCCGTCCGGGCGCTCGTGGAGATCGGCGCCCGGGCGCACGGCATCGGTAGCGAGGGCTGCATCGCGGACTACTTCCGCCTCCGCCACGACGCCACCCGGCGCGCGCTGGACGAGCTCACGGAAGCCGGCGTCGTGGAGTTCGTTGCGGTCGAGGGGATCGCGCGGCCGTTCTACCTCCACCGGGACGCGCGGCTTCCGCGCTGGGCCCGCGGGCGGGCCTTGCTCAGCCCGTTCGATCCGCTCGTCTGGGAGCGCGACCGACTCCTGGACCTGTTCGGCATGGACTACCGCATCGAGATCTACACCCCGGAGCCCAAGCGTGTGTACGGCTACTACGTCCTGCCGTTCCTGCTGCGCGACGCGCTCGTGGCCCGGGTGGACCTCAAGGCGGATCGCACGGCGGGGATCCTGCGGGTCATGACCGCCTGGCGGCAACCGGGGGCGCCGCCAGACACGGCGGACGAGCTGGCGGCGGAGCTGCGGACGATGGCGACGTGGCTGGCACTCGACGCGATCGAGGTCACGGCCCCGCACCGTGGCGACCTCGCGGCGGAGCTGGCGCTGGCCCTCGCGAGGGTCTAGGAGCGGGTCGGTGGCGCGGCGGCGTCGTCCGCGATGATCCGCAGGCCCGGGTGGTCGCGCAACAGGGATGCCGGGACGTCCTCCGTCACGGGGCCGTCCACGGCCGCCTCGAGGATGGTCGCCTTGGTACGCCCCGTCGCCAGCAGCCAGATCTCCGGAGCCGCAAGCATCCCGGCCATGCCCAGGGTCACGCCATGGGTCGGCGGTGGATCCACGCCGTAGCCACGGGCTGCCTCCCGGGTGGACCCGGCAAGCTCCACGACCCGCGTGGGCGCGTCCGCGGGCGCGCCGGGTTCGTTCATCCCGACGTGGCCGTTGCGGCCAAGGCCCAGGATGACCAGGTCCAGGCCGCCGGCGTCCGCGATCGCCTCGTCGAAGGCGGCGCACGCGGCCCCGGGATCGCGGCCATCCACGCCGAAGGCGACCATGCACGGCGGCGGCGCCAGCCGGTCCACCAGCTCGCGCCGGAGCACGACATCGCATCTTGCCGGATGCCCTGCTGGCAGGCCAAGGTACTCGTCCAGCAGGACGATGGTGGATCGCCGGGCCGTGGCGCCGAGTGGTGCCATCGCCGCCGGCAGCCGCGCATACACGGGGAGCGGCGTCGCGCCGGTCGGCAGGCAGACCACCAGTCCCGGTCGCTCGGCCAGCCTCTCGGCCAGAAGCGCGGCCACGTGGTCCGCCCAGGCCGCCGCGGCAAAGACCTCGAGGCGCGGCCGGCCGTCTCGCCCTTCGCCGCTGGTCACCGTGAGTGCCCGTTCCCGCACGAACGTGCAGGCGACCCGCCCGGTATCCGCGAATCCCGCGAGCGTGCACGCTCGTTCATCGCCGGATGGTCACCCTGAGTGCCCACCGGCGCAAGCCCAGCCGGCTCACGCCCGCGGCTCACTCCCCCGCCACGACCCGGTCCATGAAGTCGCCCGTGGCCTCGTCCTTGAGGATGAGCTTGTGGCGCCCGTCCGGCAGGATCTCGCGCTTGATCACGACGAGCCCGTCCAGGTGTTCCGGGGTCGGGGCGATGCGCGGCGTGGTCCCGCCCCGCCAATCCACGTCCACCGCCTCCCACTGGCGGCTCTTCGCCGAGCGGTAGCTGGCGTCCATGACCGCGTTCACGACATAGCCGTCGTAGAACGTCTCGCGCGGCGTCGTCCCGGCGTCCAGCGCCCGGAACTGATCCGTGAACATGTCAACGTAGCCGAGCTCCGACACCTCGTCGCCCACCGGGAACAGCCATCCGGCGGCCGTCTCCGCCTTCTCCGCCACGTACCCGCCGCCCCCGCCGGCCGTGAACATCTCGAACCCGGTGCGCAGGAAGTGGTTCAGCCAGATCGTGCCGTGCGTGCCCGCTACCTCATCACGCAGGTCCATCCCGCCGCGGAACGTCCAGCTGACCTCGAACTGGCCGATCGCGCCCGACTCGAAGCGGATGAGGGCGATGGCGTTGTCCTCGTCCGCGATGGGGTGGACGAGCGTGTCCGTGTGGCACATCACCTCCACCGGCCGGTTGCCCTTGCCGACGAAGCTGCGGATGATCTCGATGCAATGGCAGCCAAGGTCGATGATCGGGCCGCCGCCCGTCAGTCGACCGTCCCAGAACCACGCGCTGTGCGGCCCGGGGTGCGTCTCGCGGGAACGGACCCACGTCACGTCGCCGATGGCGCCACCCTCCACGGCGGCGAGCGCCTTGAGCGTCTTGGGCGTGTAGACGAGGTCCTCCAGGTAGCCCGCGAAGATGCCGGCCGCCTCGACGGCCTCCAGCATCCGCTTCGCCTCGTCAGCGGTCCGGCCCAGCGGCTTCGTGCACAGCACGGCCTTGCCGGCTCTCGCCACCTTGGCGATCGCCTCCTCGTGCAGGAAATTCGGCAGCGCGACGATGACGACGTCGGTGTCGGGGTGCTCGATCGCGGCGTCCATGTCCGTGGTCGACTCGCGGATGCCCCAGCGCTCCTTGAACGCCTGGCCGCGTTCGTCGCTGCGCGAGTACACCACCCGGACCTCGTCGCGGCCGCGCTGGCCGTGCAGGGTCATCGTGTAGAAGTCGCCGATGAGTCCGGTGCCGAGCATCGAGATCCGGTGGCCGTCCATGCGTGTCCTCCTGCGTGCCGTCTTACCGAGCGCTGAACGCGTAGAGCCGAGCGGGGTTGCCCACGAAGAGTCGATGCCGGACATCCTCTTCGACGCCGGCCTCGGCCAGGATCGTCGCGAAGCCGTCCAGCAGCCAGGTCAGCCCGGGCTTCCCCCCGAAGATCCGGTAGTAGCGCCGCCGGGCCGCATCCATGCCGAGCACGATCCGATCGTCCAGTCCGTCCTCCACCATCTCGCCGATCAGCCGCCCCGTCGCGTTCTCGGCGCCGGCCGGCCAGCGGAAGGTCTGATCGTAGGCGGCCAGCGCGCCCGTGGAGAGCAGGTCGCGGTGGTACCCGCGATCGGTGACCTTGTCAACGTGACTGAGGGCCACGTGCTCCGGCGCCACGCCCCGGTCCGCCAGGAAGCGGATCTGCTCCAGCGCCCCGGTCCCGTGCTCGCAGTGGGTCAGGATCGGCGCGCCGGTCCGGGCATGCGCGATCGCCGCCGCCTCGAACACGCGCTCGTCGCGGGCGGACAGCCCGCCCTCGGAGCCTGCGACCTTGATGACGCCGGCACGGAACGGGGTGCGGCGCACGACCGGACCGGCGTAGTCGAAGGCATCGATCCCGTGCTCGATGTCGGCGACGAACAGGTCGGCGAGGTCCTCCACGGTGACCCGGTGGCTCCAGTGCGCCGGGCCGTAGTAGCGGTCATGGTGGAGGCCGGTCGGTGCGATCACGTTGACGCCGGTCCGGCGTGACAGGTCCGCCAACTTCCCGGCGTTGCGCCCGGCATCGCAGGGCATGGCATCCACGACCGTCGCCAGGCCGAGAGCCGCCGCGCCCGCGACCTCGTCCGCCATCGCGTCCACGTCGCCGAGATCGAACTCCGGCTGCATCTG
>JBBEBL010000134.1:0-2416 GCA_040882345.1 Chloroflexota bacterium
GCCGGCGCGCGTCGTCGCGGTGCACAAGGGGACGGCGATCGTCCGCGGCAGCGACGGCACGGATCGACCGGCCATCGTGACCGGACGATTTCGCCACGAGGCCCTCGCCCCGTCCGACTACCCGGCCGTCGGCGACTGGGTCGTGCTCGAGCCGTACCGGCCGGGCGCCGGCCCGGGGGATCCGGTCGTCATCTCGGCCATCCTGCCGCGCCAGTCAGCCTTCGTCCGGAGCGCGGCCGACTCGACGCGCCGGACCGCCGGGCTGCTGTCCGACGAGCAGGTCATCGCCGCCAACGTGGACGTCGCCTTCATCGTGGCCGGGCTGGATCGCGACTTCAACCTGCGCCGCCTGGAGCGCTACCTGGCCGTGGCATGGTCCAGCGGGGTGACCCCGGTCATCGTCCTGAACAAGGCCGATATCGCGGACGACCTGGAGGGCCGGCTGATCGCCGTCGAGTCGATCGCGCCGGGCGTGCCCGTCGTCGTCCTGTCAGCGCTGACCGGTGACCACCTCGAGGACCTCGGCTCGCACCTGGTGCCGGGACGGACCGCGGTCGTCCTGGGCTCCTCCGGCGTCGGCAAGTCCACCCTCGTCAACGCCCTCCTCGGGGAGCAGCGGCAGGCGACGGCCGCCGTGCGTGGGGACGACTCCCGCGGGCGTCACACGACCACGCATCGCGAGCTGTTCACGCTGCCGGGCGGGGCCATGCTCATCGACACGCCTGGCATTCGCGCTTTGGAGGTCGCAGGAGCGGACCTCGGCATCGAGACGGCCTTTGAGGACATCGCGGCACTGGCCGCCGCGTGCCGGTTCCGCGATTGCCGCCACGATCGGGAGCCCGGCTGCGCGGTGCGTGACGCGCTCGCGGATGGGTCGCTGTCCGAGGGGCGCCTGGCCAGCCACCAAAAGCTGGAGCGTGAGCTGGCTCATGCCGAGCGCCGGGGCGATCCGCGCGCAGCCGCCGAGGAACGCAAGCGCTGGAAGGCCATCCACAAGTCCGTGGGCCGCCACATGGACGCGAAGTACGGGAGCGACACGTGATGGGCGCAACGCCCGATGAGGTCCGCATCCCCGGCGTGGTCTTCCGCGGATTCCGGGGATTCGACGAGGACATCGCCGGGCTCGCGGCCGCCAACCAGGCGCTCCGCGACGAAGCCGGGATGGAAGAGGTCGTCCACGCCGACGACATGGCCCGCGACTACGCCCACCTGACCAACTGCGACCTCACACAGGACCTGCTCATCGCCGAACGCGAAGGGCGCACGGTGGGGTATGCCCGCTGCGAGTGGCGTGACCTCACGGACGGGACGCGAAGCTTCATGACCATCTTCCTCGTGGAGCCCGCCCAGAGCGGGACCGGCATCCTCGCAGCACTCCTGGATTGGGCGGAGGCGCGTCTCGTCGCCAAGGCCGCCGCCATCCCGCCGGATGAGCGTAAACCGAGCACGATGATGACCTTCACGTTCGCCTCAAACACGGAGGCGGAAGCCCTCCTGGAGCACCGCGGCTGGACCCGGACCGGCGTCGGCTACGAGATGGTGCGACCGACGCTCGACGACCTGCCGGACGTCACGCTTCCCGAGGGCCTGGAGGTGCGGTCGGTCGGCACGGACCCGGTCTCGCTCCGAGCGGTCTGGGACGCCGCGACAGAGGCCTTCGCCGACGAGCGCGACGAGGCGGCCCCGACCGAGGAGGATTGGGCGAGCTTCCTCGAGGACGTGAACCAGGATCCCAGCCTGTGGGCCGTGGCCTGGGATGGCGACGAGATCGCAGGCGGCGTCCAGGGGCTGATCGATCCCGAGGAGAACGCCCACCACGGCCGTGAGCGAGGTCTCGTGGACGCCGTCTGGACGCGCCGTCCGTGGCGTCGGCGCGGCCTCGCGCGGGCGCTCATCGCCGACGTCCTACGCCGGCTCCAGGAGCGCGGCATGACCTCCGCCTACCTCGGGGTGGACGGCCTCAACCCGAACGATGCCGGGTCCCTGTATCGCTCGCTCGGCTTCGCTCCGGTGAGCACGAGCCATGACTGGCGCAAGCCGCTGCCCGACCTTGACGCCCCGCTGGAGGACCTGCCCCGATGACGACCAAGGTTTCGGTGGCGGATGCGCCGGCCATCGCCGGCCTGACGTTCCGGCGCCCGCGCGGCGACGACGCCGACTACGAGGCAATGGCCACGCTGACCGCCGCGGCGAATGGTCATGACGGCATCCCGTACCGGCCCTCCGCGGCGAACCTGCGCGAGGAGCTGGAGGGATCGGACGGACTCGACCTTCGGGCGGACCTCGTGATCGCCGAGGTGGATGGCCAGGCGGTGGCCGAGGCCGGGGTGGAGCGAGGCATGCGCGCAGGCATCGTGACGTACGAGACGTGGGGACACGTGGATCCGGCCTGGCGCCGCCGCGGGATCGGGCGGGC
>JBBEBL010000134.1:2516-3769 GCA_040882345.1 Chloroflexota bacterium
CGCACGCTCCGCGATGTCGGCTGAATTGAACACTTCTGCCGTTGAGCGTGACTCCCGCTGCGATGGGCGCACGTGGGCCGGGCGAACGGTCATCGTCCAGAAGCGACTGGATGTCAGCCTGCGGGTCGCGGGAACCTTTCGGGGATCGGCTGGCCGGACCAATCATGGATGTAGATGAACCCAGTTCCATCCAGATGCTCCGCGTCCGCAGCGTAGAGCCAGCGGCTCGCCGGAGGGGGTGTACGCAGGTCTCCGGATTCGTCCGCGTACAGCGGGCCGCGCCACTTACCCTCGTAGACGAAGACCCAGACCTGCGTGTCGTCAGGCGGCTCTACGACCTGGGGCGGAGGATCCAGGGCTGCCTTCACATCGGACAGCGTTGTCAGCCAGACGCGCGTGGAGTCGATCCTTCGCGATCCCCAGCTGACAGCCCGTTCGGCGTCAATGCATGGCACGACGGTGACCGGCCAGTCCGAGGCTTCACAGCTCGGAGCCCCGAGTACTCCAACGCCTGCCGGGTCAAAGACTTGCGCCGTGGGCGATGGTTCGTCGCGGGGTGCGGGTTCGGCAGCGGCCGGGGACCGACGCTCGCCGATGGCGAACCCAACCGCAACGGCCGATACGACGACGACGGCGACGGTAATCGCGGTCGCGGCTGATCGAAGCAGGTCACGTCGCCGGGCCCCGGGTGTCATCGAAGGCATGACGTCCTGGGGCAAGATGAGATCCGCAGCGACCCGCGAGTACCGCCGGAGCCGACCTTGGATCTCGGCCTCGCCTTCCGGTCCAAACACGCTGTCAGGGTCCATCGTCGCGAAGCTCCACTCGGAGTCGTGTCAAGAGTCGCATCAAACGAACCCGGGTGCCTGAGGCGCTGATGCCCAGGAGTCTGCCGATCTCCTCGGACGTCAGGCCGGCTCCGTAGCGCATCGCCAGCAGCCGGCGATCGTCGACCGGTAGCGCCTCGAGCGCGCGGCGGAGCCCGAAGTCGTCGTCGGGTTGGACGGTATCGACGCCGATCGTCAATGCTCCCGGTTCCACCGAGCGCCGCCGACGCTCTCGTCGAGCAATCTGACGGGCTTCGTTGGCGGCCACTGCCAGAAGCCAGGACCGGACGCTCGTCGGTCGCCGGAGCCCCGGCAGTTTCGTCCACGCCGTTTGCCATGCCGACTGGACCGCGTCACGGGCCATCTCGACATCGCCACAGGTGATGTACGCCACCCGTGCCATCTCCGCTGTATGGCGCGCAACCA
>JBBEBL010000135.1:0-3667 GCA_040882345.1 Chloroflexota bacterium
CGGTCGGCGCGGCCGTGGGGGCGGTCGTCGCGCCGCCCGGGGGGGCTGACGTCGTCGTCGCGCCTCCACAGGCCGCGAAGACGACCGCGACGGACGCGACGAGGGCCGCGAGCCGTGGCGACCACCTGCGTGATCGGGTCATACGCTGGACTCCTCCTCTGCGCCCCGCTCCCGGACCGTTCTGCCTCCCTGTCCGGGTGTGCGGGGCAAGCGCTCCGCGCGACACCGGAACCCGGCGCGCGCAGGTTCGGGGAAGCCTAGCACCGCCGCGCACGCGCGTCACGTCATCGGTCCGCCCTCCGCGCCGATGCCGGCACGATCAGCTCTGAGCGTGCTCAGTCGCAGCAAGCGGTCCATCATGAACGAGCACGAACGTGACGCCCAACGGACGGAATATGTCCGATCGGCCTGCGGTCCATGCAGGTTCATCCGCGCGTGCTTGTTGACGCCGAGCAAGGGCGGGTGCGCCCACGGCCGTCGCGCCCAGCCGTCTCCGGTCCTGCCGAGCGCGCTCGCGTATGCTCCGCGCGATGGATCGCATCCGTGTGGCGCTCGCCCAGATCGCCCCCGTGCTGGGGCGCCTGGACCTGAATCTCGCCCGGCATCGCGAGGTGCTGGACGAGGCGCGGGTGGCGGGTGCGGACCTCGTGGTCTTCCCCGAACTCGGGTTGACGGGCTACCTGCTCCAGGACCTCGCCTCGGAGGTCGCGCTGCGCCGGGACGACCCGCGCCTGGCCGACCTCGCGGCGATGACGAGCGGGTCGTCCGCGATCGTCTCGTTCGTGGAGGAGTCGAACGACCATCGCCTGTTCATCGCCGCGGCCCTCATGGAGGACGGCGAGATCCGTCACGTGCACCGCAAGCTGTACCTGCCGACCTACGGTCTGTTCGATGAGCGCCGCTTCTTTGCCCCGGGCGACATGCTGCGGGCGGTTCCCTCGCGCCTCGGCGTCGGGCTCGGCATCGGTGTGTGCGAGGACTTCTGGCACCTTCCGGTGCCGCAGCTGCTGGCCCTGGACGGCGCGCAGATCCTCATCGATGTGTCGAGCTCGCCGGGCCGGGACCTGGCCGCGACCAACGAGGTCGGGCTGGGCACCGCGACCTCGTGGCGGACGCTCATGCGCGCGTATGCCCAGCTCACCACCTCGTTCGTCATCTTCTGCAACCGCGTCGGCGTGGATGAGTCCATCTCGTTCTGGGGCGGCTCCGAGGTGATCGGCCCGGACGGCGCCCCGGTGTTCAGCGCCCCGCTCTTTGATGAGGGTCTGTTCTTCGTGGATATCCGGCCGGCCGACATCCGGCGTGCCCGCATCGCGCTGCCGCTCCTGCGCGACGAACGCCCCGAGCTCCAGGGCCGCGAACTGACCAGGATCATGGCCGAGCGGATGGGCCTGGCCCCCGACTCGACCGGCGAACCCGACGAGGTGGTGGGATGACGCCCGCGTTCGAGCTGCCCGCGGAGCTCGCCATCGACACGGACGTGGCGCGGCGGGTCATCGGCGACTTCATCCGCAGCCAGCTCCGCCAGGCCGGCTTCGAGCGGGCGGTCCTGGGCCTGTCGGGCGGCATCGACTCCGGCCTGGTCGCGTACCTCGTCGCGGAGGCCATCGGCGCGGAGCGCCTGCTGTGCGTGCTGATGCCGTACCGCACGTCGTCCCCGGCGTCGCGCGCCGACGCGGAGGAGGTGGTGCGACGCCTCGGCTGTGCCTCGGAGGTCGTGGACATCTCGCCGATGGTCGATGGCTTCTACGGTCCGGACACGGATGCCTCGCCCCTGCGGCGCGGCAACTTCATGGCGCGCATGCGGATGAGCGTCCTGTACGACCGGTCGGTCACGTGGGGTGGGCTGGTGGTCGGGACCGGGAACAAGACGGAGGCCCTCATCGGCTACACGACGGTCTACGGCGACAACGCGTGCGCGTTCAACCCGATCGGTGATCTGTACAAGAGCCAGGTGCGCCAGCTGTCGGCCGCCATCGGCGTCCCGGAGGCCATCATCCGCAAGGCACCCTCCGCGGACCTGTGGCCGGGGCAGACGGACGAGGCGGAGGCCGGATTCAGCTATCCGGAACTTGATCGACTCCTCTACTGGCATATCGACCAGCGGCGATCCGTGGACGAGGTGGTGGCGCTCGGCTTCGAGCGGGCGCTCGTGGAGCGCGTTGACCGGATGGTCGCGGGCGCCGAGTTCAAGCGCCAGATGCCGCCCATCGCGAAGCTTGGGCCGCGGACCGCGGGCGTGGATTACCTCTATCCGCGGCGGCGCCCGGGATCGGCCCGCGAGTGACGGCGGAGGCTGGCGGGTCTGCGTCCGGGACGCTCTTCGTCGTGTCCACGCCCATCGGGAACCTGGCCGATGTGACCCTGCGCGCGCTGGAGGTGCTGCGCGAGGTGCCACTCATCGCGGCCGAGGACACGCGCCATTCGCGACGCCTCCTGGAGCGCCACGCCGTGGACGCCCGGCTCGTCAGCTACCACGCCCGGAGTGCGCGCGGTCGCCTGGACGAGCTGCTGGCCCACCTGCGTGGCGGGCTCGACCTGGCCCTCGTCACGGACGCCGGCACTCCGGGCGTCAGCGACCCGGGCGCGGATCTCGTGGCGGCCTGGGCGGCGGAGGGTGGTCGGGTCGTGCCGGTACCGGGCGCCTCGGCCGTGCTGGCCGCGGTCGCGGCGTCCGGGGTTGCCGGGCCGCGCTGGGCGTTCGAAGGGTTCCTGCCGCGTTCCGGACGGGATCGCCGGGAGCGGCTGGCGGCGATCGCCGCCGACCGTCGCGGGACGGTCATCTACGAGTCGCCACATCGAGCGATGGCGACGGTCCGCGATCTTGAGGTTGCGTGTGGCGCGACCCGGCCGGCGGCCGTCTGCCGCGAGCTGACGAAGCTCCACGAGCAGATCGTGCGCGGGTCGCTGGCCGATCTCGCCGCGGCGCTGGAGGGGGGCGCCATCCCGGCCCGCGGCGAGTTCGTCCTCGTCGTCGGGATGGCGGCGGATGACGGCCCGGTCACCGCCTCGGAACGTGTTCGCGATGACGACGCGGCGTTGGGTCGCGCCCGCGCCCAGGTGGAGCGGCTGGTCGCGGACGGCGTTGCCCGGGGCGAGGCAGCGCGGCAGGTGGCCACGGCGACGGGGATCCCGCGTCGTCGCCTCTACGGGGCGGCGTCGGCCGAAGGGGGCTGAGGCGAGGCTGGGGCGAGCCCCGCGGCTGGCGCGGCGGCGTGATGGCGGGGCGGGAGGGGGACCGCGCCGCCGTCCGAGTGAAGGCTGATCAGGCCGCGGCGTCGTCCTCCTGCTCGTCGTCCGTGTCGTCCGTGTCATCCGCGGACAACATCGGCGTGGAGTCGGGGATGGGCTCGGTCGGCGGCGCTTCGCCGTAGGCCGTGGCCTGGGCGACCAGTGACTCGGCAGCCTGCTGGGCCTCGTAGTCCTTCTTGCGTCGGCCCGACAGCATCTCCACGTGGGACGCCACGACTTCCGTCTTCCAGTGGCGCTGACCGCGATCGTCGTCCCACGACCGGGTCTGGAGGCGGCCCTCCACGGCGACCTGCTGGCCCTTCCCGAGGTAGGTCCCGGCGATCTCCGCCAGCCGGTCCCAGGTGACGACGGGGTGGTACTCCGCCTTTTCGCGGCCACCGCCGATGAACTCGTTGCTCGCCACGGTGAACGTCGT
>JBBEBL010000136.1:0-23670 GCA_040882345.1 Chloroflexota bacterium
GCCAACGTGGGCGCACACGGTCGAACCTGACTGGATCCCCGATCAGCGACCGGGACAATTCGCGAAACTCGGCCGTGCGCACACAGTCGCCGGGCGCGGTCGGGGCGACCTGTCACCCTCCTTGACCCCAACGTGCAGGTCCTCGATCATGCATCCCGGCGATTGCAGCGCCTGGACATCACGACCATTGAGGCCGACGTCTGCAAGCCACTTCCCGTCCACGGGCCGTTCGACTCTGCCGCGCTCAATGGCGTACTCCATTGCCTGCCGGGACCGCTCCCGCGCAAGGCTGCTGCTGTCGCCAACGTGGCCGCCGTCCTCGCTCCGACGGGCGTCCTCTTCGGTGCATCGATCCTCGGGCCCTCCGGGCGACATACCTGGTTGTCGCGGAGCATTCTGAAGGCCAACAACCGGCGGGGCACGTTCGACAACCTCGGCGACACCCAGGAGGGCCTCGGCGAAATCCTCGCGGCATCGTTCGAGCGGGTGGAGCTGGAGACCGTCGGCTCGATGGCCATCTTCGCGGCCACGATTCCGCGCACAAAGCCGTCGACTGGCTTGACACCCTAACTGCCGCGCTTCGCTCGCCGGCTACCCGCGCGGCTCGTGACGACCCCACAGACCATGCACAGCTTCACCCGCGAATCGTCGGCAGGCTGGCTCGCGAGGTCTATTCGCTCCAGGTACTACGCCTGCGGGGTAATGCGTGGCTAGATCGGCGAGCCTCACGGCTAGGCGGCAGGGTGGCGCGGCTGATCGCCAGCGCCACACGGGCGTGGCCGTCGACGACGAAGCCGGTTCGCTGGTTGACCATGACCTGCTGGACCCAGCCCACCTGGTCGAGTGCGCCGGCGAGGGCGTCCTGCTGCGCCTTGGGATGGATCCGCCAGTTCGCCGGGTTGGCGAGCAGCTGGTCGGGCGCTTCCTCACCCGAGCCGGTGATCCGATTGCGCCAGGTCGAGGTGGGAGCCGCGACGGGCGTCTTGGCCGTCATCGCGCGACGGCGCCGACGTCGTCGCCATGCTCCAGCCGACCGACGCCGTCGCGCTCCGGGTCTACGCGGTGAACCGCTACGTGAACGACGCCCGTCGCGAGGAACCGGAGCTCGTCGAACCGATGACGGCTGCGTCAGAGCGTTCACTCGGGATCTGACCGGTCGTCGCCTTGCTGTTGCGTCCCGTCACCGGATGATGGTCCCGCAAGGAGAAAAGCGAGGTCGGACGAGTACCGTATAGCCTCCGCTGGTCGGGGGCCAGCCTTGAACGAGACCGCGAACCTGTCACGACCGGCCGCGGCTCATCATCAAAAGGCCCCGCATGTCCGATCACTCCCCCGGTCGATCGAGGCGCCGCGCGACCTCACCCGATGCCGGTGTCGCGTCTCATCGTGGCCAGTCTCTGGTCGAATTCGCGATCATCCTCCCGCTCTTCCTGCTCATCTTCCTCGGCATCATCCAGCTCGGGGTCCTGTTCAGCGCTCATATCGGCCTGATCAACGGCGTGCGCGAGGCCGCCCGCTACGGATCGCTGTCACCGACGACGGCGAGCAACCAGACCGCGAACGGGACGGCGGTCAACAACCACCTCACGTCGACCGTGCTGCCGACCAGCGTGATCGCCTACTCGTCCGCCAATCTCAAGTCCTCCTCCGTGACGTACTGCGCCTACCAGAACCCTGGATCGGTGTCGCCCGCGACCCACTCCGTGCGGCTGACGGTGACGGCCACGTATGCGCATCCGCTGTTCATCCCGATGGTCGGGGTGATCCTCGACGGGTTCGATGGCGTGATCGACAGCGCCCTCGCGCTCACGACGATGGAGCACTTCCGCGTCGAGAACGTGCCGCTGAATTCTGGCGAAGTCGCGGGGATGACGACATGTCCATGATCGAGCGCAAGGACCAGGGCGGCCAGGTCCTCGTCATCTTCGCACTCGGCCTCCTGGTCCTTCTCGGGAGCGCCGCGCTGACCGTCGACTACGGGTTCTGGCTGCAGGAGAAGCGCGGTCTCCAGAATGCGGTCGATGCGGCCGCGCAGGCTGGCGTCTCCGAGCTCCTGCAGCGACCGATCACGCCGGCCAAGCAGAGCGCCGCCGCCGTGCACGCGATGACCTACCTGGACGATCAGCTCGGTCTGGGTCTCCAGGCGAGCGGCCAGCTGGACTGCGCCGCCGCCGCGGCTTCCGACCCGGGCGGTGACGGTTTCGGTCCCGAGGATTGCGCGGGTTACACCGGGCCCGACCGGGTCTTCATCAGGACGCCGGTCACCGCCGGTTGCGCCGGCGGAGCCTGGGGCAGCCGGGCGGTCACGGTCAGAATCGACCACGTCAGCAGTCGATTCTTCTCACGGATCTACGGATCGGACGATCTGGACATCGGGGTCTGCGCCACGTCGGCCGTCTTCGGTGGCGGACTCGCGGTCGCCGTGCTGAAGCCGAACGACGGCGTCCAGCCGAACAACTCGACGATCACGATGAAGCTCGCGGGGTCCAACACGTTCGTGCTGATCTGGGGTGGCGACATCGCGATCAACTCGCTCTTCTCCGCCGCCGGAGCGCCACCGCCCACGTCGCCGAACGAACCCGCCTGGGTCAAATTCATGACCACCGGCGGCACGGGCATCAGCGACAACCGGATGTACATGACGATCGACCAGCCGAGTCCGTTGACCTGGTCGGAGGTGGCGAAACAGATCAGGACCGAGGGCCTGACGACGGCCGAGAGCGATGACGTCTACCACGAACCCCGTCATCTGCCGACGTACGTCCAGGTCCCCGGCTGGGGTAACGCGTTCTACGCCGCGCTCGGTGATGGGGCCGACACCCCCATCACGATGAGCGGCACGACCGCGGCGAACGGGACGTGCACGGACCCGACAGACGGCGCGACGGGGATCGCACCCGGGAAGTACGACCTGATCGAGGTCGCCAACAACGGCCGTCGGTGGCTCTGCCCGGGCGTCTATCACCTCGTTCCAAAGAACGGTACGCAGGGCGTCCAGGTCGGCCAAGGCAGCGTCCTGGCCGGCCAGGGCGTGACCCTCGTCCTCGAGAACGACTCGACGCTTCTCGTCCAGGGCGGCGGCGCCCTCCTCCTGAATTCGGCGACCGCCGGCGGCACGTCGACGGTCGCTCCGTGGCGGACCGGCGATGCCCGGCACGACATGCCGCTCTCCGTGTGGATCAGGCCCGTCGCGAGCTGTGTTCCCCTTGTTCCGATCTGCAGCGACACGACGTCGAGCTCGGTCTTCGACATCTCGAGCGCGGACTCCGGCATGGACGTTCGGGGCATCATCTACGGCCCCACGGACAAGATGAAGATCTCGGGCAATGGACTTCACCACGGCAGCGGGGAGATCTGGGCGTGGACGCTGGAGTACAAGGGTAATTCCCAGCTCGACCAGGTCTACGAGGGGAGCAACGACGGCTACCCGATGCTGGTCGAGTAACGTCCCGACGGGGACCATCGGGTCATGGCGTCCTGGCCCGTCATCGCGGATAGTCCACGCATTGATCGTCGCTTCGCCCTCAGCCTTCTATGGGGTCTGGTCGCGTGGAACGCGCTGTCGCTCGTCGGTCACGTGACCGGGCTTCCGCTCGCTCCGATAGCTGCGCCGCTGGGACTCGTGACGGGTCTCGTCGTGGCGACCATCGTGACCATCGCGCGCATGCGGCGGGCCCCGTCGGCACTCAGGCGTACCCATGAGCTCGACTTCGGCCAGTCCTGAGCCCTGATCGCCAGACCCGGGGCGGTGCCCTGTGCCATTCTCGTTTCACTGCTTCCCGTCCCCGCGACGCGAAGCGAAGGAGTTCCAGGCGGCGTGCCTCCGTCTACGTGAGCACCTCGACGCCACATCAATTGAAATGACCTTCCAGTCCACGGTGTCGCCTGCGAGGGTCCCGGTTGGGTCGGACTACACCACGGACGTGAGGTTCCATGGGACGGTACGCTTCGGGTTCTTCGACAACCAGATCGTGAACCGCGAAACGGGCCAAGAGAGATGGCAGTGGGACCCCGAAACCCTGCCACGAGTGCCCGGCCAGCCGATCGATCACACTCCGGGCACCTTGGACGGGTCGGTCGATGTGACGCGCCGATATGTCCTCAGTACGAAGGGCTGGACGCCCGGGTTGTACTCGGTCTACGTACGCCTCTATTCCCATCTTGAACCGGGTGCCCCGGGGCGCCTAATCATCGCCGAGAACGAGCACACCCTCGAAGTCTACGAACCATCGGGTCCCTGAGCCCTACATTCGGCGAGCGCGGATGCCGAGCCGGCCGCCGATCTCCGTGGGATTGACTTGCGACCGAGCGCCTCCAGGCGGCTGCACGATCGTTCCATCGTGTCGAGATCTGGCGGGCCAAGCTATCAGGCTCCGCGAACCTACCTAGCTGGCGCTAGATCCTCGCGATGGACGCCACATCGTGGAGATCGGGGCGTCGTTGAGCACGGCCTGAAAACCGCCGATCCGTTGGAAGCCAGCCCGCTCGTATCGGTGGTCGTTTCCTGGGTTGGTCGACTCCAGGTATGACGGCATGTTGTCTCTGTCGAACCGGGCGAGATCCTCAGCGAGGAGTCGTTGGCCGATGCCTCGACCGCGATGGTCCGGGTGGGTCGCGAGCAGGCTCAAGTAGGCGTGCGGCTCGTTGCGGGGGTGGTTGGATTCGAACCGCTGCCAGAGCTCGAACATCGCTCGCGCGGCAGCAGGTTCGAGCGACGTCCTGATGAGCTGCTCGAGCGTCGTCTCCTGGAATTCCGAGAGGTCGGTGCCCCCAGGCGGGATCCAGACCGAAACCGCCGACGCGTCCTCGGTCAGATACACGGTCGAGTAGCGGAGCGAACCCTCGACGTACAGCTGCCAAAAGACCGCGTGGTGGGTCGTCGAGCCATCGGTCCGTGCCAAGGCCACGCTCCACACCGGATCGTGGAGGAATGCCAGGGTGAGCGTCTCGGTGACGCGCTCAACGTCGTCGCGAGTGGCCGGGCGGGAGGGCATCGGAGCAGCCTCTGTAGGTGTCGTGAGGATAGTCCGTGCTGGTTTGTAATTCGTGGTTCCGGTGCCCGCTGGGCTTGACATGCCGAGCACTTGAATAGCCTTGAACGATGGCAACCGGCAGCTCCGCGCTACGCGATCTTGCCATGGTGTGGGCCTCGGTCGCTCGGGGGCCCTTGCCGGCGCCAACGTCGACCTTCGAGTGGAGTCGTCCTGAGGTACCGTATTTGCAGCGCCGGCCCCGCCCGTGGCCGAGCCGTCCGCGGAGACTGTTCTACTGGGCGGCTTCTGGCGGACGTTCTACGGAGTTGAACGTCGTGAGACTCTTCGAGCTCGCCTATGGCTGCAGGCTCTACGGACAGCTCGACGACTATGACCGATCGCTGCGTCGATTTCGCACCAAGGTCGCGCCTGTTCTCGACCCCTACGACACCGCACACCGGGCTGCCCTCTTCACATGGCTCAACGCCTGGACGTGCCGGCAATTCACGAAGGAGCATCACGCCACCATCGCGTCGGATTCGCTCATCCGCTGGGCGAACGCATGGCTGGGCAGTCTCCCGGCCCACCACGTGGAGCTGACGGAGCTGTCGAAAAGCGAAATCGTGGCGTGCGCTGCGGCCTACGATGCCCTGAGGACCCGCCAGGCAGGCCTCCGCCGTCTCGCGCGTGGCCGCGCCTCGTCCGTTACGTACGGCCCGACGGGGGCCGCGAAGGCCCTGTTCGCCCTCCGACCGAACGTCTTCCCGCCTTGGGACGATCCCATCCGGGGCTATTTCAGATATGGCCCGGATGCGGCCTCGTTCGGCGCTTACCTGACTACTGTCGCCGGGCTTCTGCGGGAGATCTCCGCTGAGGCGGGCGTCCCCGTATCTGCTCTCCCGTCGCTCGTCGGGCGTCCTGATTCGAGCCCACCGAAGCTGATCGACGAGTACAACTGGGTGACCGTGACCAAGAGGCGTCCGATCCCTCCTGCCGAGGCTCTCGAGGATTGGGCCCGGTTGGCAGGCTTGGCGCGTCGACCCTGAGCGCCTGCCACGATCAGGTCATAGTGCCAGTCGAGTCGAACCCAGTCGCCGTCGCCTCGAGCTGGCCGGCCGAAGCCGAGGGTTTGTCTGTGGGTCACTGTGACGCGCGACGCGGCGCAGCACCATCGTGCTTTCCGTGGTGTTGGCGGAGACCGAGCGTAGGGCCGGACTCCCGCCCAAAGCCGGTGTCGGTTCAGCCTAGTAGTCCATGTCCCCGCCATAACGCCGCCGCCAGCGGGGACGGACTGCTTCGGCTCCGGCAGGTCGGTGATAAGCGTCTCCGTCGTGAGGACCATCGCCGCGATCGATGCGGCGTTCTGGAGCGCCGAACGCGTCACCTTCGCAGCATCAACGATGCCCTTCTTGAACATGTCGCCGTACTCGCCCTTGAGAGCGTCGAAGCCATGGCCTGACTTGAGCGTCTTCACGTGTTCGACGATGACTTCGCCATTGGCGCCAGCGTTGTCGGCGACCCCGTTTGCTCGCCGTCGCCACCGACGGAAGGCTCGCCCCGCTCGAGTCGCCCTTCTTGTGCGGGCGGAACGCTTCTTATGGCGAATGCTTCTTATTGACACAAGCAGTAAGATTTCTGGGTGTCTACCGTTGTGCCGCGTCGAGAACCGGACCGCGTCGCCACTGCAGCCACTGTCTCCCGCGTCAACCGGACAACGATCGTGGAGCTGCTGCGTGAGCGAGGACCGCTGTCGCGGCAGGAGATCGCGTCGTTGTCCGGTCTCAGCCAGGCCACGGTAAACCGTCTCACCGCGGATCTCGCCAGGGAGCGGGCGATCGTGCCCGACACCCAGGGTCCGTCGTCGGGCGGCCGACCGCCGTTGCTCTACCGCTACAACGGCCAGGCGAAGGGCGTCGTCGCCCTCGACGTCGGCGGAACCAAGACGGCCGGAGCGGTGGCCGATCTCACCGGCGCCCTGATCCACCGCGAGGTGCGGCCGACGTTCGCCGAGGGCGACACCCACGACGTCGCCGCGGCGACGCTCGAACGGACGCTGTCGTTTGCGGCCGACTTGGTCAGACAGGCCCTGCGAGCCGGGGCTCCACCGCGGGCCGTCGCGATCGGCGTGCCCGGCGTCGTGCACCCGGAGCGCGGTGAGGTCGAATGGGCACCGGCCATCCAGTGGCGGCATCTGCCCCTCGCGCGCCTGGCCACCGAGCGGCTCGGGATCGAGACGATTGTCGAGAACGACGTGAACCTAATGGCCTTCGGCGAGCATCGTCGAGGGGTAGGTCGGGGCACCCACCATATGATCGGGCTGGCGCTCGGAACCGGCGTCGGCGCCGGGCTCATCCTCGACGGCCACCTCTATCGCGGCTGGAACGACGCGGCCGGCGAGGTCGGCTACCTGCTCGTCGAGCGCTCTTCCCTCGAGCGCGCCTACCCCGGCTTCGGCGATCTCGAGTCACGGATCGGGGGCCGCGGCATCGGCCTCCGGGCACATGAGCGGGGGATGCGCGGACCGGCCGACGGAGCGGTGACGGCGGCCGATGTCTTTGCAGCGGCCCGCTCCGGGGACGCGGCCGCCACGGACCTCGTCTCGGAGATCGCCGATGAGTTCGCCCTCGCGGTGGGCGGCCTCGCCGCGATGCTCGCGCCCGAGCTGATCGTCATCGGCGGGGGTATTGGCCGATCGGCCGATCTGCTCATCCCGAGGCTTCGAGAGCGGTTGGTCGGCCGCGTGCCGCACGTTCCCCGGATCGAGCCGGCGGCGCTCGGGGACGACGCCACGCTCATCGGCGCGGCGGAGCTCGCGATCGAGGCGTCGGCCGGCTACAGCTACGTGACGTCGCGCGGGCGGCTGACTCGATGACTTTCTCTCACGCAGCATCGAAGTCTACCGGATTGGCTCCCGAATACCGGGCGCGAGGCGCCGATCGCGTGTATCTCGATGTCGTGACGATCAGAAGCGCCCCGTTCGACGAGAAGCTCCGGCACGCGAGCGCCGCGGGGTTCGCCGGGGTCGAGCTCTGGGCCGAGGACCTCGACGGCGCTGCGGTGGACCCGGGCCGGGTATGCGCCACGGCCGCGGCGGCCGGACTGGAGATCCTGGGTGTCTGTCCGCAGCCCGATCTGTACCGCTGGCACCACGCCTGGGACGTCGACCTCGAGCGGATGTTCCGTCGACGCCTTGCGCGTTACCGGGCGATCGGGGCGCGCTATGTCGTCCTGCCGGTAATGGACGAGGCGGGCAACCTCGAACAGACCGCCGCGAACCTGCGCCGGGCGGCCGTGGTCGCGGCCGAGACCGGCATCGCCGTCGGCCTGGAACCGATCGGCCACATCCGCAAACTCGCTTCGGTGAGGCTCGCGAACGAGCTCGTCGACGAAGCGGCTCGGGACGGCCCGGTGGGGCTCGTCCTCGATTCGTTCCACTTCTTCCGGGGCGGCAACGCGTTCGCGGACCTCGCGGCTGTTCCGGCGGAACGGATCCTCGCCGTCCAGCTCGCCGACGCCATGCCGCTGCCGCTCGCCGAGCTGCGCGGGGCGCGCCACCGCCTCTATCCGGGCGAGGGGATTTTCGACGTGGTCGGATTGTGCCGGCGACTCGATGAGAGCGGGTACGCGGGCCCGTTCGTCGTCGAATTGCTGAACGAGGCCTACTGGGCGGCCGATCCCGCCACCGTCGCCGGTCGAGCCCGGGCAAGCGCGATGGACGTCCTCGCCAGAGCGGGCCTCGCGATGGCGCGAGAGGCGTCGACGTGAACGGCAGCGGGCGATCGGCGCGCTATCCGCTGCTGTCCCTGGCGTCGATTGCTGCCCTGCTGGGCGCCTGGTTTCTGGCGTCCGACGTCCTCCGGCTCGCCACGCCACTGATCCTGCCCTCGCCGGCCCAGGTTGTCGCCCGGGCCGCCTGGCTGATGACCCACACCTATCAGGGCCAGACGCTTGTCGGCCACGTCGTCGCGAGCCTCCAGATCGTGGTGGTCGGCTGGGTCGTCGCGATGGCGATCGGGCTGCCGCTCGGAGCCGCGATGGGCTGGTATCCGACCCTCCGCCGGTTCGCCAACCCGCTCTTCCAGCTCATCCGGCCGATCCCGCCGATCGCCTGGATCCCGTTCGCCATCGTGTGGTTCGGGATCGACCCTCCGGCGCGGATCCTCGTCGTCGTGCTGGCGGCCTTCTCGCCGTGCGTCATCAACGCCTACGAGGCGGTCCGCTCGGTCGATCCGCCGATCGTCTGGGCCGCCCGCACGACCGGCGCTTCCGGGCTCCGGGTCCTCGCCGAGGTGGTCGTCCCGACCGGCCTGCCGGTGATGCTGACCGGCGCCCGGATCGCCCTCGGCAATGCCTGGATGACCCTCGTGGCGGCCGAGCTCCTGGCCGCCCAGGCCGGCATCGGCTACATCATGCAGATCGCTCGGCTGGCCCTCCAGGCCGACATCATCGTCGTGTCGATGGCGATGATCGGGCTCCTCGGCGCCCTGTTCAGCGTCGGCCTCGCCGTCATCGGGCGCAGGCTGACGCCGTGGGAGCAGGCCCGTGAGAGCTGACGCTGCGCTGACCCGCCTCCGGCCGCTTGGGCGGGCCGGGCGGCGGATCGGCGCTTCCGATGCCGCGGCCGGGGTGGCGGCGATCGGCGGCGCCACCGTCCTGTGGTGGCTCGTGACCGACGGGCTCGGCCTGATTCGCCCGTCGACCCTCGCCGGCCCGACGGCGGTGATCGAGGCCGCGGCCCGCATCACCGCCGAGCCGTTCGCCGGCCAGTCGCTGCCGGGCCACGTCCGCGATTCGCTCCTGCGCTGGGCGGCTGGCGTCGCCGCCGCCGTCGGCATCGGCGTGCCGCTCGGTCTGGCGATGGGCTGGTACCGGGCGGCCGACGCGATCGTGTCGCCCGCGTTCGGGGTCCTGCGCAACATCCCCCCGCTGGCCTGGATCCCGCTCGGGATCCTGTGGTTCGGGACGGGCCCGACCACGCAGGCGGCCCTGGTCTTCGTCGGCGCGTTCCCGCCGTGCGTTCTCAACGCCTACCGGGCGACGCGCGAGGTCGACCGCTACCAGATCTGGGCGGCCCGGGCGGTCGGCGCGAGCTCGCTCCGCCAACTCATCGAGATCGTCGTCCCGGCCGGACTGCCGGTGATCCTGGCCGGCGTCCGGATCGCGTTCGGCAACGGATGGATGGCGGTCGTCGGCGCCGAGCTCGTCGGCGCGCCCTCGGGTCTCGGGTTCATGATCGTCCGCGGCCAGCAGAACCTGACGCCGGCGGTGATCGTCGTCGGCATGGCCGCGATCGGCCTGCTCGGCCTCGTCCTCGACGCGCTCGTCGTCAGGCTCAGCCGGCCGTTCCTCCGCTGGCGCCGGGAGGTGACGGCCGATGCCTGATCGGACGATCGCCGACCGCGGGCCGCACGACGGAACCGGCCCGGCGGGCAGCGCCAAGCTCGCCTTCCACGGCGTGGCCAAGTCGTACCTCTCGCGCGGCCAGGAGGTCCGGGCGCTCGAGCCGTTCGACCTCGGCGTCGAGCGCCACAGCTTCGTCGCGATCGTCGGCCCGTCCGGCTGTGGCAAGAGCACGCTCCTCCACATCGCCGCCGGTCTGACCCGACCGACCGGCGGCGAGGTCCGCGTCGACGGGCGGCTCGTCCGCGGCCCGGGCCGCGACCGGGGCATCGTCTTCCAGCACTTCGCCCTCTACCCAGCCAAGACCGTCGCCGGGAACGTCGACTTCGGGCTCCGGGTCGCCGGCTACCCCGCCGAGCGGCGGCGGACGATGATCGCCGAGCTCATCGTCCGGATGGGTCTCGGCGGCTTCGAGAACCACTACCCGAACCAGCTCTCGGGCGGCATGCAGCAGCGGGTTGCGATCGCCCGGGCGATCGCCCTCCAGCCCGAGATCCTGCTGATGGACGAGCCGTTCGGTGCCCTCGACGCGCAGACGCGAATCCTCATGCAGGAGGACATCGCGCGGCTGTGCGCCCGGGAGGAGCTGACCGTCCTGTTCGTCACCCACTCCGTCGAGGAGGCGGTCTTCCTGGCCGACCGGGTGATCGTCATGACGGCGCGCCCGGGCCGGATCAAGGAGGAGATCGAGGTCGCGTCGCTCGCCGAGTGGCGCGGCGAGCCCGTCGACAGCGCCTATCGGAGCCCGGTCTTCACCGAGCTGCGCGAGCGCGTCTGGCGGTCCGTCCGGCAGGAGATCGGCTCGCTCGGGCCGACCGAGAGCACACCGTAGGAGGAGGCAAGCGCATGTTCAGACGACTGCCGATCGCGGGCGCGGCCCGCGTGCCGGCCGCCATCGCCATCCTCGCCCTGGTCGCGGCAGCGTGCTCGACCGGGGCATCCTCGCCAAGCGCACCGGCGACGTCGCCCACGGCGACGTCGCCCTCGCCCGGGGCCGCGTCGCCGAGCGCCCCGGCGAGCCCGGCCGACACGACCGTCGTGCGGGTCGCCGCCCAGCCGGTGCTCGCTCTCAACCAGTGGTACCTGGCCGACAAGCTCGGCTACTTTGCCGACAACGGTGTCTCGATCCAGCTCGTCACGTTCTATCCGTCCGGCGCCCCGCAGGTCGAGGCCGGCCTGCGCGGCGAGTGGGACGTCGCCTTCATGGGCGAACTGCCGGCGATGACCGGCGGCGCGAAGTGGGGGATGCAGACGGTCGGGCTGTTCGGCGACGAGGCCGCGGCCCACGGGATGTACGTTCGACCGGCGGACAACGTCAATGCCTCCGATCCGGCCGCCGACCTGCGGGGCCAGAACGTGCTCTACACCCAGGGCTCGGCCGGCCAGGTCTTCCTCGAGGCCTGCCTCAAGAAGTGGGGCCTCACCCCCAACGACGTGAAGCTCGTCAACCTCGGTCCGCCGGATCTCGTGGCCGCGTTCAAGGGCGGCAACGGCCGGCTCGCACAGGCCTACCCGCCGTTCAGCTACCAGCTCGAGGCGGAAGGCTTCCAGAACATCTGCGACACGACGACCGTCGGCGTCCACGCCTACCCGACGATGGTCGCCCACCCGGACTTCGTCCGGGATCACCCGGAGCTGCTCGCCCGGTTCGTCGAAGCCGTCTTCCGCGCCAACGAGTTGTACCTCGACGACCCGGTCAAGGCGCTCGAGCTCGTCAAGGACTTCTACAAGGAGGCCGGGGTCGAGCAGAGCGACGAGGACATCAAGCGGACGATGGGCGTCTACGACTGGGCCACGCTCGAGGAGGGCCAGCGGATCTTCAAGTCGGGCGACGCGGCCGCGTCGGCCGACGCGATGCTCGACATGCTCGTGCGCAACGGCCTGCTCGAGTCGAAGCCCGAGCCGTCGTTCGTCAACGGCGATCCGGTCGAGCGGGCGGTGGCCTACCGCGCGAGCGCCGGCCGCTGAGCTAGAGCAGAATGGCGCGCTCGAGTTCTGTGCCCGACGGCGCGTCGCGCGCCCGCCGCGCGGCGCCGATTCGCCGGCGAGACGGCGTCCGAGTCGGCGTCATCGGCTCCGGCGAGATCAGCGAATACCACCTCGGCGGCCTCGCCGCCGTCGAGGACGTCGAGGTGGTGGTCATCGCGGCCCGAACCGCCAAACGCGCCGCCGTGCGCGCCCGGCGGTTCGGGATCGCCGAGGTCGCCGACGACTGGCGTCGCGTCGTCGATCGCCCCGACCTCGATGCGGTCGTGATCGCGACACCGGACGAGACGCACCCCGAGATCGTCGCGGCGGCGATCGAGTCGCGGAAGGCGATCTTGGTCCAGAAGCCGATCGCGACGTCGCTGGACGCGGCCCGCCCGCTTGTCGCCCAAGCTCGAGCCGCAAACGTCCTGCTGTCCGTCAGCTTCATGCATCGCCATTTCGAGGAAGTCGTCGCGCTGCGCGACCTGCTCATAGGTGGCGTGCTCGGGCGTCCGCTGACGGCCCGGATCCGGAACGCCACGTCCGGCCCACTCTGGAGTCCCTGGTTCTACCATCGGCCGGCGACCGGAACCGGCGGCGTCGTGATCCAGCTCGGCGTCCACGGGATCGATCTGCTAGCCCATCTCCTCGGGCCGATCCGCTCGGTGACGGCGCGCGCGGAGACGCTCGCGCCGGAGCGCCGACTGGCCGACGGCTCGCACGTCGCGGTCGAGGTTGTCGACCACGCCCTCGCGTCGTACGAGTTCGCGTCGGGCGCGCTCGCGAGCCACGAAATGAGCTGGGCGGAGGTCGCCGGCACCGACCGCTTCCGCCTCGAGGTCTATGGCACCGACGGAACGGCCTGGGTCCGCTGGCCGACCGACGGTCTGGCCGTCCACACCGAAGGTCCCGGCGGGATGCGCGGCTGGTTCCGGCCCGATCTGGCACCCGAGCCACCCGGCGCACGCCACCATCGCGCCTGGATCGCCCAGATCCGAGGCGACGAGCCGCCCGACGGGACCGACCTCGACGCGCTTGCCGGGCTCGATGTCATCGAGGCCGTCCACCGGGCCGCGACCGGTCGGTGCGAGGTCGCTGCGCGGTCCCGCGACGAGCTCCTCGCGCCATGACACGGGCGCGGATCCGCTTCGGGCTGCTGAGCTTCGCCCATTACCACGCCCATGCCTGGGCGGAGGCGGCGCGCGGCTCGGACGACGGTGACCTTGTCGGGATCTGGGACGACGACCCGGAGCGCGGTCGGGAGGCCGCCGAGCGGTACGGGGTCCCGTTCGCCGACGACCTCGACGATCTGCTCGGGCGGGTCGACGCGGTCGGGATCACCGCCGAAACGATGAGCCATCCCGCGCTCGTCGAACGCGCGGCCGGCGCGGGCGTCCACGTCCTGTGCGAGAAGCCGGCGGCGGTCGATCTCGCCGCGTTCGGGCGGATCTCGGTCGCCGTCCAGCAGGCCGGCATCGCATTCGCACAGAGCTTCCCGAAGCGGCTCGATCCGGCCAGCCTCGCCCTGCGCGAGATTATCGAGGACGGCCGGCTCGGGCGCGTTGGGCTGGTCAGGCTGCGGCATGGTCACAGCCAGGGTCTCGACACGGTCTTTCGCGCGACGTGGTTCACCGACCCGGCACGGAGCGGCGGCGGGGCGCTGCTCGATGAGGGCGTCCACGTGCTCGACTTCGCCGCCTGGCTCCTCGGCCCCCCGGGGTGGGTGCGGGCGGCGCCCGTCTCGAACGCCCAGCTCGGCCTCCCGGTCGACGACACGGCGCTCGTCATTGCCGGCTACCCGGACGGCCGGCTGGCCGAGCTCGCGACCTCGTGGGCGTTCGTCGCGGCGGACAGCTCGATCGAAGTCCACGGCGAGCGGGGGTCGGCGGTCCTCGGCGGCGTCGATCTCGCGTCGCGCGACCTGGCCGGCGAGCCGCCGCTCCGGGTCTGCCTCGAGCGACCGTCGGCCGGCCGGCGCCGGGCCTGGCAGGCGATCGACGTCCGTCCGGCCTTTCAGGGCGGCGACTTCCATCAGCTCCCGGTCCGTCGGTTCTTGGCCGATCTCCGCCACGGGCGCCAGCCGGACATCGGTCTCGACGACGCCCGCCGGTCGCTCGAGCTCGTCGCCGCCGCGTCCGAGGCGGCGCGCACGGGCGGGACCGTCGAGCTGTGAACGACGCCATCGAGAAGGTCTATCGTGGCCTCCAGCCGCGGTTCGGCGACATCCACAACCACTGCGACATCAGCTACGGCCACGGCTCGCTCGAGGACGCGTTCGCGAACGCCCGCCTCCAGCTCGACTTCGCGAGTGTGACCGGGCACGCTTACTGGCCGGACATGCCGCGCGACGATCCGAACCTGGGCGACGTCGTCGCCTACCACGAGCGGGGGTTCGCCCGCCTCGCGTCGCGCTGGGACGAGTTCCAGGAAGCGACCGAGGCGAACCACCGCGACGGCGAGTTCGTGACGTTCCTCTCGTTCGAGTGGCACTCGATGCGCTTCGGCGACCACTGCGTCTATTACCCCGGCTCGCGGGGCGAGATCATCCGGGCCGCCGATCTGCCCGAGCTGCGCGCCGAGCTGCGGCGGCTGCCCGGCGGCCGAAATCGGGCCGCGTTCGCGATCCCCCACCACATCGGCTACCGGGCGGGCTGGCGGGGGATCGACTGGGCCACCTTCACGCCCGAGTTCTCGCCGGTCGTCGAGATGATGTCGATGCACGGCTGCGCCGAGTCGGACGACGCGCCGCGGCCGTACCTCCACACGATGGGTCCGCGGGACGCCGCGAGCACGGTCGCCGCGGGCCTCGCCGCCGGCCACGAGTTCGGCCTTATCGGCTCGACCGATCACCACAGCGCGCACCCCGGCAGCCACGGTCACGGGCGGCTCGCAGTGTGGGCCGCCGCACTCACCCGCGAGGCGATCTGGGACGCGATCGATCGGCGCCGGACGTATGCCCTGACGGGCGATCGGATCGAGCTCGCATTCGCCGTCAACGGCGTCCCGATGGGCGGCCGGGCCGCGGCGTCGGACGAGCGCCTCATCGTGGCCAGAGTCGTCGGCGGTGGGTCGATCGACTACGTCGAGGTCGTGCGGAACGGCCAGATCATCCACCGCCAGTCCGGTGTCCGAGAGCCGGCCGAGGCCGGGCCCTTCAGCGGCCTGGTCGGCCTCGCCGTCGGTTGGGGCGAGCGGGGCCGCCGGGACGAGTGGGACGTCGAGCTCGAGGTCGTCGACGGCCAGATCGACGCCGTCGAGCCGCGCTTCCGCGGCGACGAGGTAGTGGCGCCGCGCGACGACGAGCCGGCGAGCCACCATTTCTCGAGCTGGGAGCGCACTGGCGACGATCGGGTCCATTTCGCGACCGTCACCCGAGCCAACCCTACGACGACGACCGACGCCACCCAGAGCATGACGCTCCGCATCGTCGGCGACGACGCCACCCGGATCCGAGCCCGATTCAACGGTGTCCTCGTCGAGCACTCGGTGTCCGAGTTACGGCGCGGCTCGCGGAGCGGCTATGTGGGCGGCTTCCTGTCGGGCGCCTACCTGTTCCGCCGCGCGGTCCCGGACGCGGAGGCGACCGCCCGGATCGATCTCGTCGACGTCCGCGAGACGGCGGGCAGCGACGCCTACCGCGTCCGCGTCCGGCAGACGAACGACCAGTGGGCGTGGAGCTCGCCGATCTGGATCAGCGGTTAACCGCGGGCCCGGCCGATGTTCGCCGATCCGTCGTTCGCGCCCGGGGTCCTCGTTGCGGCCGGCCTCGCGATGTTCGCCGGCGCCCTCGTCCAGGGCTCGCTCGGTCTCGGCGCCGGGCTCGTCGTCGTGCCGGTCCTCGGTCTCGCTGCGCCCGAGCGGCTGCCCCAGGTGCTCATCCTCACGACCCTCCCGCTGGCGGTCGCGATGGCCGTCCGCGAGCGGGCGGCGCTGCGCCCTCGCGCGGTCGCCTGGCTGACCTTCGGCGCGGTCCCCGGCGCCGTGGCCGGCCTCGGTCTCGTCCTGTGGGTCCCGGGCCCAGCACTCGGGGTGCTGTTCGGGGCCGTGACCCTCGTCGGGTCGCTGGCCGGTCTGTCCCGCCTCGGGGTCGTGCCGTCGGATCGCGCCCGTCTCCTGGCCGGGCTCGCCGCCGGGGTCATGGGCAGCAGCGCGGGCCTGGCCGGCCCGCCCCTCGCCCTGCTCCACGCTCGCAGCGAGCGCGATGAGCTGCGGGCGACGCTGGCCGTCGTGTTCGTCGTCGTCTCGCTCGAGACGCTCGCCGGCCTCGCCGCCGTCGGTCGGCTGGCGCCGGTGGATCTCGGGCTGTCGGTCCTGCTGCTGGGGCCGATGGCGGCGGGCTTCGTCGCCAGCCAGCGCCTCGACCGGGGGCTGTCGGCGCTCGCCGTTCGGCGCGGCGTCCTGCTCGCCGCGGCGGCCGCCGGGCTTGTCCTGCTCGTCCAGGCGAGCGCGAAGCTGGCGTGATGGACGAGGTCGCGCCGACCGCAGCCTTGTCTGGCGACCGCGTGGTGGACGAGGGCGGTCTCACCTCGGCCGACACCTGGATGCGTCGTGAAATCGCGGAGATCCCGGCGGTCGTGGCTCGGCTGCTCGATGAGGGCGCGGCCGAGGTGTCGGCCGCCGCCGACGCGATCCGGGTCACCGCGCCGCTGTTCGCGATGATCGCCGCCCGCGGGACCTCCGACCACGCCGCGGTCTACGGCCGCTACCTCCTCGAGACGCACCTCGGGATCCCGACCGGGCTCGCTGCCCCATCGGTCACGACCGCCTACCGGACGAACCTCCGCTGGACCGGCGGTCTCCTCGTCGCGGTCTCCCAGTCGGGTACCAGTCCCGACATCGTCGAGGTGACCTCCGCCGCCCGGCGGGCCGGCGGCCTGACGATCGCGATCACGAACGCCCCGCGCTCGCCGCTCGGCCGCGCCGCACAGGTCACGATCGACTGCCGGGCGGGGGTCGAACGGAGCGTCGCCGCGACCAAGAGCTACGTGGCACAGCTCGTCGTCTTCCTCGCCCTGGTCGCGGTTGCCTCGCCGTCCGAGCGGCTGCGGCGGTCGCTCGTCCGTATGCCGGGCGATCTCGAGGCGGTCCTGCGGCGGAGCGCCGACTGGATCGTCGACCCGGCCGGCCCCGTCGGCACGATCGCCGCCACCGACCGTTGTCTCGTCGTGTCGCGCGGCTACAACCTAGCGACGGCCCTCGAGATCGCCCTCAAGCTCAAGGAGACCGCGGCGATCTTCGCCGAGCCGTACTCGGCTGCCGACTTCCTCCACGGTCCGGTCCGGCTGGCGGATCCGGCCGTGCCGCTGCTGGCCCTGCGCCCGCCCGGTCCGATCGGGCGGTCGCTGGACGCGGCGGTCGAGGTCGCCGCGCGTCGTGGCTCGCCGGTCTGGTGCGTGCGCCTGGCGGGCGTGGCTTCGCCGCGATGCCTCGTCCTCGGCGTCCGGCAGCCCGACCTCGCGAGCCCGCTGCTG
This sequence comes from Chloroflexota bacterium, assembly GCA_040882345.1. Classification (GTDB taxonomy): domain Bacteria; phylum Chloroflexota; class Limnocylindria; order Limnocylindrales; family CSP1-4; genus SPCO01. The sequence continues at coordinate 17,813 of JBBEBL010000136.1, forward strand.
CTGGTCGTGCCCGGTCAGCTCCTCGCCGAGTCGGTCGCCCGAGCCCGGGGCCTCGATCCCGACGCGCCGCCGGGGCTCGTGAAGGCGACGCGGACGCGATGACTGGCGCCGTCAGGCCCGTCGCCGTCCACGACGCGCCGCCGTCTCAGGCGCTTCGATGACGCTCGAGGCGCTCGTCCTCGTCGTCGCCGTGCTCGGCGGTCTCGCGTCGGGCACAGTGGGTATCGGCGGGGGCGCGATCGTTGTACCCGGCCTCGTCTACCTGCCCGCGGTCCTGGGCGTTCGGCCGCTCGGCATCGACCAGGTGAGCGGCCTTTCGATCGTCCTCGTCGGTGCCGCGAGCCTGTTGGGCGGTGCGCTCCATCACCGCCAGGCGAAGGCCGACCGGCGAGTCGTCCTCGCCGTCGGCGTGCCGTTGATCGGGACCGGGATCCTCGCTGCCCTCGCGTCCGCGTCGCTCCCCGACGCGGTCTCCATCGTCGCGCTCGCGCTGATGGCGAGCGCCGCCGCGCTGCTCTTGGTCCGTCCGCGGGCCGGCGTCCGCGAGGAATCACGCGACCGGGGATTCCGCGCGGGCGCCGCCGCTGGCGTCGGCGGCCTGGTCGGGGCAGGCAGTGGTCTCCTCGGTGCCGGCGGTGCGTGGCTGCTCCTGCCGCTGCTGACTGATGTCGTCCGCGTCCCCATCCGGACCGCGATCACGAGCTCACTCGTCGTGACGTCGATCGCCAGCGTCGGCATCATCGCTGGCAAGTTGCTGACCGACCAGGTGCCGCTTGAGTACGTGCCCTGGGGCTTGCTCGGTGTTCTCCCGGCCGCCGCCCTGAGCGTCCGCCTGAGCCATCGCCTGCCGGCCGCCGTCCTTCGCCGCATCCTCGCGGTAATCGTCCTGGTGATCGCAGTCCGCGCCTGGGCGGATGCCCTTTCGCTTTTCGTGGGGTGATCTGACGCCCTGAGACGTGGTCAGGAGCCCTTGCTGGTGACAGGCGCGTACGTGGAAAACGGCTGAGCGCCTGACGAGATGTCAGGGGACCGCTGGCGACCCGTCGGCGCTCGAATCCGGGCGCCGAGTCCAGTTCGAGGAGCCAGGCAGCGCCTACACGAAGAGCTCGGGACGCGACACGGTCCGAGGGTCCGGCCAGAAGCCCGGTCGTGCCCTGAAGGGTTCAACGTCGTTGCCCGGTCGGAATAGTGAAGCAGTCCCGCCCGTGGCCCGTGAAGAGGTAGATGCTCTCGCCCGGCTCGAAGGACCACACGGCGCCGTTTGCGAGCCGGATCGGGAACGGAAACACGGTTGGCTCGGGGTCGGTGCTCGCCACCAACTCCCACTCGTGGAGCGGCCAGCGCTGCGCCCCCTCGTTGTGGATGACGAGCCACTCGTCTGCAGCGCCACGTGCGCCCGTCGTCGCGTTGTGGATGGCCGCGATCCGCAGACCGCATGGCTCGGACATGGACAGACCCCGGTTGGTGGGCCGCACTCGAGGTGAACACCGCCTGGTCTTCCTTCGGGCGGGACGGAGATGTGACCCGAGTGTAATCCCGCGTCAAGATATGCTGTACCACACTCTCGGAGAGCCGACTGCCGGAGTGCCCGCCGTACGATGGGTTCATAGTTGTCGGTCCAGACGACTGGCGCCAGTGTCACTCCAGCCGGCCGGGAGGTTCAGGGCGTAGACGTCGCCCGGGGTAGCTCTTGAGCAACCGTTCGAGCTCCGCCGCCGTAATCGTCCGCCCGGTCCGACGGCGCCGATCTTCCTCGGCTCCTGCGATCCACTAGGCGCGCAGCCGTTCACGAAGGCGCCGGCGGCGATCCTGAAGCGGTTCGGACTGCGGCGTCAGATGCGCGCTCGTCGCGCGGCTGTGAGCGCCCGTTCGACGTCGTGGTCCGAAACTGGTCGATCTCCTTCGGCGCGTTCCTGAGCTGTTTCCGAGGCCACCTGGTCAGCGGCGGCATTGAGTGCTCGCTGCGTGTCGGCAGCCGCCTGCCGAGCGCGGATCCTCGGGTCGACAGGCAACTCGAATCCGTGACCGTCACTGCTCATTTGTGGCCCCTGGGCCGGCGCCGCGGGATGCCCGGCTGTGCACGGACCGCGTGCACCATGGCCCACGCTACCAGCCGGGGCTCCGTCCGACGTGGAGAACCCTGATTCAGTTACCCACCGTTTTCGTCCTCGAACGCTGCTCGGCGATCGGACGCCAGCCCTCTTCCCAGAATCCATGCGACGTCCGCGGCCGCCCGACCTCTTAGCCGCCCGCTCCCGACGGGCGATTCCGAGCTCCGCGTCGAGCCGCCGCGTTCTGGACCAGGCGGCCGAAGATGCCGGCGCGCTGCGCCTGGCAGACATCCGCTCGGGTCGCCGCGGCGGAGAACACCTTCGCGGCAAATGGCAACCCGCAGTGGTTACAGAGCCGTTTGATCGCGACGACGGGACCGGGGCGAGGATCCTACGGACCGGTTACGACCGGCAAACCGGCACGATCCACAAGCTCCTATCTGTCAAGCAGCCGCCAGTTGGAAGTCCGAGCCCTCGGCTAGGAGCCTGAAGACAGGCCGGACCAGGCGGCGCTTGAGGGCTCGGATCGCCTCACGCCACGTCTTCCCATCGGCCTCGATCCGGCGTGTGATGTACGCCTTAGCCGGCGGATGAAAGCGGGCCTGGGTCACGGCGATCACATAGAACGCTCGGTTCAGCTGGCGGTTGCCGCCCCGGTTGAGGCGCATCCGCTGAACCTGTCCCGAGCTGGCCGGGATTGGCGCCACGCCGGCCAGGGCCGCGAGTGCGTCGGCCGACCGGAAGCGGCGGACATCGCCGACCTCGGCGATGAGTCGGGCGACGGTGATCGAGCCTGCGCCCGGCAGACCAAGAAGCGGATGGCCGACGACGCACGCGGCGACCCGACGCGTGAGGGCCGCGGTCTCCCGCTCGAGATGCGCGAGGCGGGTGAGGAGCGACCGAGCGAGCTCCGCTTGAACCGCGCTGTTCCCGCGCAGGAGACGCCCGGCCGTGGTCCGATGTCGAGCCGCGACGAGGTTCGCGACGGTCCCACCATAGCCTGGTAGAAGCACGAGCAGATGGGCGTGGAGCCGGTTCCGGGCACGGGTCGCCTCGGCGATGAGATCCTCCCGCGCCTCGAGGAGGAGTCGCAGCTCGCTCGTCCGATCGGGGAGCCTGATCGGTGGCAGGTTCGTCTCACGGGCGGTCACCCGGGCGATCGCGAGGGCGTCACCGGGATCGCTCTTGCCTGGTCGACGCGTCCGCCGGCGCTCTGCCCGGCTCAGGTGGGGCGGCACCTCGCAGACGCTGAGGCCGGCGTGTTGAGCCGACCGCGCGAGCGGCGCTCCGAACGACGATGAGCCCTCGACGCCGATGGTCGCCTCGGGTGCGGTCGACCTGGCCCAGGCGATGAATGCAACGTGCCCGTCCGGATCGTTCGCGAACGTCGCCTCGGCGACCGGCTTGCCGAGCTCGTCGATCGCGCACGCCGCGAGCGTCGCCTTGTGGCTGTCAATCCCGATAGCCGTCATGTCGCCCTCCGAGCCAATACGATGGACTGGGTCGGACGGGCAGCAGTGCGTTGAGAGAGACACGCTCCTATGAGGCCACGCCGACCCGCTCGACCGCGAAGGCAGGGGCACTTGTGGATCTGGCCAGAGCTCGCGCTCGACTTCATAGTGGGGAGCCACCTGCCTCCTCGGTCGAACCATCGCATCCAGGCGACGGCTGGTCGACTCTGACGCACTCATAGTGTCGGGTTCGATGCCACCCTCTATAGCAACCAGTTCCCAATGAACGCGAGCTCAGCACGGGCCCGCCAGCTACACGGTCCGCAGCCGATCCGCAGCTACTTCTTGATCGCTTCGCGAAGGAGATCGAGCAAATCCTTCACGCCCACGGACTGTCCCTTCGGAGCCTGCTCCACAGGCTGAAAGAACGCCCGCTGGGCAAGCTCGATCTTCAGCTTCTGCTGCTCGGCTTCGGGGAGGAGGGCCATGTATGGATCTAGGGCTGCGAGATCCAGCTCCGTTTGCCGCGAACGGTGCTCGGCCTCTCGGTACCTGCCCGTTTGAACCATGGCGAAGACCGCCAGAAGAAGCACAGAGCCAGCGACGAGGACTCTCGCCCCAACCCACTGCCAGTCAATCCCTGCAGGCCGTTCCGCGAGCGACCAGACGCCATACGCCGCGATCGCGATCAGAGCGAGCACCGCGACTGCGCTCCAAATAATCGACATCACTCGTTGTTCGTTCGCATACTTGACGTGGCCGCCGGTGATGCCTTCGCGGCCGAGGGCTCCGAGCACTTCTCGTGCCTGTTGCTCATGCTGCTTGATTGAATCGAGGACCGTCGCAGCCTGGCTCTTCAGGTCCTCCCCAGCAGCGGCGCCCGAGGCTTCCTGCTCGCGCATGAACGAGGCGTGCGCTTCGGTCAGCCTGGCAACTGCCTGTGTGAAGGTCTCAGTTCGGCTCGCTTCTGCCTTCGAGAACTGGTCCTGAAATGCGGATATGGCGGTGTCCAGACGACTCTTTTGGTCAACTATTGTCTGCTCCGCGGCATCGATTCGAGCCTGCATCGGGGCGAGCGCGGAGTCAATCGCAGCAGCCGCCTCAGCAGCTTTCGCTTCGGCTGCGGCAGGGACGGATTCGACGTCCGATCTGAGCGCGGACAACGAGTTGGCCAGCACATCGCGCTCGGCTTCGAGGTTGCGTATGAGTTGGCCAACTGAGCGGCGGTAGGACGTGGCGGCCTCGCGCGCCAGATCGATTTCGGCGTCTGTCTCGTGTACCCAGAAGTACGAGCTGGACAGCAGCTGATCGATCGCCTCGTGAGCGGCAGCGAGCTGCGTCGCGTCACTCGTGTCGACATAGGCGGTGGCAGCCGTGACGATGTTTGTCAGGTGTGGCATGGCGCTGGCCAGCGTTCTCGGCGGGACCAGATCGGGATCCGTGGCCCGTATGCGCTGGGCGAGATGGGCCGCCACCGCGCGAAACCGCTGTTGGCTTTCGAGCTCCTCAGGGTCGTCCGAGGTGGGTAAGCGACCGGCGCGCTCAGACACCGCTTCGATCGCTGTTCGGGCATCGCTCGCTTCAACCCGGTCAGACCAAACACTCATGTTTCATCACCCTCGGCGACGGACGGGTCCAGAACCAGCGTACCCGCTTGGCCCCCCAAACGTTCGATGGACTCAAGGCGAATCTCCGCTCGCAGGTCGCGCGGATCCTTGCGTTAAAGGACGTGCCGGTCCACGGCCTCGACGGCGAGGTCGGGACTCCCTTGGCGGCGCCCGGACTGCCGTGCGCCTTCTCCCGAACCATGACGTCGCACGCGCACCACTGCCTCGTCTGCGTCTTGCGCGCAGCCATCCCCCCTACGGCAGGATGGCGTAGGGACGGAGTCTCGCCCGCGCGACCCTGATCTTGCCCCAGCGCCCCAGCCGGCCCAGTTGCCCGATCCACGTGACCGGGAGCCAGACGCCATCTTCCTCTGACGCGAGGAGCTTCAAAACCACCTATCCGGAGATCGCTTGGAGCGCGGACCTCACCCGGGCGGTAGGCGCCACCTCGATTGAGTGGGTGTTGGCCAGCCAGTCCGCCTCGGGAACCGAGCGTGTCACTTGGAGCCAGGAGCTCGACATCAGCAACCCTGACAGCGACCTCCTCGCGAACAAGCTGGATCTGGCCTTCTTTGTGGACGACGAACCAGGCACTTACGTCATGCGCTATATCGAGGGCGGCGAGGTCCTGGCCGAGGGCACATTCACGCTCGTCGAATAGGGGGCGACTCGGTGGGATCCGCAGGCGTGGCGGTCATGACGGCGGTTGCTTTCTGGCCGCGCACTGGGCGTCGATCCAGCGCTTGCCG
>JBBEBL010000137.1:0-3626 GCA_040882345.1 Chloroflexota bacterium
CCCCGACCGCGACCGTCGCGCCGACCCCGACCCCGACCGTCGCGCCGACCCCGACCCCGACCGTCGCGCCGACCCCGACCCCGACCCCGACCGTCGCGCCGACCCCGACCCCGACCCCGACGCCCGCTCCGATCCCCGCCCCGACGCCCACCCCGGTGCCGACGCCGCAGATCGAGTCGGCCCTCATCTACCGCAAGGGCGCGATGGTCAAGCAGTACACCAACTACTGGTGTGTGCCGGCGACGACCCAGACGATGCTCAACCTGATCCTGGGCAAGAGCGATCGGTCGTACGCGACCCAGAGGAAGCTCTACAAGGGCATCCGGGCGCACAACCGCTATCGCTACGCGACGCGCGGCAATGATCCGCTGGGCTGGGCCTGGGGCCTGCGCTACTACAGCGGCAACCGCGTGGACTACCGCGCCCGCGCCTTCACCAGCAAGAACAAGGCGCTGTGGGCCATCGTGGAGTCGATCCTGCGCACCGGTCATCCCGTGGGCATCCCCGTGCGCAAGGGCACGCACGCATGGATCGTCCTTGGCTACCGGGTCCAGCGCGACGCTCTGGAGCCCACGAAGCGGACCCTTCTCGGTTTATACGTCAGCGGACCCCTGGGCGGCACCAGGGACCCCTGGACCTACAAGTACATGAAGCTCGCCGACTTCCGCAAGGTCTACGGCAAGTACCACGAGTGGCAGCGCAAGGTCATCTGGGAAGACAAGTGGGTGATCATCAGCCAGTGACGGGCCGCTGACCGCGCGCTGACGACAGGCTGACCGTCGCCGCGGTGGGCGCGGCGCTACGATGGGCCGTGCATGTACGCGGTCATCATGGCTGGCGGCGGCGGGACCCGACTGCACCCCCTGAGTCGACCCGAGCGCCCGAAGCCCTTCCTCCCCCTCCTGGGTGAACGCACCCTCCTCCAGGCCACGGCGGACCGGCTGCCCACGGACGACGTCACGGTCGTCACGGACCGTCGCTACGAGCGGCTGGTCCGGGAGCAGCTCCCTGACGCCGGGATCGTCCTGGAGCCGATGGGCCGGAACACGGCCGCCGCCATCGCCCTCGCCACGACCGCCATTCACCGTCCGGATGACGAGGTGATGCTGGTCGTCCCTGCGGATGCGTACATCGCCCCAGACCGGGAGGACCGGTACCGGGAGGTGCTGCGGGTCGCGGGCGAGCACCTGGCCACCGGCAGCTTCGATATCGATGACCCGCTCGTCACCCTCGGGACGCAGGTGACCTCGCCGGCGACTGGCTACGGATACCTCATCCCGAAATTGGACCGCGGTCGGATCGTCGCAGGCCTGCGTGCCTACCCGCTGGCCGCCTTCGAGGAGAAGCCCAAAGCGGCTCGCGCCGAGGAGCTGATGGAGCAGGACGGCGTCGCCTGGAACGCCGGCATCTTCCTGTGGCGCCGCCGGGCGATCCGGGCCGCGATCCAGCGTTACACCGGGCTCGTCCAGCTCATCGAGCCGACCCTTGCCGCTCCGACCCTCCTCCAGCACGCCTACGAGCAGCTCAAGCCCATGTCCATCGACCACGCGGTGATGGAGAGTGCCGCCCGCAACGGCGAGGTCGTCATGGGCTCCATGGACGTGGGCTGGTCGGACCTCGGGTCATGGACCTCGCTCCTGGCCGCGATCGGGGCGCGTGGCGCGGGAGCCGTGGTCCAGCCCGGGGAGACCGTCGAGGTCGGTGCGGACGACCTTGTCGTCCGTCGCGTCGGCGGCCGGCTCGGGATCATCGCGCCGCAGCGCGGTAGCATGACGGCCACGCAGCCCATCGCGGTGCTCCGCGACGCCGTCGACGACCGGCCGGTCATCGAGGCGCTCATCCGTCGCTGCGACGTACCAGAGAGGTCGGATCCATGACTCAGGGGGCGACGCCGCTGGTCCCGCCGACGATCGTCTTCGGGACGGACGGATGGCGCGCCCGGATCGCCGACGAATTCACGTTTGACGCGGTCCGGCGTTGCGCCGATGGCGTGGGGCGTTACGTCGCGGATCGTGGGGAGACGGCCAGGGGCGTCGTGATCGCCTATGACCAGCGGTTCGCCTCCGAGCACTTCGCCGCCGCCGCCGCGGAGGTCCTCCTCGCGTACGGCATCCCGGTCGCCCTTGGTGTCCACGCGGTGCCGACCCAGATGAGCTCGTTCGAAGTCGTGCAGCGTGGCGCCGCGGCCGGCATCGTCATCACCGCCAGCCACAACCCATGGGTGGACAACGGGTTCAAGGTCAAGGCCCCCACCGGCGCCGCGGGTGGGGCCGAGATGCTCCAGACCATCGAGCGCCGGCTGGCCGAGAACGGGGGCATCGCGCTGGACCGACGTCCGCTGGAGGACGCGGAGGCGGCCGGGCTGCTGGAGTGGTTCGATCCATTCGATGGGTACGAGGCGTTCGTTCGGCGGACGGTGGACCTGGACGCGCTCAAGGCCGCCGACGTCAGCATCCTCGTGGACCCGCTGTACGGTTCGGGCGCCGGCTGGATCAGCCGGCTGCTGGCCGGCGGGCGCATCCGGGTCAAGGAGATCCACCAGGAACGCAATCCGTACTTCGGCGGGGTCAATCCGGAACCCATCCGCCCCCACGTGGACGAGGCGTTGGGCCTGATCGCCGCCGGCGGCTACGACCTTGGTCTTCTGCTGGACGGCGACGCGGACCGGGCCGGAGCGGTCGATGAGGGAGGGACGTTCATCCACCAGCTCCAGGTGACCGGGCTGTTGATGTACTACCTGGCGGAGCACCGCGGCTGGCGCGACCCGGTGGTCGTCAGCATCAACAACACGTCCATGGCGGCGCGCCTCGGCGAGCACTACGGCATCGAGACCCACGAGACCCCGGTCGGATTCAAGTTCATCGGCCCCAGGATGATCGAGACCGGGGCGATGATGGGCGCCGAGGAATCAGGCGGCTACGGGTTCGGGATGCACCTCCCGGAGCGCGACGGGATCTACGCGGACCTGCTCCTGCTGGACCTCTTCCTGCGCGAGAAGGCCGCCGGTCGCTGGCCCGTGTCAGAGGCGATCCGGCACTTCCACGAGATCGCCGGGCCGTCGTTCTATCGGCGCATCGACGTCCGCGTGGATCGCGCCGTCTACGCGGAGACCAAGCGTCGGCTGCTGGTGGACCTCGCGGCGGCGACGCCGGCCGAACTCGCCGGCGAGTCGGTCGCCCGGACGGTCGTCCTGGACACCGGCGACGGATACAAGTTCTTCCTGGCGGACGGCTCGTGGCTGCTCATCCGGACGTCCGGCACGGAGCCGCTGGTCCGGGTCTACACGGAAGCCACCAGCGCGGATGTGCGCGAGGCGCTACTGGTCGCCGGTGAGCGGCTCGTCCGGGGCAGCTGATGGACGAGGCCCGCCGCGTGGAGAAGCCGTGGGGCCATGAACTCATCTGGGCCCACACCGACCGCTACGTCGGGAAGGTCCTCGTCATCGAGACCGGCAAGCGATTGTCCTTGCAGAAGCACGTCGTCAAGGACGAGGCGATCTACGTCGTGTCCGGTCGACTGCGCCTGTACCTGGAGGATGACGACGGCGTCGTGCGCGAAGAGGAGCTGGGACCCGGTGCCCACCGCCACGTCGCCGTGGGGCGCATCCATCGCTACGAAGCCATCGA
>JBBEBL010000138.1:0-3610 GCA_040882345.1 Chloroflexota bacterium
CTGTACGAGCAGATCACCTACGACGAGCTCGGCAACAACATGGCCGGCACGTTCATGGATTACCTGCTGCCGACGGCCGTGGAGACGCCGGCCTGGGAGGTGGCCAAGACGGTCACCCCGTCACCCCACCACCCCATCGGGGCGAAGGGCGTCGGGGAATCCGCCACCGTCGGTGCGCCACCCGCCATCGCCAACGCGGTGGTGGACGCGCTGTGGCACCTCGGCGTTCGCAACATCGATATCCCTATCACGCCCCAGAAGGTCTGGGCGATCCTCCGCGAGAAAGGCCTGAACTGACCTCGTCCGCGATCCTTGGGCGCGCCGCGGAGCTGGCCGCCGCCGACCGGTCCTTCGTCATGGCCACGGTCGTCGCGGTCCGCAAGCCGACGTCGGCGCGCCCGGGCGCCAGCGGGATCATCCACCCGGACGGCACGATCGAGGGCTGGGTCGGTGGCAGCTGCGCCCAGCCGGTCGTGGTCCGCGAGGCCCTGCGAGCCCTCGCGGACGCGCAGCCGCGCCTGTTGCGACTGTCGAAGGACGGGCCCGGCGAAGGGCGCCGGGCGGACGGGGTCATCGAGCTCGTCATGACCTGCCATTCCGGTGGCACGCTGGAGATCTACGTGGAGCCTCACGTTCCCGCCGCGCAACTGTGGGTCGTCGGCACGACGCCGATCGCGGGCGCGCTCGCGCGCCTGGGGTCGGCCGCCGGCTGGCGGGTCACGGTCATCGACCCGGTCGCGGAGGCCGACGCGTTCCCCGGCGTCGATCGCGTCCACGTCTCGGCGGACATCCGCGGTCTGGACCCCGAAGCGTCGCCGTACGTCGTGGTCGCGAGCCAGGGGATCTGGGACGAGGAGGCGGTCGGGCTGGCGCTGACCCGCGAGGCGTCGTACGTGGGCCTCGTCGCCTCACCGACCCGTGCCGGGGTCGTACGCGAGTGGCTGCGCGAGGAGACGACCGTGGGAGAGGAACGGATCGCCGCGCTCCGGGCTCCCGCGGGCATGGACATCGGCGCGGAGACGGCCGACGAGATCGCGCTGTCCATCCTCGCGGAACTCGTCCAGGTCCGACGCGGCCGGGCCGACTTCGTGGCGTCGCCTGGTCCCGCCACCATCGCCGGGGGGATCCCGGCGTCCATCGACCTCGCGCCGGTGGTGGACGACATCGTGCTGCTGGATCCGGTCTGCGGCATGACGGTGGATCGGGCCCATGCCCGGCACCTCGCTGAGCACGATGGGACCGTCTACGCGTTCTGCTCCATCGGCTGCCGGACCCGCTTCATCAAGGAGCCGGTAACCTACCTGACAGCCGATCCGTCCACCCGCTCCATGTGAGGTTCCCGCATGCACTTCGAAGGCTCCACGCAGATCGCCGCACCCCGTGACAAGGTCTGGGCGTTCGTCACAGACCCGAACCAGGTGGGCCAGTGCGGCCCGGGCGTCGAGTCCATCGAGGTCATCGACGACACGCACTTCAAGGCCACGGCCAAGGTCGGGATCGGGTTCATCAGCGCCCGCTTCGTCGTGAACATGGAATTCGCCTCGCTGACGCCGCCGGACGAGGCGCTGATCAAGGCCCACGGCCAGGCGCCGGGGAGTGCCGTGGATGCGGACGCGTCCATGCGCCTGTCGGACGGCGATGGCGGCGGGACGGTCATGGACTGGTCGGCGGACGTGAACATCTCGGGGACCCTGGCCAGCGTCGGCGCGCGGCTCATCGAGGGCACGGCCAACAAGATGATCGGCCAGACCTTCGACTGCATGAAGTCGAAGCTGGAGGCGTAGCGACCGGGTCGCGGCCCGTTGGGGTGGGTAGTGGCACTGGTAGTGGCCACCTGGACACGAACGTGCAGCGTCCCTCGCGGTTTCCGACATTTCTGGCACGATCGCCTGCGTGTTCATCCGGATGTGGGCAGTGGTGGTGACCGGCCGCACATGACCGGATCGTGCTCCGCGCGCGGGCAGTCCCCGCGGGATCGGCGTCGCGCTGTACGACTCCGGGTCGTACTACGCAGCCGTTCCAGGTCGTCGAGGCGCTCCCGCGCCCCGGCCCACGGTCGACCGGCGCGCGACCACGACCCCTGGCGGACTCGTCTCGTGGCATAGCACGACCCAAGGTCGTATCTCGCGACACGGCACGCCGCGATACGGCACGCTGCGACAGTCATCCCGTACCGGCTCTGCCACAATCGCTCGGATGGCGCATCTCCACCGGGTCGTCGGCCCGCTCTTGACCAACGTCCACGTGCTCGCGGACGAGCGCACGCGCGAGGCGGTCGCCATCGACACGGCGACGCCGTCCCTCGCCTGGATCGCTGACGAGCTCGCCGCCCGCGACTGGACGCTGAAGTTCATCGTGTCCAGCCACGGGCACTGGGATCATGTCGGCGACAACGCGGCCGTCGCCGAGCACACCGGGGCGGGGATCGCCGTCCACCCGCTCGACGCCCACTACCTGACGACGCCCCGACCGCTCTACGCGCCGTTCGAGATCGTCCCGTCCGTGCCGGCCGTGGAGCTCGCGGAGGGCGGCGAGATCCGCTTCGGCGACATCCGCCTGCAGGTCCTCCATACGCCAGGGCACACGGAGGGGTCGGTCTGCCTGTACGACCGCGACTACGGGAGCCTCTTCAGCGGGGACACCCTGTTCGCCGGTGGTTGGGGCCGCGTGGACCTGCCGGGCGGTGATCCCGACGCGATGGTCGCCTCACTTGGCCGCCTCCTGGAGTTGGAGGACCAGGTCAGGGTGTTCCCGGGCCACGGTTCCACGACGACCATCAGCCGAGAACGGGCCTGGATGGAGCTGGTCCGTAACGGAGGCCGGCTGCTCGCATGAACGAGTTCACGCCGTATCTGGCGCGGCTGGGCCTGGCCCTCCCGCTCGAGCCCGATCTCGACACCCTGCGGCGACTGCACGCCCGACACATGCGGCTGATCCCGTTCGAGAACTCGAGCGTGTTGTATGGCGATGTCATCACGCTCGACGAGTCCCTGCTGGTCCAGAAACTGGGGAGGGACGGCCGAGGTGGCTTCTGCTACGAACTCAACGGGGCGTTCGCCGCGCTCCTGCGCGAGGTCGGGTACTCCGTCCACTACCTCGCGGCCCGAACCTACACTGATGCCTCAGTCGGTGAGCCGTTGGAACACCTGGCGCTCCGAGTGGATCTCGACGAGCCATGGCTCGTCGACGTCGGCTTCGGATACTCGTTCGCCGAGCCGCTCCGCCTCGTCCTCGGCGAGGAACAGCACGACCTTATGGGCGCGTTCCGCCTCGTGGAAGTGGACGACGGTTGGGACCTGGAGTGGCGGCACCGCGATGGCCGATGGGTCCCGCATTACCGCGTCGACCCAGCGCCCCACGATCTGGGCTCGTTCACGGCGATGTGCGACTCCCTCAGGACGTCGCCCGACTCGCCGTTCACGACCGGCTGGTTGTGTTCGCGCCTGCTCGAGACGGGCGGCGCGACGCTGTTCGGCCGGCAGCTGATCGTCACCGAGGACGGCCGCCGGGACGAGCGCGAACTGACCGACGATGCGGCGATCAGCGCGGAGCTGGAGCGCTGGTTCGGCGTCCGAACGCATCGCGTCGATGGCCGCTGGGTGCCACGCGA
>JBBEBL010000139.1:0-22574 GCA_040882345.1 Chloroflexota bacterium
GGTCGTAGCGGAACATCGCCCGCACCGACGCCTCGAGCGCGTGCGGCCGCGTCGCCGGCACGACCCTGCCGGCGTGCGTCTCGACGACCGTCGCCCTGGCGGCACGGTCCTGGTCGTCATCCCAGGTCGCGGGGTCGAAGCCGCGCCGGTCGCGCAGGAAGGCACGCATCGAGGCCATCACCTCCGGCGGCTCATCCATGCCGCGCAGGAACTCATCCACGTCCATCCCCGTGGCCGTCTCCGGCCGCTCCCAACCGCCATCCACGAGCACGAGCCCGGCGCACCGCACACCCAGTCGCGCGGCCGCCGACGCCGCCACGATGGCCCCGAACCCATGCCCCGCCAGGACCACCCGGTCGGCAGGACCGTCCAGCAACCCGGAACCCTCCGCTGCGGCCTCCACGTCCCCGGCGAGCACCTCCAGGTCGTACGAGCCGTCCTCCGTGGGGGCATCCGACAGGCCATGCCCGCGCAGGTCCATCGCCACGGTCCGTACTTCGTGCGCCAGGCGCCGCGCGACCGGGGCCCAGATCCAGCTCGTCTGCGACAGTCCGTGAACGAGGAGGACACCGACACCCGCGCCACCGTCCGTGCCACCGCCCGTGCCGTCCTGCGGCCCGCCCCAGTCCTGGAAGTGGACGCGATCCCCATCGCCGACCGTGACGACGTATCCCGCCGGCGAGTCCGTCACCGCGTCATGTCCATCACCACCATAGGATACGGAGGCCATGCCCAAGCGCCGCAGAGGTTCACGCACCGCCCGCCGTCGCCCGCCGCGCTTGACGAGCCATTCACCGTTCGACGTCCTCGTGGACGACGCGCTGGCCACCATCCCGATGCCGTTCGCCGCGGCGCTGGACGAGGTCGCCATCGTCATCGCGGACGAGCCGACGCCGGAGCAGCTCAAGGCCAACGATGTCCCGGGGGATGAGCTGCTGTACGGCCTGTACGAAGGCGTCGCCCGGACGGAGTGGGGGGCGGACTGGGTGGCGGTCCCCAATACCATCACGCTCTTCCGGCTGCCACTGGAGACCGACTTCCCGGATCCGGAGGACCTCGCGGACGAGGTCTGGATCACGGTCGTCCATGAGCTCGCCCATCACCTGGGTATCGACGACGACCGGCTCCACGAACTGGGGGTCGGCTGACCCGGACTTTCCCCGCGGTCGCACCGTCACCCGTACGCGGACGCGAGGCCGAGCAGACCGATCGCCCCGACCACGAACCCCACGAGCATCGGCCGCGTGAACCACCGGAACCGGCCGCCATCGGGCGCGCGACGGTCGGGATCGTCGGGTCCGCCCGGGAGGACGCGCTCCAGGCCGAAGGTCGCGTGGGTGAGGCCCAGGAACATGACCACCTGCGGCGCGATCGTGACGGCCATCACCGTGAACAGGAGTGTGCCGAACGCGAAGATGACCGCCACGACCCCTGCCGTCGTGATCGCCACTCCCAGCGGACCCGCGTCCGGCCCCAGCCCAAGGGCGTCGAACACGCGCAGCGCGACGTCCAGGCCCGCGCCGATGCCGAGCAGGATCAGCAGTGCTGCCACCGTCTCGAACAGGACGATCACGAAGGCCGCGGACCGCCGCACGGCGAACATCCGGAACGAGCGCCTGAGCGATTCGAACGGGTCCACGTCGCCGAGCACGACGCCGGTGAGCATGTAGGCGAACGGCGCACCCACGACGGCCGTCAGCAGCGTGGATGTCAGCAGGGTCGCCTCCTCGGCCCCGCCCAGCAGCGGACCCACCACGAGGTCGAAGCCGCTCTGCGCGACCGTGAGCGGCACCGCGACCAGCACAGACGCGACGACGGCGCGCCAGAACGTTCGCCGGGAGCGGGCGAGCGCCTGGCGCGTGCTGACAGGCCGCCCCGTCAGCACGCCACCGAGGACAGCCGCCGCGAGCGTCCGGCTCTCGACCGCCGCGACCACCATCCCCAGCGTGGCGATCGCCACGAGCAGCGCCACCATCCCACCGCCGGACGACTCGAGGATGGCGTCCATCTCCGGGATGGGGCGGTCCATGCCGATCACGGCGACGGCCCACATCCCGACGACGAGCGGGCCCACGGTGCCGAGGACGATGGCCCCGATGTAGAACGACGCCCGTCGCATGGAAGGCCCCGAGTGCACGAGGAGGTCGAACGCGGCCGGGAGCAGACCCCGCGTCGTGGCGAGCGGGACCGGCGCCGCGACGACGTCTGCCGGGCCCTGCGTCACCCGGTGGATCCAGGGAGCGGTCCGGCGGCGGCCAGGAACTCTCCCAGCCGGCCCGTCTCGACGTTGCCGCCGGACAGGACGACGGCGACCCGCTCGCCGTCGCGGATCGGGACCTTGCCGGCCAGGACGGCGGCCAGGGCGGCGGCTCCGGCCGGTTCCAGGACCTGCTTGCAGCGCTCCAGGGCGAAGCGCAGGCCGGCCAGGATCGTCGCGTCGTCCACGAGCACGATCGCGTCCAGGTGGCGACGCGTCATGGCCAGCGTCCACGCGCCCGCGAACGGCGCGCCCAGGCCATCCGCCACGCTCCGTGGCTGGATCGTCACGACCTCCCCGGCTTCCCAGGCGAGCGACATGGCATTGGATCCTTCTGGCTCGACGCCGACGACCCGGGCAGTCGGACGGCGCGCCTTGACGGCGGCCGCCACCCCGGAGATGAGTCCACCGCCACCGACCCCGACGACCACGACATCCACGTCCGGCACGTCATCCACGAGTTCCAGCCCCACCGTCCCGTTGCCCGCGATGACCGCCGGATCATCGAACGGGTGGACGAACGTCAGCCCCTCCGAATCGCGGATGCGACCCATCTCGGCGAACGTCTCGCCCACGTCCTCGCCGTGGAGGATCACGCGGGCACCGTACGCCATGCACGCCTCCACCTTGGAGCGGACGGCCGCCAGGGGCATGACCACCGTCACCGGGACACCGGCCGCACGACCTGCCCAGGCATAGGCCTGGCCGGCGTTGCCGGCAGACAGGGTGATGGCGCCGCGCTCACGTGCCTCCGTGGTCAGCGTTGCGATCCGGTTGGTCATGCCACGCGCCTTGAACGAACCGGTCTTCTGGAGATGCTCGGCCTTCATCGCCAACGCGCCGTCGGCGATGCGGACGCCGGTGGCAGCCAGGATCCACGTCGCGGCCGTCGCGGAGGTCAGGACCGGCGTCCGGTGAACGACACCGCGCAGACGCTGTGCCGCCGCCTCGACCTCGGCGAGCGAGACGTCGCGAGCGTCGTCGGCGGACATGCGGGCGAGTATCGCACGGCGGCAGACCGCGTCGACGAGCGCGGATCCGCGACCCGCCATGTACTTGCGAGTTTGCGCAAACACTGATACCGTGGGCGTCGTGTTGGACTACCTGCCGGTCTCCGCTGACATCGACCGCGAGCGCTACGCCGCCGTCGGTCGGGCGTTGGCGGACCCCAAGCGCCTGTGCGTCCTCGAGTCGCTCGCCATCGGTGAGCTCTCGGTCAGCGACCTCAGCGCGAGGGTCGGCTGCCAGGTGCCCAACATGAGCCAACACCTGGCGGTCCTCCGCCGGGCGGGGCTCGTGACCAGCCGCCGAGACGGCAACACCATCCTCTATTCACTCGCGGACCACCGGGTCCTCGAGGCCTATCGACTCATCCAGGACATCGCCCGGTAGGGCGCCTCGCCCCCAGCGAGAGAGAAAGGGACCCCACGCGATGGCGGAGATCAAGCACGCAACGGACGCCAACTTCGAAGAGCTCGTCCTCAAGTCGGAACGACCGGTCGTGGTCGACTTCTGGGCGGCCTGGTGCGGGCCGTGCAAGATGGTCGCCCCCGAGATGGAGAAGCTCGCCGCCAAGTACGACGGCTCGGTCGATGTCGTCAAGGTCGATGTCGACGCCAATCCGCGCCTGTCGCAGGCGTTCAACATCATGAGCATCCCGACGATCGCCTACTTCAAGCCCGGCGCCCAGCCGCAGGGCGTTGTCGGCTTCCGGCCGCTGGAGCAGCTTGAGCAGCAGTTCAATCTGACCGAGTTCGCGACCGTCAAGGTCGATTGACCAGCGGTCCTCAGGCCCGTCGAAGCGCGGCGAGGAACCAGGCGGTCGCGCGGTCGATGGCGTGACCGTCAAGGGCGGCAGGGCGGAACACGACCCAATCGGAGCCCAGGGCCGACGCCCCGGTGTCGGGCGTGTGACGAGCCGCACCGGCCAGTACGCCATCAAGGCGGAACGCAGCGGTCGATCCGTTAGCGTCCAGGGTCGCGAACCCGGTGCCGCGGGACGACCACGTGGTCGCGCCTGCCGCGTCGACTGAGACCGCCACGGGTCCATCGTCGCCAGCCAGCGCGGCGGCGTCGTGCATGACCTCGCGCAGGGTCACCGCGCGGCGTCCAGGATGGCCCGCAGGTCCTCCCCGTGTTCCTCGTAGTGCGCGATCGTCTCGTCGTGGAACGAGCGCAGGTGGGTCGGGTGCTTCAGCCAGCGCGTCTCCGGCACCACCGTCAGGTAACCACGGACCTCGCCGGGTTGCGACGTGAAAGCTGCCCGCAGCTCGTCCAGCGGTCGGGCCGCCCACGTCGCCTGGATCTCGGCGTTGACGACGTCGCCGCCGCGCGCCTCCCAGTCCGCGTCCATCCGTGCGATCGTGGCACTCGTCTCGTTCACGGCAAGCTCGCGCGCGGCGTCCAGGGCCACACCCTGCCACGCCAGCACATGGGCCATCAGGTCCCGTCCGGACCAACCATGGGCGGCCTCGACAGGCACGGAGAGCTGCTCGTCCGTCAAGCCTGCGAGGGCCTCGTACGGCGCCCACGCATCACGCTCTTCCTCCAGGAACTCCATCGCATCCATGTACATGGGCGCATGGTAGCCCGTCGGATGGTCGTCGCCGGCCGGTCTCGATGATAGAGTCCCACCTGATGGCGCCCGACGACCTGGCACCCCTACCTCCGGTGGACTCCACCGCAGCCCGCCGGCTGCCGGGCGAGACCCTGACCCCGGAACTGCTGGCCAGCCTGCTCGCGGACGGCGACGACGAGCTGGCCGCGTGGACGCTCTCACAGGCCCTCGCGGAGTCCCCGCGGGCCGAGGTCTACGACGGCCTCCTCGCCGACGCCATGCATCTCGTCGGCGAGCGCTGGCAGAGCGGCCGATGGAGCGTTGCGGAGGAGCACCTCGCGAGCCAGACGCTGCTCCGCGCCCTGGACCGGATCCGCCCCGACCTGGGTCCGGACGGGCGGATCGGGCCGCTCGCGGTGCTGGCCGGGGTCGCCGGCGAGCGCCACGTGATCGGCCTCGTCTGCCTGGATCACCTGCTCCGGGAGAACGGCTGGACCGTCGCCAACCTGGGCGCTGACGTCCCGTCCGGGGATCTCGCGACGTTCCTGGCCCGCAACGAGGCGCGTCTGGTGGCCATCACGGCGTCGGATCCGGAGCGAACGGGTGCCGCGGCAGAGGCGATCACCGCGGCCCGCGCCGCGGGCTGCCAGGCGCCAGTCATGCTGGGCGGGCGTCTCGCCGACGTGCCCGGGATCGCCGCGACGATCGGCGCCGACTGGAGCGGGCGGTCCCTCGCCGACGCCGCCGACTACGCGAACGACCTGCTGGCCAGCCACGGCGTCAGCCAGGACTGACGCCCGAGACCTCAGACGGCGACCGGCTCCCGGTACTCCCCGAAGACGCCTCGCAGGACCGCGCACTGCTCACCCAGCGTCGCATACGCCTCTGCGCAGCGGACGAAGTGCGGCATCAGGTTGGTCTCGCTGCTGGCTGGCCGTGCCGCCGCCTCGCGCAGGCCGCGCAGGGCCGCCTCCACGGCGCCCGCATCCCGCTCCTGGCGGGTGCGCTGCAGTCGCGCCAGGTGGCGCTCCAGCGACCCCTCCGGCACGGACAGGACCGGCACGCGCGTCTCCTCGTCCGCGTCGACGTAGGCGTTCACCCCGACAACGCGTCGCTCCCCGGCATCGAACTCACGCTGATAGCGGTACGCGGCATCGGCGATCTCGTGCTGCGGGTAGCCCTCCTTGACCGCGGCGACCATGCCGCCGCGCCGGTCGATCTCATCGAGGTACCGCCACACCTGGCGTTCGGTCTCGTCCGTCAGGGCCTCCACGAACCATGACCCACCGAGTGGGTCCACCGTGGCATCCACCCCGGTCTCCTCGGCGATGACCTGCTGCTGGCGCAGCGCCAGCAGTGCCGCCTCCGCGGTCGGGACCGCGAGCGCCTCGTCGTACGCGTCCGTGTGCAGCGACTGCGTCCCGCCCAGGACGCCGGCCAGCGCCTGGAGCGCCACCCGGGTCAGGTTGTTGAGCGGCTGCTGCGAGGTCAGCGACACCCCGGCGGTCTGGGTGTGGAAGCGCATCCAGGCGCTTCGCTCGTTCTCGGCGTGGTAGCGCCCGGTCATCAGGTCGTGCCAGATCCGCCGGCCCGCGCGGAACTTGGCGATCTCCTCGAAGAAGTCGGAGTGGCTGTTGAAGAAGAACGACAGGCGCGGTCCGAAGTCGTCCACCCGAAGGCCGCGCGAGAGAGCGGCCTCCACGTAGGCCATCCCGTCCGCGATGGTGAACGCCAATTCCTGGACGGCGGTGGAGCCCGCCTCGCGGATGTGGTACCCGCTGATGGAGATCGTGTTCCAGCGCGGGAGCTCGTGTGTCCCGAACTCGATGGTATCCGTCACCAGGCGCATGGACGGGTCCGGCGGGAACAGGAACTCCTTCTGCGCGATGAACTCCTTGAGGATGTCGTTCTGGGTCGTGCCTTCAAGGCGATCACGCGGGACGCCGGCCTTCTCCGCCGCGACGATGTACATCGCCCAGATCGGCGCCGCTGGAGAGTTGATCGTCATGGACGTGCTGACGCGGTCCAGCGGCAACCCCTCCAGCAGGACCTCCATGTCGGCGAGGCTGCTGACCGCGACCCCACACGTCCCGAACTCCCCCTCCGCCTCGGCATCGTCCGTGTCGTAGCCGTACAGCGTGGGCATGTCGTAGGCGATGGACAGCCCCGTCTGGCCGGCCGCGAGCAGCTGGTGGAAGCGGGCGTTGGTGTCCTCGGCCGCGCCGAACCCGGCGAACATGCGCATCGTCCACAGCCGGCTCCGGTACCCGTTCGGGTGGATCCCGCGCGTGAACGGCGGCTCGCCGGGCAGGCCGATCCGCACGTCGGCGTCGGCGGGCAGGGACCAGGGTCCGTACAGCCCATCGATCGGCATGTCGCTGATCGTCGAGAAGCGCGCCTTGCGCTCGGGGATCGCCTTCGACCGCTCCGTCATGGCGCCGACTCTAGCATCAGCGGTCCGTGGTCAGCGCCCGGCGAAGGCCGCCACCGCCGCCTCGATCTTGGGGTCGGGCAGGTCGTTCGTGATCACGACATTGACGACGTCGCGGTCCGCCGCCGGCCAGACGACGACGGTCTGGATCCGCTCGCCGGTCGTCGAATCGAGCCGCCGGACGGACTGACCGGCCAGCGTGGGCGTGGAGACGCCGGTGATCTGCGTGCGGTTGGCGGCGAGGGCGCTGGCGGCATAGAAGTCGGCGATGCGGTCCGCCGTGAGGCCCGGTGCCGTGAACACGACCAGGGCCGCGGCACGATTGCCACCGAAGTCCCACGTCCCGCCAGCGAACCGGACCTCCGTGATGCCGGCCTCGGCGAGCTCGCCGAGGTTCTCCGCCGTGCAGTTGCGGCCCGAGTCCAGCGTGTCCGGGCCGCGGTCCTCGTAGCTCGTGGGGATGCGCGCCTCCAGCTCCGGGTAGGCGCCGGGGGCGGCACCGTCTGCCGTGCACGGCCCGGTCGGGTCGAACTCGACTCCTGGTCCGCTACAGGCAGCGATGGCCACGAGCATGACGATGACGAGCGAGCGCAGGGCGCGGGATCGTGGGAGCATCCCGGACAGGGTACGGGAGGTCGGCCCGGCGTGCGCGAGACCCGGGGGTGCCGTGCCCGGTGCGTGCTGGCACCTGGTACCCGCGTCCCGGGATGGTGCCCGGATGCGCCCGACCTTCCGCCGCGCTGGACCCGGACGAGGGTTCCATTGCCCCTTCACCGCCGGGCCCCGTACCGTTCTGCCTACGCCGACCCGCGATCGAACCGGGGCAACAACCTGGGGCGTCGGTCACGGATCGGGAGACGGACGCTTCCTCGAGGAGGTTCGAGGGAGGGATCCCGGATCCCGGTCACGAGCCGAGTAACCGGATCTTCGGCCATCGGGCCCGTAAGACCGTCGGGACGGCAGCGCTTATCGCTCCAGCTGGTCATCCATCACGTATCGGGATCGCCCCTCGGACCACCGGGGGGCGATCGTGATTCCCGGCCGCAGATCAGGCGGTCCGACCTGGCCTGACCGGGGTGGGGTGCGAGCGCCGCGCCACGCCGCGGGCATCCAGGTCACGCCGTATGACGCGGGCCGCGGCGACCAGTTCGGGGTCCCGAGTGACGGTACCTGCGACCCAGTCGATATACGACGGCTCGAACGCGGCGATCTCCCCGAGGGTGTGCCCGTGGAACTTGCCGAACTCGATGACGTGCGCCCGGGCGGCGTCCAGGGATGGCGGCGCCGGACGGCGGAAGTGACGGACCCGGTCGCGCTCCATCGGTCCCGTCGGCGTCGAGGCTCGGGGGGCCTCGCGCGGGAACGGCTCACCGCGCGGCGGCGCCTGCCCGGGGAGTGGACCGGCGTGACGCGCGCCCGCGGCCACGCCGTCCGCGCCGCCGCCGGTGGTCTGATTCCTCGGGCGGATCGTGTCGGTGGTGTCCACGCGAGCGGTGACCGGCCGAGTGGGCCTGGGCGGTGGCGGGCCGCCGCGCCGAGGGGCAGCTTCGGCACCGAAGTCGGCGCGCTCGACGTCGGATGGTCGCACCCCTTCCGGCTCGCGGATCAGCGCGGCATAGGCATCGTTGATCTCGGCCATGCGACGGGTCGCCGCTCGCGATAGCGCCGGGTCGTCACCGGTCAGGTCGGGGTGGTTGGCCCGTGCCAGTCGTCGCCACGCGCGCTTGATCGCGGCGGGGTCGGTGCCCGGCCTGACCCCGAGGACATCATGCGGATCGCGCTTGGACACCCGCCCAGTGTACGGCTGGACCGCCCGAAAAGCGGGCGCTTGACAGGGTCCGCTCCGGTGGCGTCCCCTTTGCGCATGGGACTCGTACGCCGCGCCGGACTCGCGGCCGCGCTCGCCGCCGCGCCGCTCGGTCTGGCCTATCGCTTCGCGCTCGTCTATCGCGCCCGGGCCGGCTACCCCCGCCAGCGCCCGCCGACGACGACGCCGGCGGACCTGGGGCTGCCGTTCGAGACCATCACCGTCCGATCCGGCGACATCGAGCTGCCGGCGTGGTTCATCCCGGCCCGCGGCGGCCAGCCCGGTCCTGGGGTCGCGCTCGTCCACGGTTGGGAGTCGGCCCGTGATCGCACGCTGCCGAACGCGGTCTTCCTCAACGCCGCCGGCTTCCACTGCCTGACGATCGACGTCCGCGGTCACGGGGCGAACCCCCCGGAGACCCTGCCGATCAGCGCCGGTGAGTTCGGGCTGGACGCCCTCGCCACCTTCGATGCGCTGGTGGCGCGGGACGAGGTCACGGTGGGTGCCCTGGTCGGCCACTCGATGGGCGCCATCGGGGCCGTCCTCGCCGGGGCGGCGGACCAGCGCGTCGCGGCCATCGTGGCGACCTCCGGCCCGGCCGATCCCCTGCGGCTCACGCGCCAGACGTTCCGCCTTGCCCGCCTGCCGATCCCGGATCTCATCGCCTACCCCCTGGCGTGGCTGACGACGCGGGTCTATCTCGCCCCGCGCGGCCACCGGGTCCCGGAGATCTCCGCGACGGCGGCCGTCGCTCGCTACGCCGGCCCGCTCCTGCTGACCCACGGCGACGAGGACCAGGTGGTGCCGTTCGCGCACATGGACCGGCTGGCGACCGCTGCTCGTGCCGCCAGGACCGCCCCGGATGCCGCGCCCGTGGAGACCCTGACGATCCCCGGCGGGCAGCACTCCTGGCTGTACGAGTTCCCGGCATACCGGGCCGCGGTCGCCGGCTTCCTGGCACGTGCGCTGGGCGGGCCGCTCCCACCGGACGAAGCCGCGCGCATCGCGGCCGCGACACCAGCGGAGCGGATCCCGGACGGGGAGACCCCGTTCGCGGCCGTCGCCGCCACCCCGGCCGGGCTCCGCGGCCTGGCGGACATCGCGCGTCCCGGCGCATCGCACCGTCCGGGTGCGGTGGATGCGGATCTGCCGGACGTCACCGCCGAGACCTCCCGGTGAGCGGCGATGCGCCGATCTGGGATGCCATCTCCGGTCGGCGTGCCATCCGCCGCTTCGTGGACCGCCCTCTCCAGCCGGACCATCTTGACCGGATCCTGCACGCCGGGCGACGGGCCGGGAGCTCCAAGAACCTCCAGCGCTGGTCGTTCATCGTGTGCCGCGACCGGGACCACCTGGGCGAACTGGCCACGCTGGGACCATGGGCCGGGCACCTGGCGGGCGCGGCGGTCGGCATCGCGCTGGTGACGCCGGACCCGGCGGCCGCGGATGCCCCGCTGTCGGTCATGTTCGACCTGGGCCAGGCCGCAGACGCGATGATGCTCACGGCGTGGGAGCTTGGGATCGGCAGCGTGCCGGCGACGGTCTACGAGCATGATCGCGCCCGCGAACTACTGGACTATCCGGCCGACCACCACTGCGAGTACATCCTGTCGTTCGGGTATCCCGCGGACCCGACGGATCTGACGCGCCCACCGAAGGCCGGCGGCCGTCGGCCGCTCGCCGAGCTCATCCACGAGGAGCGCTGGTAGCGCCCCTGGTGTCGAGCGTCGGTCAGCGTCGCTTCCGCAGGTAGGCCGTGACCGAGGCGTCGTACCCCAGGGACTCGTACAGTCGGAACGCCTCCGGCCGGTGGTGGCCGGCGGTGATCTCCGTGAACGCGGCCCCGATCTCCGCCGCGAAGCCCTCTGCTGCGGCCATGAGCGCCCGTCCCACGCCGCGTTCCCGGGCGCCGGCATCAACGACCAGCGCCAGGATCCGGACGATGTGATCGTCGTGCTCGAAGCGTGGCAGCGCGTGCATCGCGATCACGCCCAGGACACCGCCGTCGTGCTCGGCCACGAGGACTCGCCCGTGGTCGGAGGCGAACCGTCCCAGCCGTTCCACGATGTCGCTTGGCCCGGCCGGGTAGCCCTCGTCCGTGAACAGGGTGGCGATGATCTCGGCGTCGTCCGGCGTGGCTGGCCGGATGGTCAGGACGGTCTCGGTCATGGTCCGATGGTATCGCTCTCGACGACAAGGCGGTGGGGCCCGGCGGTGGGGCCCGGCACCAGGCGCTCCAGGCCCAGGGGACCGTCCCGGCGGACGGAGGCCCTCGCCGTGGGGTCATCACGAGCGGCTCCCGCGACCTCCCACGTCGCGCACCATCCCTCCCCGTGGCGCGCGAGGGTCGCGGCCAGGCGTCCTTCCGTGGACGGCTCAAGGATGACGATCAGGCCCACCCCGTCCGGCGTGTCGTCGCGGGCCACGCCGATCCAGCAGCGCGCCCCGAGGTGCTGGCAGGGGGCCGCGATCCGGAAGTCGGACCCGGACCGCAGCAGGTGGGCCATCTCCACCACCGCCCGGTCCGTGTCCACGGTGGCCCATCCCTTCGCGAGGACGATGGGTAAGTCGCTGCTCATCGGCCGACGAGCAGCATGTCCGGCCCGGGGTCGCCGCTCGTCTCGAAGCCGAGACGCCGGTACAACGCGATGGCCGGATCGTTGTCGACGAAGACGCCAAGGTGGACCCAGTCGCTCCCGGCATCCAGGCCGTCCAGCGTCGCGGTCGCGGTCACCAGCCGCCCCAGGCCGCGACCACGGGCCCACTCCGAGGTCCCGATGGATGACAGGTACGTGGCGCCGTCAAAGGTCGCCCCGCGGGCGACGGCGGCGGGCATCTCCCCGATGCGCACGACGTAGTGGGTGAAGCGCGCGTCGGCGAGCGAGGCCACGGTCTCCGCCATGACCCCGTCTCGGCGCTCCTCGCGCACGCCGAACGCGGACAGGAGGACGCCCACGATGGACGTCGCCATCGACTCGACGAGAGCGCCCGCCAGCGCCCCGACCCGCTCCACGGTGACCGCCGGACCGGGGTCGCGAGCCAGCGCCGAGCGGGCTGGCGTCGGGTCCCGCGCGACCATGAGGAGGCCCGGGCCTGTGTCCTCGAAACCGTTCGCTGCCAGACGGGCCGCGAGGTCCCGCGGCTCGTCGTGGGGCGGCGACACCCAGATGTGTGGCTGACGGCCCATCGCGGCGAATCGCAGGGCCACTTCCGTGAGTCGCCGATCGAACGCGGCCGGTTCGTCAGGCCATCTCGCGGCGGCAAGGCGGTTCCAGAACGGCTCGGCGTTGTCCGGATCCAGGAGCAGGATGCCGTCCTCAAGGTCGGTAAGTCGCCGGCCCGGGACCGCGTGGACCGCGGCCTCGTGGAGCAGGAGCCGGCGAACGGTCGCCGCATCGGTCGGGTGCGTCACCCGGTCAACGATACGCATCCCGCCTGGACTCCGGTGGCCGGCGAAACCGGCGGGGCCGTGGCGACGTACCTGTCCGTGGATCGCGCCGCCCCTGGCGCCCGAGGAGGAGACCCGATGTCCCGACCCCTGCCGCCCATCCTGTCCGTGCTGACCGGTCTCGCCCTGGTCCTCGCCGCCTGCTCCACCGGCACGGCGCCGACCGTCGCACCCACCACGGCGCCGACCGCAGCGCCAACGACCGCGCCGACCACGCCGTCGCCCACGGAGCCCACGGCAGACACCTGCCTGCCGTCCACCGAGACCGGGACGGTGGCGGTCCAGATCCAGGGTTTTGCGTTCGCGCCGGGCCGGGTCCAAGCCAAGGTCGGGGAGGTCATCACGTTCACGAATTCGGACGGGGCACCGCATACGGCCACCCTCGATGTGGGCTCATGCACCACGCCGACCCTGGGCAAGGACGCCTCAGGAAGCCTGGTCTTCAGCGCGGCCGGTGAGTACCCGTTCCACTGCCGGATCCACCCGGACATGACCGGCACGTTCGAGATCAGCGGCTGACCCACTCGGGGGGGCGCGGACGGCGGTACCGTTCCGGGCATGCAACGGTTCCGTGATGTCCGTGGTTCTACCCGGTGATGGACGCGGATGACCGGCTGACCCGAGACCTCGCGCGTGACCTGGACGCGGCCTTCGATCACCTCGTCACCGGCCACCAGGACCGGCTGTACACGATCGCCCTGCGGACCCTGGGCGACCCGCGCGATGCCGAGGAAGCCACCCAGGACGCGCTCGTCAGGGCGTACCGGGCGCTGGCCAGCTACGAGCCCGCGCGCATCCGTGCGCTGCATCTGCGTGGCTGGCTGACGACCATCGTCCTCAACCGCTGCCGAACGGTCGGCGCACGGCGCGCGGCGCGCGGACAGCCGCCGCTGCCATTGGGGTGGCCGGACGGCATGGACGCGGAGCCACAGGCGGGCCCATCCACAGCGCCGGCGTCCATCGCCGAGCGACGAGACGAGCGGGATGAGTGGGCCGACCGACTCGCCGCGCTGCCCCGTTCGTACCGGATCGCGATCGTCCTGCGCCACGTGGACGGCCTGGCCTACCCGGAGATCGCGACCGTCCTTGGCCGCCCGGAAGGCACCGTCAAGGCCCAGGTCCACCGCGGCATCGCGATGTTGCGGCGGATCATCGACGACGAGCAGGCCGCCCTCGCCAGGATCACGGAGATGACCGCATGACGATCCCACGGCGCTCCCCGGCCGACGCCCCGACCATCGAGGCGGCCATGACCGCGCTGGCCGTTCCGGCGCCGCCGGCACTGCGCCCGTCCGTCCTCGTCGAGGTCGGTCTCGCCGACTTCCACGCGCGGCTGGACTCGCCGATCGGGCCGCTGTCCGTTGCCTGGAATGGTCGCGGAGTCGCGATGGTGGACCTCGCCCTGGACGATGCATCCTTCGCGGCCCGACACGCGGCCATGACCGGCCGACCGGCGTTCGTCGCGGAAGCGCTCCCGGAGCGGCTGGCCAGGGCCATCGCGCGGCGGCTCGCTGGTGACCGTCGGGCGACGATCCCGCTGGACCTGCGCGGCCACTCCCCGTTCGAGCAGGACGTCTGGCGCAAGGCGCTGGAGATCCCGCGCGGTGAGGTGCGCCCGTATGGATGGGTCGCCGCGGAGATCGGCCGACCGAAGGCGGTCCGGGCGGTCGGCACCGCTCTCGGGCACAACCCCGTACCGCTGATCGTGCCCTGCCACCGCGTCGTCCGGATGGACGGGACGATCGGCCAGTACTCGCTGGGTGGCCCGGACAACAAGCGGACGATCCTGCGCGACGAGGGCGTGGACCCGGACGGCCTGGAGGCGTTCGCGGCGAGAGGGCTGCGCTACGTGGGCTCGGACACGACCCACATCGTCTGCCTGCCCACCTGTCGCCACGCGCGGCGGATCAGCCCGCATCACCGCGTGGACTTCCGGTCGTTGCGCGCCGCGACGACCGCCGGCTACCGGCCGTGCCACGTATGCCGGCCGGTGTCCGGGGCGGGCCTCGCCGCCTGACGCGCAGGGCGACCACCCTCCCGTCGTCGTATCATCTCGCCTTGGACCAATCACCTAAGCCAAGCCTGCGCCAGGAGCGCCAGGAGCGCCTGGCGCGCCCCGTCCACCCCGCGGCGGATCCCCGGTCGGTCGCCCTCGGGATGCTCGTCCTGTACCTCGTCTGGGGCTCGACCTACCTCGCCATCTCCGTCGCGGTGGACACCATCCCGCCATTCCTGATGGCCGGAGCGCGGTTCCTCCTCGCCGGGGCAGCGCTCCTCGCCTGGACCGTCGTGCGCGGCGGCCGGGACTTCGTCCCGCCGACCCGCCGCGAGTGGCGCGACAGCGCGATCGTGGGCGCCCTGTTGCTGGGTGGCGGCATGGGCTCGGTCGCGTGGGGCGAGCAGACCATCCCGTCCGGCATCGCCGCCCTGCTCGTGGCGCTCATGCCGGTCTGGGTCGCCGTGTTCGGGGGGATCTTCCTGGGCGAGCGGCTGCCGCGGATGGCCGTCGCCGGGATCATCGTCGGCTTCATCGGCGTGGCCATCCTCGTGGGGCCCACTGCGCTGGGTTCCGCCGGGGCCCTGGATCCGGCCGGCGTCGTGGCTCTCATCATCTCGCCCATCGCCTGGTCCATCGGTTCGCTGTTCGCTTCGCATCGAGCGGTCCTGCCGCGACGGCCGCTCGTCAACACCGGGGCCCAGATGGTGACCGGTGGCGGCGTGCTGATGGTCATGGCCCTGGTCAGTGGCGAGTTCGGGCGATTCACTCCGGCGGCCATCTCCGGCGAGTCGCTGGCGGCCTTCGCCTACCTCGCGATCATCGGCAGCCTGCTCGCCTTCACGGCGTATGGGTGGCTTCTCCGGGTGGCGCCGCTGCCGCTCATCGCGACCTACGCGTACGTGAACCCGGTCGTCGCGGTCATCCTCGGTTCCATCATCCTGCGTGAGGCGATCGAGGTCCGGACACTGGTCGCGGGCGCCGTCATCGTCGCCGCGGTCGCGCTGATCGTCACCGCCCGGAGCCGGATGGCGGGGCCGCGGGACGCACGACGGGCCGTCAGCGCTCCGCCGCCACCGTCCGCGCGACCCGTCGGGCCAGCGCCATCGTCGTCAGCATCGGATTGACGCCAAGACCCGTCGGGAAGAGGGAGGTGTCGGCGACGTACAGACCACGCACCACCGTGTCGTCGCGGGAGCCGGCCCGCAGCCGGCCGTGCGGGTCGCAGGCATGGTCGCGCGGATCCGCGCCCATCCGGACCGTGCCCATCTGGTGCGCGGAGAACAGCGCGGCGCGGTTGGGCGAGAAATCGAAGGCCGCCAGGCGATCCAGGTAGGTCGCGAATCCGCGATCGGCGGATGCCGCATCGGGATGCTCCGAGGCCCGGTACCACGCCGGCCGGACGGCCGGGGCCATGACATCGGTCGCGCCACCCGCCCGCGCCAGCCGGGCGCAGCTGCCCAGCGCGTGGCGCAGCGTCGCGATGCCGGCCGCATCGAGTCGGTAGTCGATGCGGACCCGGCCCGCGCGGGTCAGGGTGGTGCGTCCCTCGCCGCCGTCACGGGTCACGGCCAGCAGTACGCCGAGGTGGCGGACGTCGGCCATGATCGCCGCGTGGGCCGCTGCCCCCTCCCATGGCAGCGCGAGCGCCACGAGACCCGGATGCCCGGGGGCGGACTCGATGACATACCCGTTGCGCCCCGAGTCGCCATCCACGAACTCCAGGGAACGGGCGCCCTGCATGGGGCCCCGCCACAACTCCACGGGGGTCGGCATCCGGGTCACGACGCCGGACACGGGATGGATGCGAAGGTGGCGACCGATGGCGGGGTGCGCCAGCCCGGAGCCCTGGAGGATCGCCGGGGTCCGCAGCGCCCCCGCCGCCAGGACGACCTGGGGGGCCAGCACGCGCAGGATGCGGGTTCGCACGCCGCCCGGGGAGGCCGCATCGGGGATGGGCTCGTCCGTGGCGGGGTCCGGGACCAGGGCCAAGCCCTCCACGCCGACGACCCGGCCGCCCTCCACGAGGACCCGCGTCACGCGGACCCTCGGCACGATCCTGGCCCCGGCCGCGTGGGCCGCCGCGAGGTGACCGCGGATCCCCGAGCGCTTCGCCCCGCGCCGACACCCGAACCCACAACTGCCACAGTCGTCGCAGTCCGGGCCGTTGCGCGGGATCGGGGCGGCGTCCCACCCGAGCGCCGCGGCCCCGCGCAGGATGACCTGGTCCTTGGGCGGCACGTAGGCCGTCGGCGCCACCCCGAGCTCGCGTTCCAAGGCGGCAACGTCGGCGGTCCAGCCCTCGCCGTCGGTCGGGCCGTCCTCCAGCCCATCCAGGCCGTGGTCCCGTCGCCACTCGTCACGGACGCCGGCCGGCGCGGCGATCGTCGTCATCCAGTTCACGAGGGTGCCACCACCCACCCCGGAACCCGCCAGCAGCGTGGCCGCCCCGTCCCATGTCGCGAGCAGACCGTGGTTGAGATACAGGCGGCTGAAGGCGTCCAGCTCGTCGCGCGGCATGGATGCCTCGTCAACGAACGGGCCGGCTTCCAGCACGACCACGGACCGCCCGGCGGCCGAGAGGGCCGCGGCCACGACCCCGCCACCCGCTCCGGAACCCACGACCACCACGTCCGCATCCAGCACCATCGGCTCGTCTGCAGCCCCGCTGTCGAACGGAAGACGGAACGGGACGATGGGCGTCGGGTCGGGAGGAAGGGGCGGCGAGTCGGGCTGGTAGCCGATGGCGGCGTGGAGCGCGCTGGGCGCCCCTGGCTCACCCGGATCGGCATAGGCGATGAACGTGGCGAGCTTGCGCAGGCTGTTGAACGCCGTGCGTCGCTGCGGGATGCGCGACGTGCCCCAGGCCAACAGGCACGCCTCGCGTGCCGCGGCGGACATCCGCGAGAAGGAGGTCGGCCCGAGACCCAGGGCGAAGTTGGCGATCGGCGACTCCATCGAGCGGAGGACGAGCCGCAGCTGGACCACCTGGGCCGGATCCGCGGCGCGTTCCAGCGCCTCCAGCAGCAACGACGCGACCCGCTCCGAGGGCCCCGGCACGAACGTCTCGCACACGGCCCGGACCGTCGCGCGCTCGGCCGCGGACCAGCCGGTCACGCCGTGGGTTTCGCCCAGCCCTGGGCCGGCCACGGCTCGCAGCGCAGGGGCCGATCCTCGCGGTAGCCCATCGCGTAGTCGGCCTGGATGAGGGTATGGAGCTGGCTCGTGCCCTCGTAGATCACGGCCGCTTTCGAGTTGCGCAGGTAGCGCTCCACCGGGAACTCGTCGCTATAGCCGTTGGCGCCGTGGACTTGGATGGCGTCCAGGGCGCTCTGGACGCTGTGCTCCGTGGCGTGCCACTTGGCGAGGCTCGTCTCGCGCGTGTTGCGCAGGCCCTGGTTCTTGAGCCAGCCGGCGCGCCACACCAGCAGGCGGCCGATCTCCGTCCCGGCGACCATCTTGGCGATGAGCTGCTTGACCAGCTGGTGCTCGCCGATCTCCTTGCCGAACGTCCGCCGCTCGTGGGCGTACTTCACGCTGGCATCGACGCACGCCTGGGCGAGGCCGACCGCCCCGGCCGCGACCGTGTAGCGCCCCTGGTCGATGGCGCTCATCGCGACCAGGAACCCCTCCCCTTCCTCGCCGATGCGGTGGTCCGCGGGGACGACCACGTCGTCCAGGTTGACGAGTCCCGTGTTGCCGGCCCGGATCCCGAGCTTGCCGTGGAGCGTCCCGGTGGACAGGCCCGGCATGCCGCGCTCCAGGAGGAAGGCGGTCACGCCCTTGTGCTTCTTCTCGCGATCGACACTCGCGAACAGCAGGAAGTGGTCGGCGAGGTCCGCCAGGCTGATCCACATCTTCTGGCCGTTGAGTCGATAGCTGTCGCCGTCGCGACGCGCGGTCGTCTGCAGGGCTCCCGCGTCCGTGCCGACACCGGGCTCCGTCAGGGCGAATGTCGCGAGCTTCTCGCCGCGCGCCTGGGGCACGAGCCAGCGCTGCCGCTGCTCCTCCGTGGCCCATTGGAGGAGGGCCAGGGAGTTGAGGCCCACGTGGACGCTCTGGGTGACCCGGAACGAGCTATCGGCCCGCTCCAGCTCCTCGCACAGGATCGCGAAGCTGATGTAGTCCATCCCGGAACCACCGTAGGCCTCGGGGATCGGCGCACCCAGGAACCCCTGCTCGGCCAGCTTGTCGATCACGGAGCGGGGGTACCCATCGCCGGTGTCC
Source organism: Chloroflexota bacterium (assembly GCA_040882345.1). Classification (GTDB taxonomy): domain Bacteria; phylum Chloroflexota; class Limnocylindria; order Limnocylindrales; family CSP1-4; genus SPCO01. The sequence goes on from JBBEBL010000139.1 coordinate 18,724, forward strand.
CACGCGCGGATGTGCGGCAGGATCTCCGCCTCGGCGAAGGCCCGCGCTGCCTGCTGGACCAGCTTGTTCTCATCGGTGAGCGTGAAGTCGACCATGACCGCATCGTACGCGGCCGGGCGCGGGTTCGCGGGCGCGTCCCGCCCGATACACTCCGGGTATGGACCATGCCTCGAACCTGACCCCCGTCCTCGGCCGCTACTTCGAGCGTGAGTGGAGCCACGGTGCGGGCCATCGTCTCTACGACACCGCCGGACGCGCCTATCTCGACTTCGCCAACGGCATCGCCGTCACGGCGCTCGGCCACGTCCACCCGCGCGTCACGGCCGCGATCCACGCGCAGGTGGACCGCCTGATCGGCCCCGTCTCAGCGCTCGGCTTCACGGAGCCGGTCTCGCGCCTCGCCCACGAACTGGCGGCGACCTTCCCGGACCCGCTCGACTCGGTGATGTTCCTGAACTCGGGGTCGGAGGCGATCGATGGAGCCCTCAAGCTGGCCCGCCGCGTCACCGGGCGGTCGGAGATCATCGCCTTCCGCGGGGCATTCCACGGCCGGACCTGGGGCGCGATGTCCGTCACGAGCTCCGCGCTGAACTACCGGACCGGCTACCTACCGGCGCTGCCGGGCATCCACCTCACGCAGTTCCCGGCCGTCTATCACGACTTCGGCGGCGACGAGGCGCGCGCCGTCTCCGTCTCCATGGAGCACCTTCGGACGCTGGTCGCGTCGGAGGTGCCGGCGACGAGCGTGGCGGCGATCATCATCGAGCCGATACAGGGCGAGGGCGGGTTCAACCCGGCACCGCCGGCGTTCCTCGCGGGACTACGCGCGTTCTGCGACGAGCACGGCATCCTGCTGATCATGGACGAGGTCCAGACGGGCTTTGGGCGGACCGGCCGGATGTGGGCGTTCGAGCATGCCGGGATCGTCCCGGACGTCGTCGTCGTTGCCAAGGCCATCGCCAACGGGCTGCCGCTGTCCGCCATCGTGTCGTCGCGGGCGGTCCAGGAGCGCTGGGGCAGAGGCGCCCATGGCTCCACCTATGGCGGGAATCCGGTCGCCTGTGCGGCCGGCCTGGCGGTCCTCGAGACGATCCGCGACGAGGATCTCGTGGGCAACGCGGTAGCACGCGGTGCCGAACTGCGAGCCGGTCTGGAGCGGATCGCCGCGGAGGACGACCGGATCGGCGACGTGCGCGGGCCCGGCCTGATGGTCGGGGTGGAGTTCGTGCGCGATCAGACCACGCGGGAGGCGGACGGCAGCCTGCCGGACCGCTTGATCGCCGCCAGCGCGGACGCCGGGTTGCTGATCCTGACCTGCGGACCCCAGCACGAGGTCGTGCGCTGGCTCCCGCCCCTGGATGTCACGGCCGCGGAGATCAGCGAAGCGATCGAGATCTTCGGCGAGACGCTGGGCGCCATCCCGCGCGACTGATCGGGACAGCAGCGAGCGCCCGCCCCGGCACGGGGTGGGCGCCCAGGAAGCGCGCAGGTCCCTCGCCCGACCCGCGGTCGGACGCGTTCGGTCCGGCGCTAGCGGTTCTGGGTGAGGAACTGCATCACGTCGTCAAGGCGGAAGCGGCGATCGCCCCGCTTGCAGACGCGATAGAACGGCAGCTCGCCGCGGTCGCCGAGTCGCTTCACCGTGTTGACGTGGAGGTGGAGCATATCGGCGACTTCGGTCGCGGTGAGCATCGGTCCCAGTTCGTTGACGGCCATCGATGCCATGGTCTGGTTGCCTCAGTTCTGCGCACTTCTCGGCGAGTCCGGTCCCCTGGGGTACTCAGAGGTAAGGTCCGGCCCGCTGTGAGGCAGAGCGTAGGAGTGCGGCAGGGGGTGCTCCAAGCCGTACTTTGGGGTAGTCGCGAGTACCACGGTCGGGTCAGGGGCCCAGATCAGCCGCGGACGATGCGCCGAGCCTTCCGTGTGACCCGCAGGAACTCCGTGAGATGGCGCCATGCCTTGATGTGGGACGGCTCCCCCGCGTAGATGGTGCGGATGGGCACCCAGGTGATGGGCAGTCCCAGCGCCACGCAGCGCGCGATCATCTCGACCTCGAACTCGAAACCGGACTCGTCACTGTCCAGCAGCGCCCGCATGAGCGGTGCAGCCACGAGACGATAACCACTCTGATTGTCCGGCACCCGCCGGCCGATGGCCGCGGACAGGACCCAGCCGCCGATGGTGTTGGAGACTCGACGGATGGGCGGCATCGCCCGGAAGTCCCGTCGGCCGACGACCAGCCCGGGTCGAGACGCCACGAACGCCGCAAGGAACAGGGGGATCTCGGCCGGGTCATGCTGCCCGTCCGCGTCCAGCGTGACGACCGCCTCGTACCCGGCATCAAGGGCGTGCCGGAAACCAGCGCGCAGCGCGGCACCTTTGCCGGCGTTGGACATCTGCCGCAGGACCGTGGCGCCGGCCCGCTCGGCGGCCTCGGCCGTGGTGTCCGTGGAGCCGTCGTCCACGACGACGACCGGCAGGTGACGAGCGGCGGCGGTCACGACGGCCGCGATGCGCGGCCCCTCCTGGAAGGCCGGGATGAGCGCGAGCACGGACGATCCACCGGCGATCACGGACGTAGTATCGCCTCGCCCCGCGTTCTCATGACGACCTCATGAAGCACGCCCATCGTGGTCGTCAGTCGAGGCCCTCGACCCCGAGGGCGCACGCAGCGGAGACCACGACCATGACATCCACGCCGTCAACCGATCCGGCGAGCGACCCCGCCGTCGAGCCGTCCAAGCAGCGAGCCGCACGACCAGGTCGGGGCCGAGTCCTCCTCGTCGCGGGCGCCGCGCTCGGGCTGGCGTTCGCCGGCGTCGCCGGGGCCACCGCCGCGCCGGCGGGTCAGGGCCTGGACGCCGCCACCTCCGGTATCGCGGACGCGCGAACGACACTCTACGCACCGGCGGTCGATCCCTCCACGGACCAGTCTGCCGGAGCTCCGCGCGACCGTGGCCCGCGCGGTGGTGGCCTGTTCCGCGACATCACCATCGGGTCCATCAGCGGCTCCGGCGTGACGCTGCGGACGGACGACGGCTGGTCGCGGACGATCACCGTCACCAGCAGCGTCAAGATCACGAAGGGTGGGCAGGCCGCCTCGCTCGCGGACCTCAAGGTCGGCGACCAGGTCCGCTTCGCCCAGACACGCAACGACGACGGCAGCTACACCGTCACCGCGATCGCGGTGGTCGTCCCGTCCGTGGCCGGCTCGGTCAGCGACGTGACGTCGGGCGGATTCAAGGTCACGACGCGCGACGGGTCCGTGTGGACCATCACGACCACCAGCTCGACGGCCTACAAGCTCGGCCTCGGTGACGGCACGAGGGCCGACCTCGTGGCTGGGTCCAGGGCCCGCGTTCTCGGCACTTCGACCGGCGACAACCAGCTGGCCGCCATGACGGTGCAGGTCGCCGCCGACCGCGTCGTGGGGACGGTCACGGCCAAGACCGCCAGCACGATCACCGTCCGGACGCCGGACGGAACGTCACGGAACATCAACGTCGGCAGCACGACGACCTATGTCGTGGCTGGAACGGAGAACGCGACGCTCGCCGACATCACGGTGGACATGGTCGTGGCCGTCCAGGGCCGCACCCAGGCGGACGGGTCCATGAACGCGACCGCGGTCCTCACGGGGCGCGGCATGGGACGCGGCTTTGGTCCCGGCATGGGCCGCGGCGGTCCAGGGTTCACGGGCGACGGCCCCGGCCTGGGTCGCGGCGAGTTCGATCCGGGATCGTTCTTCGGCACCGATCCATCGTCCAGCTCCTAGCCCCGGCCGGTCCCTGACGCCGGAACCACCACCAAGGGTCCGCGCCTCCTCCCGCGACCCGCCCGCGGGGGGGGGG